>JBGSPK010000401.1:0-4632 GCA_041738665.1 Sphingorhabdus sp. | reverse complement strand
CGGACCGCCCAATAAAGCGTCACCCAAAGCCATAAGGACCATTTCGAGCGTAAGTTCGTGCAGCGAACTGTCGGCGTGGCCATCTTCTGCAATTTCGTCCACCAGATTGTGGATCGCCTCGACGATCGGATCGAGCGCATCTTCGTTTCCAGAAAGCAGCATCCAGGACGCAAGGGCGCCCGCACCTTCGCGGTCAAATTGGTCGAAGATCAGATCGGCCAATTCATGCGGCGTAACCACGCCACCGCGCATTTGCACAATGGCCTCACCGATTTTTGCACAAATACTGCTGCCCATATAGGCGGCAAGATCGCGCTGCAGTCCGGATGCGGATCCGAAATGGTGGAGCAGGTTGGCATGTGTCCGGCCAATGCGTCCTGCGACAGCTTTCAGGGTCACCGCCTGTGGCCCTGCCTCCAGTAGGAGTTCACGCGCTGCCTCCAATGCAGCCAATCGGCTGGCTTCGGGACTTAACCGGCGCGGTGCCGCCGCATTTTCGATGTTCACGACCGTTGGACTTTCTGTTTTTTGGGTGCCTGCTAACGTGGCATCTTCACATTAGGCTAAACGGTCTACGCAGCCAATAGCAGCAGTTTTTTGCTTATATTGAAGATGATCTGATTTACCGGATATGCTAGACAAGCCTATAAAATATATAGAATATTTACAACATTGATGCCGGGTTAACCAACGGTGTTAAACGCAATTTCATGCCCGCCGTGTAGGACTGGGCCATGGATGCGACCCAGAACTCAGGCCTTAGGGCCATTCCCGCCGATGCTCGACCAAGCATCGTCCCGCGTGGTTTTCGCGCAATGCCGGATGCATTGACCGAGCGCCACTGGGTTCGAAAAGATCCCTATGCTACTGCATTTTTCAATGCGCTGTCCGCTGTCTTTCCACATGGTGAGACATTCATGATTCGCAGTCTGATACCGTGGGTTGATCGTGTCCCAGCTTCGTTGCGTCCGGAAGTTGAGGCGTTCATCGAACAAGAGGCCGGACACAGCCGTGAGCATGTTGCCATGAACAAGGCACTCATCAACGCCGGTTATGACATCGCCCCGCTTGACCGCAAAATCAGAGGATTTGTCGCATTTTTCGAGGATGCAAGTGACACGGTAAAGCTGACCGCGACGATGTGTATCGAGCATTTCACGGCTATCATCGCCGCCGAGCTGCTTGAGAATCGTGATCATCTTGCCGGTGTTGACGATGATATGTTTGAGCTGTGGCTATGGCATGCGATCGAGGAAGTCGAGCATAAGGGCGTGGCGTTCGATGTTTGGAATTATGCCGTAAAGGATTGGAATCCAGTCCGCTGCTATCTGTGGCGCAGCCTTTTCATGCTGGCCGTGACGACAAGTTTCTTCATAAACCGCACGCTGGGTCAGATCGAACTCCTCCGGCAAGATGGCTACGGGTTTTTCTGGTCACTGAAACGGGTTCTGCAAACAGGCTTCGGTAGAGGCGGCATAGGCCGCAATGTCCTCCGCCCATGGGCAGGATTTTTCCGACCCGGATATCATCCATGGGACCAAGACGACCGATTGCTACTCGCACAGGGTGAAGCTGATCTGGCAAAGATTTCCGCCAAGCGAGCGGGATATGCCAAAGATGGTTATAAACCAGCAGTTGAATACCAGCTTACCGCTGTAGCAGCATAAAGCTCTCCCGCACTCAAGGTTGCGCACCGGCCGTGCTATTAAGGCGACATGCGGCCTCAGGCATAGATTGGTAATAGTTGAGTATAGCAAGTTAATCGCGTAAGGGGGCCAACATTGTTCCTTTAGGCATGCCGGAAATCGGCATCAGCAGAATGTAGATAATAATGCTGGATCGCAAACAATCCCCCACCCATCAAATTGCTACAATCATAATATCGGGGCTGTCTTGGCTCGCCAATCTCGACAGGCGGGCAAAGAAAATCATCGCATTTCTTGCAGACTCCGCGATTTGCGTACTTGCAATTTGGTTGGCCTTTTCGTTGCGCTTGGGGGATTGGCAACTTTGGACCACACCGGTCAGAAACGTACTGCTCGCTTCGTTCCTGTTCTGGCCGCCACTGTTTCTCATGTTTGGCGTTTATCGATCGATATTCCGGTTTGCTGGCTCAGGCACGATTACCGAACTTGCGCGCGCGATGCTTATTTTCATGTTGGCTATGACTGTCACCTTTACAATTATGGCAGTCCCTGGCGTACCCCGCACGATAGGTATACTCGTTCCGATTTTATTTTTCCTCGGACTGGTGCTTAGCCGGATTACCGTACGATATATTATCAGCGACCTTCTCGGCCAACGTGCATTCGGCGGGGAAGCAAGGCGGGTACTGATTTACGGTGCGGGAAGTGCTGGTCAGCAACTTGCTTTGTCGACGCGGCACTATCCGGGCATGTTTCTGCTGGGTTTTATCGACGATGATATAAGGTTGAAAGGTCAGCGGCTCGACGGAAATCCGGTGTTTTATTCAAGCGAACTGAAGGAGCAGGTCGTGCGTTTGGGTGTGACCGATATACTGCTTGCTGTCCCAAGCATGAGCCGCAGCGCCCGAAAAAAAATCGTAGATGAGCTTCGGCAACTCAGCGTTCATGTGCAAACCTTGCCGCAAATACAGGATATCGTGGCGGGCAAAGTAACAATCGCTGACCTCCGTGAAGTCGAGGTTGATGATTTGCTTGGCCGTGATGCGGTTGCGCCCAATCAACTTTTGATGGGCCGGACCATAATCGGCAAGACCGTCTTAGTAACGGGGGCTGGCGGCTCCATCGGCAGCGAGCTCTGCCGGCAAATCATGGCTATCGGCCCGCGGAGGCTGGTGTTGGTCGAGATGACCGAATATGCGCTTTACAAGATTGAGCAAGAGTTGGTGGGTCACATGGCTTCGGGCCATTTCCGCGCAGACATTGAAGTCATACCCGAGCTAATCAATACCACTGCGGCGCGCCCTGTTGCATCGTTACTTGCCTCTTACTGCCCAGATACCGTGTTTCACGCTGCGGCCTACAAACATGTGCCCTTATTGGAGCACAATCCGATATCGGGCATGGGCAACAATATCATTTCGACGAAAAATATGGTGCTAGCGGCGGAAAAATGCGGCGTGTCGCATTTCATCCTGATCAGCACTGACAAAGCTGTGCGCCCGACCAATGTTATGGGTGCCAGCAAACGGGTATGCGAACAGATTTTGCAAGCCAAAGCGAAGACCGGTTCAAAAACCCGATTTTCAATGGTGCGCTTCGGTAATGTGCTTGGGTCGAGCGGTTCAGTCGTTCCAAGATTCAAGGAGCAGATTGCCAATGGTGGACCTGTCACGCTGACGCACAAAGATATCATCCGTTATTTCATGACTATTCCAGAAGCCGCCCAATTGGTCATTCAGGCCGGTAGCATGGCGGAGGGCGGCGAAGTTTTCGTGCTCGACATGGGCAAGCCGGTAAAAATTTATGACCTCGCATCGACGCTTATCAACTTGTCGGGACTGACTGTACGCGATGAGACCAATCCCGATGGGGATATTGCAATTGAGGAAATCGGGTTGCGACCAGGCGAAAAGCTTTTCGAAGAGTTGCTGATCGGCGAGAATCCGATGCCTACCAAACACAAGCGAATCATGCAGGCCATGGAGGGGCATATTGAATGGAAAAATCTCTCCAAATTGCTTGAGCAGCTCGAATCGCATGTGCATGCGGGAGACCGTAATGCTGCACTCGGCCTCTTGAGTGAACTCGTACCTGAATATCGTCCCGAAGCGGGTGGCAGCAATGTTGGCGCTGCAGCAGCCTAAGCCGCTTGCAGCCGGTCAAAATATTCCCGCATGCTGAACGTGGGGACATCGGTCATCGCGACACCAGACTCATCGCTGTCTGCCAGCGACTTTTCGTAAAGCGCGCAAGTCATCGCTCTGCCCCGTCCCTTGCTGTGACGTTGCTCGCTCCGTCCGGTATCGCGGAAGCCCAATTTGCGCAGGACGTGGCCCGATGCAGGGTTATCGGTGAAGTGGCCGGCAACAAGCTTGCGGTGCCCGATGGCTTTGGCGATGTGCATGACTGCGCGGCCTGCCTCGCTGGCAAAGCCCAAGCCCCAATAGGGCCGCGCAATCCAATAACCCAACTCCGCTTCACCGTCGCGTTGGCCAAGGCCGCAGGCGCCTATCAGGCGCGGGGCGGCATCGGTACGCAACATCAGAAGAAACGCGGGGTAGGTAGCGTCATGGTCTGTTGTCGCGAAGCGAACAGCTTCTTCTTCGGTATAAGGCCAAGGCGCGCGTGCCAGATTGCGAACGATACCTTCGTCTGCAATCGCCCGGTGCAGTTCGGCGGCGTCCTCGGGCCAGCTGGGCCGTAACAATAATCTTTCGGTTCTCGCGAACATCTTCTCTCTCCGGTTCTTGGGCCTGCCCTTTGCAGAGCAAAGCGACAGTCCTGTTACATCGTGCCCGAAACGGGCGGGCGAACAGGGAGAAAGAGGCAAAAAGAAAGGGAGGCGGGTTGACCCGTCTCCCTGTTCAAAGGTGGAAACCACCTGATTAGCGATTTCCGGGTCATCCTCTTGGACAACCCGTCACCGATTGTCCGATTATTCTGCGGCGGCTGCCATCATGTCGACCGACACATATTTGCGGCCAAG
>JBGSPK010000204.1:0-7364 GCA_041738665.1 Sphingorhabdus sp. | reverse complement strand
GCATCGTAAAATTTCTTTGAACGGGCAATGTCGTTACTGCCCACCATCATGTGACTGTACATATTTTCTCTCCTAATAAATCAGTAAACCACAACACTTCGGATGCTCTCGCCTGCGTGCATCAGGTCGAACGCCTTGTTGATATCCTCAAGCCCCATGACATGCGTAATCATCGGATCGATCTCGATCTTGCCAGTCATGTACATGTCGACGATCTTTGGAACGTCGGTACGCCCTTTGGCACCACCAAAAGCAGTGCCGCGCCAGTTACGGCCAGTCACGAGCTGAAACGGACGCGTTGCGATTTCCTTGCCGGCTTCGGCGACGCCGATAATGATGCTGGTGCCCCAGCCGCGGTGGCAGGCCTCGAGCGCGGTGCGCATCACTTCGGTGTTGCCCGTCGCATCGAAGGTGTAGTCCGCACCGCCGTCGGTCATCTCGACGATTTTAGCAACGACATCTTCGCGGCTCATGCCCTTGCTGTTGAGGAACGCAGTCATCCCGAACTTGCGGCCCCATTCCTCTCGGTCCGGGTTGATATCGACGCCGATGATCTTGCCCGCACCCGCCAGCCTAGCACCCTGAATAACGTTGAGGCCGATCCCGCCGAGGCCAAAGACGACAACATTATCGCCGACCTGTACCTTGGCGGTATTGACCACTGCGCCGACACCCGTCGTAACGCCGCAGCCAATATAGCAGCTCGATTGGAACGGCGCATCCTCGCGGATTTTGGCGACAGCGATTTCAGGGAGCACGGTGAAGTTCGAAAAGGTCGAACATCCCATATAATGGAAGATTGTCTGGCCTTTGTAGCTGAAGCGCGATGTACCATCGGGCATCAGGCCCTTGCCCTGCGTCGCCCGTATAGCCGTGCACAAATTGGTCTTGCCCGACAGGCAGCTTTTGCACTGGCGACATTCCGGCGTGTAAAGCGGGATTACATGATCGCCAGGCTTCACCGAAGTCACGCCAGCGCCGACCTCGCGAATTATGCCCGCCCCTTCATGGCCCAGAACGCTCGGGAAAATACCTTCGCTGTCAAAACCATCGAGCGTATAGGCATCGGTATGGCAAATCCCCGTCGCCATGATCTCGACCAGCACTTCTCCCGCCTTTGGCCCTTCCAAATCGAGCTCGACAATCTCAAGCGGCTTTTTGGCTTCAAAGGCAACTGCGGCGCGGGTCTTCATTGGGGGCTTCTCCTTGAACTCTTGCCAAGGCTTTGACCACCAACCCCATCAAATCGCAAGACTAGATTCCAGCATACCAGTCATAGTCGTGCGCGTCTTCCCAATAGCCGCCATTGCCGCCGTAGAATTTTTTGAGGTCATCGGTCGCCTCGACCCGCATCACATATTTTGCCTGTTTATAGCCGAGTTGCCGTTCGACGCGTAGCCGCAGCGGTGCGCCGTGACGAACTGGCAGAACACCGTCATTCATACTCCACGCCAAGATGGTTTGCGGATGAAAAGCATCGATCAGGTCGACCGATTCATAATAAGGCACACCCGGGCCCCATTGGTCGGCGCAATGGAAGACGATGTAGCGTGCCTTGGTCGACAGTCCTGCCTGCTTGAGCAACATCCCGAGCGGCGTACCGCGCCATTTGCCGATTGCACTCCATCCTTCGACGCAGTCATGCCGGGTAATCTGTTCGCGCGACGGCATTTTCATCAACTGAGCTAGGTCAAGCGACAACGGATTGCGGACCATTCCATCGATACGCAGCTGCCAGTCAGCAAATTTATTTGCGACATGGGCATTATACGCAGGCGTGTCACCGCTGACCGAGCCATTGGCTTTGAAGATAGGTGAAATGTCGGCTGCAGAAAATTCGGGTGCCAATGCAGAGCGGTCCATGATCAGCCGCTGCGCGCCTTTGTTGAGCGCCTCGCCGCTGCGCAGAAAAGATCGAAAGCCAGCATTTTCAGTCAGTGCATCACAACCCGCGAGCAACAACCCACTACCACCCAAGGCGGCTCCGGTCAGGAATTTGCGACGTGGCACAACAAGCTTGGAATTGGTCATGCCGGTTCTCCTTTCGGCAATTCAGGTTCTAGGTCCGGTTCGACTTTGCCCGGCAATGTGTACTTGCCAGTAATCATCGATCGGACTTCGTTGATCGGCCCCGCCAGTAATACCATCATGATATGGACAAAGAAGAACGCAACCAGCCCGAGCGCCGCAATGAAGTGCAGCGACCGCGCCGACTGCCGCCCGCCGAACAAATCAAGCAACCACGGCCACGCTGCATTCATTGCCGGAGACATTGTCAGGCCGGTGAAAATAATCAATGGCAGCAATATGAATATTACGCCTATATAACTGATTTTTTGTAATATATTATAGTCCTTAGCTGCTGCGCCGGTTGGAAACCGCAGCCGAGCGTGCTGGGTAATGTCGTGCCATATATGCCGAGGCGACCATTCCCATTTGCGGATATGCAAATCACGGATCACATGGCCGTTCCAGACGGAGCGCAACATATAAAGCGTTAGCGCAACCGCCAATATCCACGCAAAAGTGAAGTGCCACCGCCGTGCAGCCTGCAAATCATAGCCCGACGGTATGGTAATCCAGTATGGAAACGCGCGCCGTTTGACCTCGCCTTCGGAATCTTTCCAGATGCCAAGCACTCCCGTCGTTTGGACACGAACGCCAGCGATTTCGATAAAGCCGGTATCGCCTGCATCATCGATAACCAACCATGCCTTGTCATCATTGGCGCCATAGTCGCCCCAATACAGCCGCGAATGGGCGTTGAAGATCATCAACCCGCTCATCAGCATGACAAGCATCGTCAGGGCATTGGTCCAGTGCCAAATCCGCGTGGACAACCGATGTCGCTTGATCACATCGCCCGGTTTCAGCTCCGCCTGCTCCATCCACTCGCTCCCTATGCCGCGCAAAATATGCTGCCAGAGGAAGTTCGAAACTGATAGAGATAAAGTTACAGTATCTTTGCGGTATGCCGCGGCTATGGGGCTTGCGCAGGGTTGGCTACACCAGCGATGCGTTGAGCTGGTTTGGCGGTTACAATGCCCAAATCGACACTGCCACTGGATTTGCCTAACTCCGCAAGTGCGGGCAAAACCGTTTCGACGCCGACGACATTGGCCGAAAGTGCAGCCACGCGTAACTTATAGCTGCCATAAGGCACAAATTCGAACAGGAAAAATCCGTCATATTCCGACCGCGTCGTCTTGACTACGCGCCCAGCCTTGTCGAGCAGCTCAATATCGACGCCACTCAATATCTTGCCACCTTCGCGCTGCAAATTCCCGGATATTTCGCCGGCAGAAACCAAAGGTAGTTCAATAATGACCGGAACGCCGGGGCGCGGGGTTACCACAACGCCGCTTGTCGCTGGTTGCACAAAAGGATCGGGCAGGCTTGAGGCATCAATGCCGATCAACACCGGCTCATAAGGTTGAAGGCCATCGATTATCGTTCGCCCGCTAACGTCGGTAGGTGGACCTCGCGCTATCAGTCCGGCGGTTAATTCGACTTCTTTTTGGACAGGCTCATTCGGCTGGCGAATGCCGTCGGCATTTTCATCCTGAAACACGATTGCGAACGCCTGCCCCGAAGAAGCAAGCTTTTCAGATGCGACGCGAATGCTGTTATTGTGCGGATTTGGGCCGAGGCTGAACGCGACGCTCAATCCGCCTGCGACAGAGCCATCGCTCGCCGCCTCGATCTGCCCGGTTAGCGCAAAATGCTTGAACCTGCGGGTATGCCCTAGAGCCAAACGACCGCGCGAGTCTCCGTTGGAATATCCCGCTTCGATTTTCCAGTCCGATTTTTCACCGGCGCGCCATTCGCCGGTAATTTTAGATTCCCGAAAGCCTGGGTCACCCAAAAGTCCGAAGGTCGCCTCACCGCGCAATCGTAAGCCCCCAACCCGGCCCGACAAACGTAATGAAGCATCAAGGCGGCCATCGGGGCTAAAGCCGGACGGGCTACGATCCTTCACCCATTCAAGCTCTGCGCTAGCATTTAATTTATTGATATTAAATGATAATCTTGTCCCGGCCTCAATTCTGCTGCCGCCATCGATACGGTCGATATAGCGCAGTTCAGCGCGGATCGGCAGATATTGCCTGCCCAGCTTAAAGCTATGGTCGAGCGAAAGGCTATTGAAACGGCGGACGTCGCGATCATAGCGCTCACTTTGGTAATTGCCGAATAACGATGCCGTTTCGCCGCTTATCAGCGTCTGACCCACCTGCGCCAATATCTGCCCGCGCACGGCATAGCCGCCAACCAGATTAGCCGCGGTCGCCAGTTCAACAAGTGTTGGCCCGATTGCGCGACGGATGGAGCCTTCCAGATAATATTGGCGCTGGCCGCGCAGTAATGAGGTAAATAGCGAACCTGCGACTGACGTCTTGGGGTCGATACCGCGCTCAAAGCCAAATCCCCCGCGTAATCCGAGATAGTCGCTGGGTTCTGCTCCCCCGAGATTTATCAGATCGCGCCCTGCATCCTGAACCGCCGCCCAATAATAGGTGTCGCGTGGAGGGATCGAATCGAGGCCGACCGGAATCATCTTCACATCGCGGCGGATTTGACCCTGAGGCCCATAAAGCACCACCTCGAACCGGTTTTGCCCATAGAGCAACTGCACATCGAGAAATTCGTATCGACCATCACCCCGACTTTGTACAAAGCCGATCAGTTGGTCATTACGGTAGAGTTCGGCATCCCATCCATCGGGCAGCTCGCCCCGAAATACGGTGCGGTCAAAGCTGGCTGGGCGATTGAGAGGTCGGTTGGTGACAAAAGCGCCCCGGCCGGAGGTAGTCTGGATACCGAGCGGGGTTGAATTCGTCGCAACATCGCCCAACGCGAAATGCGTTGCATTCAACGGGCCGAGCAACCCGCCATTCGGATCTGTTCGATAAGCCCGCAGACGTAGGTTCTCCGGTACGCCTCGATTATTTGAGGACAAGCGTGCGTCAAACGATGCTCCGGCAATCTCCCCACTGGCATAGATTTCATATCGTGTGTTGAAACGGCTACCGACCCGCTTGTCGCGTATCGCATCTATTGACGCGACGACGTCAACCGACGGGGTGCGGAACATTTTATAGGGATCGCGTGCCTGCGGAAGGCTGGCAAGATCGAAGTCTTTGGACGGACGAACTTTGCCTGCACGCGCTTTGCGCTCCTCCGCCATTTCAAAGGGCAGCTTTCGGTCGGCACTGATTATCAACAGCGCATTTGATAGATCTGCTTTGATTTCAATATTCAGCCAGGTCGCCAGACTTTTGACATCGACGCACCAGCCTTCTGGAACGTCGTGGACATCTGTCGGCCCAACAGGCTGAGATTTGTTCACGATTTGTACTATATTTGCTTCACGGTCTAGGGTGAATGTCCGACCTTCTTCAAACAACCAGCCAGTTGCGCGGCGCGACTTTTTGTCGAGGCGGACAGGAAGGTCGAATGAGATGATGATGTCGGCTAAATCCACACAAACGCCGGTGTCGGTCTGATATCCGCGAACACCATCGCCGACACGCCACTGTCCCATGCGCACATCAAACAGCAATGCGTCGTCTTCATTGGCCTGCCAAGCGGCAGCATGCGCCGAAGCGACCGGGATCGCCATGATCCCGGTCGCCACAGCCAATGCTGTAAATGCCTTTGCGGCCTTATGAAGAAGCGTGCGCATCTCAGGCTCTGGTCAAGCCCCGATCAATTGTTCAGGGGAGAACCGTCCGCACTTGCGCAATCAAACCGCCACCAGCCTCAGGGGCTTCATAATAGGACACGGTGATATTGCCGCGCACTTTTGCAGCGAGTTCTGGCGATATCGGTAGTGAAACGATTCGACTGGCGATTTCGGGATAAATGGCAATTCCCTTGGCGACCATGATCGGCTCAGCTTCGCCGGCTTTGGTCACATGGACTTCACCGAAAACGGACTTGTCGCCCTGGCGCGTCATGTCGAACTCCAACGTCGGACCTTCATTGTCCTTGCCGATGCGCAAGTTGCTGAGTGCAGCTGTTGCCTGCAAATTGCCCTTTCGAACAATGACTGGAATACTAATGCCGTAGATAGGAATGAGCTGTATTTTCAATCCATTACCTACATCCTCTGCGCTACCGGCCGCAGGCGCTTTCGGAATGGCACGGAACAGCATGTGCGCACGGTACTCGCCATCGGGCAATGTATCCGTGGGCTGCAAGCCAACGCGGATGGATTGCGGCTGGTTCGGCGGAAGCGTGACACGGCGCGGGGCATAGCGAATGACCGCGAGCGCGGATTTTTCCTTTTCGGTCGCTGCGACCGGATCAACATCGTCCAGCCGACCTGCGTCGTTCATGCGGCGTAGTTCGAGCGTGATTCGATATGTGGCTTCTTCATTGCCGATATTGTTCAATATTACCTCGGTCCCTCGGCGACCGTCGAGCACCACTCGGGTCGGCGCGACCAATAAATCACCCGCCGCATGTGCCGGCGACATCAGTGGCAATTGCACCACCGAAAGCAATGTTGCACCTATAACAATCCGGGCAGCCACACCCCAACATGCTTTTCCAAGCAGTTCGTACATTTATTTTTCCCATCCACTTAGGGCACAGCGGATCTGGTCAAATCATCCGCCACACTGGTCCACAATCCATGCGTGCCAGAATATGGTTACCATCCCGCTAACGGATATGGAGTCGGCACAAGAAAGCCTCCGAAAGCATCTGCTTGCGGAGGCCTGCCTGTTTGGAAGACCACGCCTTTCGGCGCGATCAAGTCTTACTGATAATCAGCCGACACGTTGTAGGTACCGGTATAGGTGCCTGCTGCCTGAGCTGCACCAACGGTGAGAGTTCCGCCGACATAGAAAGTCTGCGGCAAGCCGTTTGCGACAATAGTCGGCGTAGAAGGCGCCGTAAGTGCGAGACTCATCGGCGCTCCTGCGCCGGTCAATGTGGTCGAAGCTGCGACCGTGATAGCTACGGTATAGGTGCTAGCACCTACTACCGAAAATGCGCCACGGCTTGATGCGCCGACGCAAGCAAGGCCAGCCGAGCAAGTGCGCGTGTCTACGCCGGTGCCGATTGCAACGGTTCCAGCGGCAGCGCCCGAAGCGACAGTACCGAAGTCCAGACCAGCGGTCTGTGCGAGCGTAACAGGTGCAAGGATATCAACTTCCGCAGTAGCAGAAACGGTTGCTGCATTGGCGCCGGTTGAAACCATGGCAATAGCGGCTGCGCCCAAAAGAGCGATTTTCTTGTTCAACATAAACTGGTCCTTCGTGACAAAAAGCAGATTCGGAATGCCCCACTGCATTCTCATCCGCTTATGCACATCGAATCATAAGGTTTTGCTGTCCCTTATGGTTAACAATATGTGA
>JBGSPK010000387.1:0-3689 GCA_041738665.1 Sphingorhabdus sp. | reverse complement strand
GGCAGCGATGTCATTCAATATTCCGGCATCATCGAGATCCATGCCCTTACTGTTCACGCGCTCTGGCCGGAACAGGTTGGCGGGTAAGGCAATCGCGGGATGGCCCATCCCGCCCACCGCCATGACCTTTTCAACCGGATCGGCGAGGAGCTCGTCTTCGCTCACTGACTGGTCGGCCAACTGGTGGACGAAACTGCTATTGGCACCATTTTCGAGCAGGCGGCGCACCAGATAGGCAAGCAGGTCGCGGTGGCCGCCCACAGGGGCGTATGTGCGGCAGTGATAGCCTTCCTGACGCACCAGTCGTTCGAAGAGGCCCTCGCCCATGCCGTGGAGGCGCTGAAACTCGAAATCGCGGTTGGTCCCCGCCCATTCGAGCAAAGTCGCAACGGTCAAGGCATTGTGACTGGCGAAAGCCGGGCGGATGTTTTTTGCTGCGAACATGTCCTTGGCACAGGCCAAGTACGACACGTCGGTTGCCGGTTTGCGGGTAAATAATGGGAAATCGGACAGTCCACGTTCCTGCGCATGCTTGATTTCGCTGTCCCAATAGGCACCTTTGACCAGCCGGACCTGCATGATGCGCTTGGTCTCAGCTCCAATCGCATTTGCCCAAGCGATGGTGGGCCGTGCCCGCTTGGAATACGCCTGCACCGCCATGCCCAGGCCGTCCCAGCCGCTCAGAGCCGGATCGCGGGCGACAGCCTCGATAATGTCGAAACTCATTTCATGCCGTGCTGCTTCCTCGGCGTCGATGGTCAATTGGACGCCCAAGGAGGCCGCCGAACGCGCAAGTTCGCGGACCATTTCGGTCAACTCGGGGACGCATTTGGCCGCCTGCGCCGTTTCGTAACGCGGGTGAAGCGCCGAGAGCTTTACCGAGACGCTGTGACCACGATCGGCTTTTTTCCCGACTGCAGTAATCGCGCCGACATAGGACTGGAAATAACGCTCCGCATCTGCCTTGGTTCGCGCAGCTTCGCCCAGCATATCGAAGCTGGCCGTGAAGCCTCGATTGTCCTTGGACTCCATCCGCTTCATCGCTTCATCGATAGTACGGCCCATCACGAAGACCTGCCCCATCAACCGCATCGCAGCGCCGACGGCCTGCCGGACAAAAGGTTCGCCCGCGCGGGCAATCAACCGCTTCAGGCTGCTATTGCTGTCGCCCAGCACTGCCTTGCCCAGCACCAGTCCCCAGGTCGCGCTGTTGACCAGCAAGCTCGATGATTGCCCCTTATGGCCGCGCCAATCAGCATCAGTCAGCTTGTCGGCAATTAAAAGGTCAGCCGTTTCGGGATCCGGAACGCGTAAAAAAGCCTCGGCAAGAGACAGAAGTGCAGTGCCCTCCTCGGTCCCCAGACGATATTCCTGCAAAAACTGGTTCACCCATCCGTCGGACTGTGCGGCGCGCAAGTCTGCAAGCAGGCCTTGCGCATTTGCAATAATCGCAGCCCGTTCACTGGCATCGACTTGTGCTGACACCACCAGCGGGGCGAGCACCTCCGGTTCTGGCTTGCGATGAAAAGGACGGACGGCGGCGCGGGCGGAGTCGAGCGATAAGGTCATCGCGGCGCTTTGCCGGATATTGCCATGTCAGACAAGTTTCACTTGTAACGAAAAAGGCCAGCACTGTTTCCAGTGCTGGCCCACCCCCGAAGAGGTTGTAGTCCCGCCCGGCGACTGAGAAGGTTCAGGGACGCCGCCGGACGGAAAGTGATTTCTTAGCGATAGCGACGGTTGCAGTTACTATCCGACTTATCGATGGCACGACCAGCCAATGCGCCTACAGCTGCACCGATGATGCTGCCTTCGGTCTTGTTACCACGACGGGCAACCTCGTTACCGAGCAGGCCGCCGGCGACTGCGCCGATGATCGTTCCGCCAGTGCCACTATTGTTGCAACGCTGATAATTATTGCGGTTGTTGTAGTAGCGGTCTCCACGACGATATTCGCGGCGGTCATAACGGTCATAGCGATCGCCACGGTCATAGCGGCTGTAACCGTCATCATAACGTCCACCCGCCATTGCTGGCGTTGCGGTGAGGCCAGTCACTGCCGTTGCCGCGAGGACCAGTGCACCGATGGTGTTCTTAAACTTGGTCATGTTCTTGCTCCTTGCTTTGGCCTGTTCTTTTCCGCGAGGGAGAAAGAAGCAGGTGGTGTGATTTCCTGTTGATGCTGTTATGACCGGACGAGATTGAGCCGTGGCTGAATGCGTCGTTATTTTTTGTTCATGTTGAGGGCATTTAAGATGAACAGTTTTTGCGCCTCATGATTACGCCGATGATGCGCCTCGTGGCTCCTCTGTTGCTTGCCTGCCTGGCAGTTGGCGGCGTCAGGACGATATATCCGAACGTCAGTCAGGACATCGCGCTGAGGCCTTTATCGCTCGACCCCGCGCATCCCGGCCCGCGCCGGGTGGGCGAGCTGATTTTTCTGAACGCTTGGGAACTGGGCAGCAATAATGAGGACTTCGGGGGAGTTTCCGCGCTTGCCGCGCTTGCAGATGGCCGTTTTATCGGCGTCAGCGATGCAGGGACGCTTATCGGCTTTGGCCTGACCCGCGACGATAGAACGGACCGGCCGTTCATCGCGCCATTGCCTGATTCGCAAGGGCCCCAAGCCACATACAAAGACCGCGATAGCGAAGGCATCACTTACGACCCCGCAACCGGCCAATTCTGGGTGAGCTATGAAGCGAATCATGCGATCCGCCGGTTTTCGCGCTCATTTGCGCGCTCCACCGGGACCGTGCAGCCACGTGAGATGCAAGGTTGGCCGAGTAACAAGGGTGCGGAGAGCATCATCCGCCTTGCCGACGGACGCTTCGTCGTCATTGCAGAAAGCCTTGAGGACGATGATACGCATCAGGCGCTGATTTTCTCAGGTGACCCGGTCGAGCCCGGTACGAACATAATGCGGTTTACCTATCGCCCCCCGACCGGGTATCGAGTTACCGACGGGGTTCAATTGCCCGATGGCCGACTGGTCATTTTAAACCGGTGGGTTGGTCTTCCGAACGGATTCGCGGCGAAATTGGCGATTATCGATCCTGCATCCCTTACCACGGACGATAAAGTGGAGGGAAAGGTCATCGCGACGCTGGCTGCGCCGCTACTTGTCGACAATATGGAGGGGATAGCGGTTTCGCATGAGGGTGCAAACACCCTGATATGGCTGATTTCCGATAATAACTTCAACATCTTCCAGCGAACTTTGCTGATGAAGTTCCGCCTGTCCGAACGCAGAGCAAAGAAAAAACCGGAAGCGGTGGCCGCTCCCGGTTTTGATTCGTTATAAAACGCCGCTGCCGAAGCAGCGCTAGAGTCAGGCCGCAGCCTTCACCTTCTTGGCGATTTCTTTCTTCACCTTGCGGGCATTCGTCGAAAGCTTCTCGTCCGAAGTCTTGAGCAACCAGTTGTCAAGACCGCCATTATGTTCGACCGAACGCAGGCCGTGGGTCGAAACCCGGAACTTGTAGCCCTGCTCAAGAGCGTCGGACAACAAGGTCACATTCTGCAAGTTAGGCAGGAATGTGCGCTTCGTCTTGTTGTTGGCGTGGCTCACATTGTTGCCGACCAGACGGCCTTTACCGGTGAGTTCGCAGATGCGCGCCATGATGTATATCCTGTATAAAATGAGTGTATGCGGAATCACTGACCCGCGAAAGTCGCTGCCCCTAACC
>JBGSPK010000338.1:0-3807 GCA_041738665.1 Sphingorhabdus sp. | reverse complement strand
TGCAAGTGCGTCCATTACTACTGGAATTGCGGGAAACATTTGCACCGCTGGCACATGAAAAGGGACTGTCAATCCGCATCGGTCCGGGTGACGCAATCGTTGAAACCGACGCTGGATTATTGCGCTCGATCATCCAGAATTTTCTGTCGAATGCGATTCGCTACACGACAAAAGGCGGCATTCTGCTCGGAGTCAGGCGGCGAGGCGGTATGGCGCGGATCGACGTCATCGACACTGGCCCGGGAATTCCTGCAGACAAGCAAAAGCAGATATTCCGCGAGTTTGAGCGACTGGCCAACTCAAATGAAGGCGGGATCGGATTGGGCCTTGCCATTGTTGAGCGAACCGCACGCGTATTGAATGCGCGGGTTTCGCTGCGGTCGCGCGAAAGCCGGGGCAGTAGGTTCAGCATTTCGCTTCCGCTTTCGAATGTGGCACCTGAGCTGACCGAGCCGGTTCCGTTGCATGAGCGCGCATCATTGGGTCAGCTCGGGGTCCTGATTGTGGATGACGACCTGCCAAATTGTGAGGCAATGGAAAGCTATTTGGCCGCATTGGGGTATCGCATTGTGCTTGCAACTTCGGCGGCGGACGCGTTGGCTGTGGGGGGTGATTTCGACGTGGCGCTGATCGATTTCAATCTTGGGGATAAAGAGGATGGACTGTGGCTAATCGCGCGATTGCGCGAGCGCAACCCTAATGCCAGCTATGCCTTGGTAACCGCAGCGCGTCCGAACGAATATTCAGCGCGACCCGAACTTGCCAATGTGTCGGTGCTCCACAAGCCAGTCTCAGCGGCTGATCTGGAGCAATGGCTGCACACCGATCCAAAAACACTAATGTCGTCGCAGATTTAATCGTGAACCAGTTCCAGCCCAAGCGCCTTGGCCGCCAGCACCGCCTGAGTCCTGTTCTGGACGTCCAGTTTCTTGAGGATGGCGGTCATATGCGCTTTGACCGTCGCCTCACCGATGCCGAGATCATAAGCAATCTGCTTGTTCAGGCGGCCTTGCATGACACCCAGTAATACCTTCAACTGCGTCGGTGTCAGCGATGCGATTTGCGCTGCGACCGGATCAATCGCTTCGTCAACGGGTGCTTCGATCCGGCGACCGTAAAGTGCATCGGCGATGGCTTGTTCTATGGCGTCGAGGCCGGCATCCTTGCCAAGGAAGCCGACTGCCCCAAAGCGCACAGCGTTGCGGGCGGCTTGTGCAGCATCGGCGCCTGACACCACCAATATCGGCACACCCGGCTTTTCGGCATGGAGCAAAGCAACGCCTGAATAGCCTTCAGCACCTGGCATTTTCAGGTCGAGCAGGATCAGCATCAGGTCATCTGCCGCGACGGCTTCGTTCAATGCCGTTGGCAGGTTTGCACATTCGACAATCCGGGCATCGGGACGTACCGCCGCAGCCGCCATTGCCAAGGCTTGACGGAACAGCGGGTGGTCATCCGCGATGAGGATGGTGCCGGTCATGCGGCGACGGAACGCGATTCCACAAGAGTTTCAACGACTGAAGGATCTGCAAGCGTCGATGTGTCGCCCAGGTTTGAAACGTCGCCCTCGGCAATCTTGCGCAATATCCGGCGCATGATTTTGCCGGACCGGGTTTTTGGCAGGCCGGGCGCAAAATGGATGACATCGGGCGTTGCGATCGGACCGATTTCGTGACGGACCCATTTAATCAGGTCGGCGCGAACTTCCGCTGACTCGACTTCATTGGCGTTGAGCGTGACATAGGCGTAGATACCCTGTCCTTTGATGTCGTGGGGAAATCCGACAACCGCAGCCTCGGCAACCTTGGCATGGGCGACAAGCGCGCTTTCGACCTCGGCGGTGCCCATGCGGTGCCCCGATACGTTGATGACGTCGTCGACCCGGCCGGTAATCCAATAATATCCGTCTTCATCGCGGCGGCATCCGTCACCGGTGAAATATTTGCCGGGGTAAGTGGTGAAATAGGTTTGGAAGAACCGCTCATGGTCGCCCCAGACGGTCCGCATTTGTCCCGGCCAGCTATCAGTGATGCACAGATTGCCGTCGGTTGCACCTTCGAGCAATTTGCCGTCGCCATCCACCAGAACCGGCTGCACACCGAACATCGGCTTTGACGCTGCACCGGGTTTCAGATCATGCGCGCCTGGAAGCGGCGTCATCATCGTCGCGCCTGTTTCGGTTTGCCAATAGGTGTCCACAATCGGGCAGCGGCCTTCACCGACGACATGATAATACCATTCCCATGCTTCGGGATTAATCGGTTCGCCCACCGAGCCGAGCAGATGCAGCGTACCGCGTGAGGTTTTCTTCACCCATTCATCGCCTTCGCGCATCAGCGAACGCAATGCCGTCGGTGCGCCATAGAAGATATTGACCTGATGACGGTCAACGATTTGCCAGAAACGGCTATGGTCGGGATAATTGGGGACACCTTCGAACATCACTGTCGTCGCGCCATTGGCGAGCGGACCATAGACGACATAGCTGTGCCCCGTGACCCAGCCAATGTCGGCGGCACACCAATACACTTCACCGGGGCTGTAATTGAAGACATAATGATGCGTCATCGCCGCCCAGACCAGATAGCCGCCGGTGGTGTGCAGCACGCCCTTGGGTTTTCCTGTCGAACCCGATGTGTAAAGGATGAATAACGGGTCTTCCGCGCCCATGATCTCCGGCGCGCATTCGTCGGACACATTCTCGCGGGACTCGTCATACCAGACATCGCGATCCGCACTCATGGTGATGGCATTGCCGACGTGGCGGATTACCAGACAGGCTGTGACTGACGTGCAATGCGTCAGTGCTTCATCGACGTTGGCTTTAAGCGGAACAAGCTTGCCGCCGCGCATCCCCGCATCGGCGGTGATGACGATATTTGAATCGCAATCCTGGATGCGTCCGGCAAGAGCGTCGGGTGAAAAGCCACCAAAGACGATTGAGTGAATTGCGCCGATGCGCGTGCAGGCGAGCATCGCCATCGCGGCTTCCGGAATCATCGGCATATAGATGGTGACACGGTCGCCGCGGCGAGCGCCCAGCTCTTTCAGGACATTGGCCATCCGGCACACCTCGGCATGGAGCTCGCCATAAGTTATGCGTCGCTGCTGCGACGGGTCATCGCCCTCCCAGATAATAGCGATGTCGTTGGCGCGTTCGGGCAGGTGCCGGTCGAGGCAATTGGCCGATACGTTCAGCGCGCCGTCTTCGAACCATTTAATGCCGAAATCGGCTTCGGTGAAGCTGGTGTTCTTGACCTTGGTAAACGGCGTTATCCAGTCGATGCGCGCCGCCTCGTGGCGCCAGAAGCTGTCGGGGTCGCTGATCGATTGGGCGTATGCCGTGTCATAGCCCTCGGCTGTAATGAACGCTTTCTTTTTCCAGACATCTGAAACGGGGTAAATTTCCGACATTGCGCCTCTCCATATGGTTCTGATTTTCAGCCGAGAATAGCTTAAGCGAATTGATGCAACACCCCCGACCAAAGTCGAACAGCAAAGTGCCCAAAGCTTAGACCAAAGTCTATCTATCACCGCAGGCAAAGTCAGGCGACCATATACATCCTTGCAAATAGGACCGGCACAACGCCGGACGGGAGAGGATGATGGATAAGAAGAAATTGGCCGGATGGCTGCTGGCGGGGGTCGCAACCGTCAGTTTGATGCCAAATATTGCATTGGCCGCCACGGAAAAAGAACGACAGCTCGAAACGCGGATTGAAGCGCTCGAGCGCGCCTTCGGGTCGCTCCAAGGTGAATTGCAGACAACCAAAATCGAAAATGCCGAACTGCGTCAGGCCGTCGCCA
>JBGSPK010000341.1:0-30327 GCA_041738665.1 Sphingorhabdus sp. | reverse complement strand
ATCCCATTAACCCCTAGCGGGAGCATCGGCCTAACGGATGATGGGCGTCCAGCGCAACTATTTTTCGATCCCCTTTGCCTTTCCCCATTGCCGTGCAGCTGTGTAACCAAGATAGCCAGTACCGAACAATGCATATAGCGGTTCAGGCAGGCCATTGAGATAGGCATTCATCCCGCTGGCAATGTTTGCCGCGGCGTCAGGCCGAACGGCAGCGATCAGACCCATTGGTATCGCCCACAATATCATTGCATAGATAACATACAGAAAACTCGGTCGCGCGCGGCTGGTCCACGGATCGCTTGATTCTGCCTCGGCAAGAATGGCGGAAAGCTGCGTGCGCAGCGCCTCCATTTCCTGTCCGCCCTGCAATTTAATCAGTTCCAGTTTCGCCGCGTCGCGGGCCTTCGGGTCGGGGATGATCTTGTCTATCAGGCTTGCTATCGGGCCGATGATGCTTTCGATTAACGGCATATTCTATCTCCTCTGGCATTTGGAAAGTTACACTAAGGTGTCGCCTTAAATCTTGGATTATCCGATACGGTTCGCAAGCCAGCCGTAAAGAAAGGCTTCCTGCGAAGGCCGGGTTTCTGCAAGCCGAACATAATGGGCGCCTTGCAACGCCTCGACGGCCTTCAGAAGTATATCCTCGCCCCCTGTGCCGCGTTTGCGGAAAAATGCGTGGAGCGCGAGCAAGGTTGCCGGGCCGATACGGCGATCCACGGTCAAGTCGCCATAATCGCGCGCGTTACGGTTAAGCGCATTCAACGCACGTTGCAGGAACCCCGTCGCAGTTCCCGTGCCCATGTTGATACCGGTGTCGAACAGCTCCGCAGCCAGTTTCGGTGCGGTTTCCGATATCTTGTCGAAACCAGGCACGATCCAGTACAGCCGTTTGTATATCGCCGCCGCATCGCTTTGCGGCAGGTGGCGCATGTCGTCCATATATCCCTGCCGCCGCGCTACCGCCTCGGTAATTCCCCACCGCGTCGGGCCGCCGCGGTCCGCGGGATGGTCGACATAACCACCTTCGCGCTCGATTATTTCTTCAATCAAATGGTCAATCTGGCGTTCCGACATCGCAAACCTCACTTTCACGAATCAAAATAACCAATATGGTTCATTGTAGGAAAGTGAAAAGCGCAAACAGGCTAAACCTGCGAGCGGCAGGTTAGGTACCTCGAAATTTTTGCGGAGAGTTAATTGGTCGGGACGACAGGATTACAGTAAATAACTGGAATTGCCTAACAAAATAAGGTAAAAACTGCTACACAGCACCTGCACAGCTATGGATTTCCGCGCCCATGCGCTGTTAACCTGCACAGATTCTGCACAGTGGAGCATTGCGATGGCATTCATCACCGACAAGGAAAAGCTCAAATCTGGCCTCATCATTTTCAGGCGTGGTGATGTGGCACACCGCAACTTCTATTGCCGCATTAAGCTCCCGAAGGAGGATCGCTATAAGACCATTGCGCTCGGCACGGCAGATAGGCAGTCAGCGCATGACCAAGCGTTCGAGCTCGACGCGGATATTCGCTTTCGGATCAAGCATGATGTTCCCGTGTTCAACCGCCCTTTTCGGCAGGTTGCTGAGGAATATATCGCTGTGCAGCAGCGTCGAGCCAAATTGGGCGAGGTGGCCGCCGATAGCGTCAAAAACGTCGCCAATCGCTGTCGCCGTGTTCTAGACGAGTATGTCGGCAGCACCCAAATTCACCTAATTGGTCAAGACCGATGGTCAGATTATCCAAATTGGCGACGCGAGAATGGCAAAGGGCGGACGCGGGCAATCGTCAGCGACGCGACCATTGGCGTAGAGATGGGCGCTTTTAATGCAGTGATGAGCTTCGCGATCAGCAAACGCTATGTTCCGGCGAGCCATCGCTTCGAAGGAAAGCCAAAACTCAAAACGATGCGGCGTGATGAATTTACTACGGAGGAATATCGCAAGCTGCACAGCTTCGGGCGCAAATGGATTAAAGCGGCAACATCGCCACAGGGCCTTTGGTATCGCACCATTTGCTACAACTTCATGCTCATCATGTGCAACACCGGGATGCGGCCACCGGAAGCGAGGAACTTACGCTGGCGAGATATCATGGCGGCGAAGGATCGTGAGGGCAGGGAGATTGTTGTCTTAACCGTGCAGGGCAAAGGCAAGTCCCGCAAGCTGGTCGCACCCAAGAGTGTTGGCGATTATCTCGACCGCGTTCGCGAGATGTCCAAGGCCACCAAGCCGGACGATCCCGTTTTCACGATCATCAACGGCAAGCCCGCCAAATATCTCTACAGCGACACGGTACAGGATCTGCTGACGGAATCGGGTTTACGGACGGGACCGAACGGCATTTCCCGTTCAACGTACTGCTTCCGCCATACCTATGCGACCTTCCGCCTCTCCGAGGGCGTCGATGTCTACCTTCTCGCCGAGCAAATGGGAACTTCGGTCAAAATGATCGAACAGCATTATGGTCATGTGAACACCATTAAGCACGCCGACCGCGTGCTGATGGGAATGACCGGATGGGAATTAACACGCGAGCCCGGGGACGACAGCGAGGCCGCGGCCAAGGCTGCCAAAGCCGCCGCGTCGCGGGGTCGTGCAGGCCGCTCCCGAGAGCCAAGAGCCGGGCGGCGCTAGCAGATCGGTCGTCAGCGCTGTACCGGAAGCGCCTTCAGAGCCTTTCCGTTTCCAAACGCTTGCTCCGCACCGATGGTGCTCTTGAGAGCCATGCTTTGCGCCGGTTTCCCGATGCGCCGCTGGCGCTCTTAATCGGGATGACGGCGAGGCGGACAACGGAAATAGGTGCGCCGAGCCTCAAGCGCCCCTTTGTCCGCGTCTTCCTCTCGATTTTCGCCACTTCGCCGCTGGCGAGCTCAAAGTGGCGCAATGCGGAGCCCTTCGAGATGACCGCCAAAGGTCACCGATCAAATTTATTTATCTGACCCAGTGCGCCAGCAACTCTTGATCTGGCCGTCACCGTTGGCTTCAATTCATGCGAGTGGCGCAATTTGGCGTCAAGTTCGATTATCGATATAAATGTCGAAGGAGGCATGAATGATATCCTCAGGTACGAGCAGAAAATGCCTTTGGCTAAGCACACTCGCTTTACTGCTCATACCGGCGGTATCACTCGCGCAAGCCCCTGCCCCTCCAGCGCCGCCCGACCCGCGCAAAACAAGCGACGAGATTAGTTCCAGACTTGTCAATAACCGCATGCTGGAATTCGCTTCCTGGAAAATCAACGCGTTGGGACAGGGCGAGTTCCGGATCAATAACTATCTGGGCCTTGCGTTCGACAATCGCGATACCGGTGTGGGCGATATCCGATTTGCGGAAGGCGTTCACCGGTTCGACATCGGCCCTTGGGGGTATGACGCGCTGAAATATGAATTACGTCATATCATCATGGGCAGGCTCGACCCATTCAAGGGCGTGGCTACCGATTGCGGCTTTGAGCATCCAGGGTTTAGTGAAGTTGCGTGGACCCTGGATGGAGGAGACGGGCGCTTCCAGATGACCGCACTCTGCACTCTCCCGTCTGAAATCGACGCTTTGCGTGAGCGCAATATCAATGCCTGGCGTATTCTTGGGCGGTTTGTAATGCGCTATGGATGGGCGGGAGTCAGCGAAACACAGCAAGGCGGTCGGTCGCTCAAGCGCCAGCCTTTGAAGCTTGCGATGAATCACCGCAATGTGTGGAGCGGGAACAATATCGACTGGGAGCTCGGTCCCGATGGAAAAGGCTGGCTAGAATCCCGCCAGACGGTCACGCTTAGTTCATGGACGCCAAATGGCATGCCGATGATCACGATCCTTCCGGGCAAAGCCAGGTTCGACATCGGTAAAGATGGTTACACGCGCGTGCGCGGTGAACTCGATCCTTACATCCTTGGTCCCGCTGGCAAAACAGTATGTCTGGGTTCGACGAGCGATCAGCCCTCGGCGATGTTGCGGTGGCAAGTGAAAAGCAAATGGGTCGAGGGATTGAACAAAGCTACGGGCTGCTCCGGCTATGGCGAACGGGTGAACTGGGTGATTGCTTTTCTGGGTGCCAGCGTTGCGGCTCGACCAATGATTGTGTCTGCACCATAAATTTCGGTCAATGGGGTGAAATTCGAACCGTCGATCGATGCAGGCCGCACTGCCACGTTCGCTAAAAAGTATTGGAACATCTGATATACTGATACTCCTCACAGGGTAAGTTATTACCTGCACAAAACGAAATGTGTCATTCTCTGCGGTGCCACATTTGATATCCTCGGCCTCATCCCGATCTTCCAAATTAACTTATTGGAAGGGCAGGGCGTCAGTCGGCACGCGATGTACCGGTGCAAATGGTTGCTACAACTTCGCCTTGAGCGGAGCTAGCTGCACGTCGCGTCTACTCCATGGAAATCCCGCCCCGCCACTTGGATGGGCGCATGATACCCATGCACAATCTTCAAAATAGAAATTTCAAGAACGGAAACAAATGACACATTTCGTAATGACATTGCTTTGCCTTGGGGCAGCAATTTGCACAGCTAATGCCGCCCAGGCAGAAGATAGTGAAGACAAAGAAGGCGGTAATCACATCACAGTCGGAGTGGGGGCGCTATGGCAAGAAGCACCCTTTAACAACGCAAAAAACCAGACAATTCCGTTGCCACTGATTTCAATCCAGCAAGGAGCTTATTATTTTGAAACAGCCGAGACAGGCGTGCGATTCGGAAAGGAGCTTGGAGCTATTAAGCCCTCGATCGATCTGTTTGTGGCTGCCCGCGGAACCAGCGGGCAAGACCGGCAGAAGTTAACAGCTGACGCAGGGGCCCGCATCTCGCTTGCCACCGACTTTGGAACACTCAGCGGCGCGTTTCGGCACGACATCACAGGCAAATTCAAGGGTTCGGAGTTCACCGCTCGATACAGCTTACCGATTTCAATAGGACGATTCACTGTGACACCTGCTGCGCAAGCTAGCTGGCTGGACACGCGAACTGCCAATCACATGTACGGGATCACCGCAGAGCAGCGGGCTAAGATGATTTCCAAACAGCGTAGCGTGGTATTACCAGTTGCGCCAATCACACAAAATGCAATGAATCTGGGTGGCGACGTGACGATGGCATTTCAATTGACCGAACGACTTACGCTCATTGGCGTAGTTGGAGGAACTTATCTTGATAAGTCGATCCACAGGAGCGTCGCCATTGACAAGAAGTACGAATGCCAAGGCATAATGGGCATTGCCTACAATTTTTGAAAATCCGGTGTGGAGCGCCATCAGCGATATCGCTCCACGTGACTGGGCGCAAAATGGGTCGAACAGCCTGCCCGTAAGTCACTGCGCTTAAAGCAGATGCCGCCAGTAAAGTGGCGTCTGCACGCTCTGGCGGAGTTATTGCCCTGAAGGTATTAGGGTGATTTCGGTTTGGCGCCCATCGATGTACCGCACAGTTGTGCCATCAAAGAATGCGTTCTCTTCAGTCCGAAAATCTACTCGCTGCCCGCCCCATTCAGGCACAGCTGCGTAAGATGTGAGTTCGATTGACCATGCGGTATTGGCGTTGATTGCACCACTGCCGCGAGGATCTGGGTTCTGGTTGTCCCAGAAGCCGATCGACGGTCCTGCGCCATGACCATGCAAGCCTATTGGGTGCGTATAAATCGATGGATCGAGTCCTGCAGCAACTGCTTCCGCGCGAGCCAGCGCCAACACCGCATTGCCACTTCGCCCGACTGCGAAATGGCGGGTGAGCATGTCTTGCACTAGATTGCTGTTTGCCAACCCTTGCCTTAGGCCAGCAGGCACCTTGCTCTCGCCCGGCCTCAACACATAAGCGAGGTGCTGCGTATCTGTATTGAGCCGCAGATATGTAATGCCAAAATCAGTCCACAGCAGATCACCCGGCTGAATCACTTCGGCGCCTTCCAGCATCCCCTTTGCGCCTTGCCGCTGGATCGCGACCGAAGGATGAAACCATGCTGCGAGGCCAAGCTGGAGCAGTCGGTCGCGATACCACCATTGCACCTGCTCCGCTGTCGTCACGCCCGCAGTAATGACCGATCGGGAAAACGCTTCGTCAATCACCGCATGGGCCATGCGTACGATTCCCGGATACAGTTCCATCTCGGAAGGCGTGCGAGTTTCGAGCCAACGGATTGCAAGCGATTCTCCGCTTACAATCCGTTGCCGCAAGTGGACGGGTAAGGCGGCAACAAACTTCTCATACTGACTGAGCGTCATACCATCGGCGAACTGATAGAGATCGGAAGTGTTGATCGCAATTTTTGCTGGATCGCGCGTGGCGATGATGTCTGCGACCGATTGCCACTGATCAGGTTGTTTGCTGGGGTCCCAGGCAGGTGCGAACAACCCTCCAAGCCCATAGCGGCTAACAGTCATCCGCTCGATCGGTTTCCCATTCCCAGGATCGTGGAAGATCAGGATCGTGCGGCGGCGAGCATGCATGTTCTCTGCATCGAGCATTGAAGCGACCACCGGCTCTTCAAAATACTCGCGGGCCACTAGCAACCACAAATCGATGCCCTCTTCACGCATGATTACGGGAATAATGGCATCCAGCCGCGTAGCTAGAATGCGGTTTTCAGTCACCGCTCTTTCGCGCATGTTCAATATTGGAGGCAGTGTCGGCGCCTGTGCTTCGGTGTCGCTCATTACGAGGGGCACATGCGCAGTTGCCGCAGGTAGTAAGGCAAGTGTAGTAAGCAGCGCCGCCACAGATACCATTCCTGTTGCCATCTTACTCGCTCCCATTCATCCCCTGCAGCACCACTGCCTCGCGACGCCGCTGGGATCAAGCGCGACGTGACTAGGATCCCCGCAACACCAAAGTCATTGCATATTATGTTGTGTCAGGCCGCGACGTGACGAGACTTCAACAAAGAAAAAACCGCGATGACGGAAGATGTCTGCACGAATTTGCCCAGCCGAATTTGTCTGCATGTGTCGCTCACGTCGCGAACCATATGATTATGCCGAGTGACGTCGTCTAGCAAATTGACCCTTCAATCATTTCAAAGCCATTGCGAGTAGAGGAATGGACTACGGTGCCAAATTAGGTGCTTCCCATTTTTAGGACGTTCGTTAGTCTCTCCTCTTCAGGCCGACTCAATCTGGGGAGAGGATGTCGCAATGAAAATCAGGTTTCTGGTTATCGCCAGCATGATTGCAGCGCCCGTTTGCGCAGTTCGGGATCGCAATACGTCGGATCGCTGCAAACCGATGGATGTTATGATGGGCGTGCATAAAGCTGAGCCGGTCAAGCCTGAGGGGTCCCTCAAAGCGCCCTTGTTGCCCAAAGCCCACATCGATAGCAAGGGCCCGGCGGTCTTGATCCCCAACTGTAGGGAGGAAGAGTCGAAGCGGCGTAAAAAGGATGACTATCCTTTGGCGTGATACGGAATTGTGGAGCACGATGCTCGGGTGCAAAGATATTTCTCGTTATTTGAAGCGCTGTCGATGATCGCATTTCTGGGCAGCTTCGAACGGCTGAACGAAGGGCAGGAACCGGGCCATTGACCAGACATCAAGCGGCCGCGATGATTGCGAAAGCGGATGGTCACCTCTAATCATATCATCTCCTTCAACTAAAGATGGATTGCGGCAAATTAACAGGGCGATACCCCTCTATTGCTTTAGCTCGCTCATGGACCGATACATGGATCATCGCGCCTTCGGGAATGCGCCTTGGCTCACCCCACGGAATGTACAGTCCTAAAAAAGACGGCCTATTCCATTCGCACCTGCTGGCCCGCTTGGGCAGTATCTCGAATATCTTCCAGCCCCACGTCAGCGACTGATGGATTTTACCGGTGGGCGATGGGGGGACATAATCATGCTGACTGTCCTCGCCAATCGTCTCGCCGCGAGCCAGATGTCTGAGCATCCTGGGCTGGATTTCCAGACCGGCACCGGCTGCTTCTTCGACCAGCCAGATCAGTGGATATTTGGACAAGGCGCTGTCCTTTTCAGGATAGCCGCCACCCACATCGCTATGGACGCCTGCAAACCACATTTGTTTGCTATCCTGCGGTCGGTTCAGTTTGGGATTGAACGGATTGGGCTTGTGCGTTTGACCCTCGTCCCAGACCGCTACCCGGAACATACGCCGTCTCTCATCGATGGCCAGTGCCTGCCGGAACTTTGCAACCGAAGGATTATTGCGGGTATAGGGTAATGTCTCGAGGCTCGGAAGCCAAAAGCGGTCCTTACGCGGGACGAGCACCGAGGCAACCGTATCCCAGACGCCGATAAATTCGATTGGGATGCGCCGCGTCCGTATGACCCGCGCAAAATGCCAGGCAATCGACAGGTCGTTATCTTGTGCAGCGCGTTTGTAGGTGCCTAACGCGCTATCGCACATGTTGAGCTGCTCGGGATGCAGTAGCCCGATGAGATGGATAAATCCCGCCAGGACGCGCGCAGTCCAAGCGCCGCGGCTAAAGCCGAACAGATATACTCGGTCACCCTCCCGCCAGTTTTCGATCAGGAATTTATATGCACCGAGCACATTGTCATCGAGACCATAGCCCGTTGCCAACCCCAGTATGCCATTGGCCTTCTGCCGGAAACGCGCCCAAGGATTGGGTCGGCTGATCGTCCCGACCCCAGGGTTGTAATAGCAAATCTGGGTCTGGTCCTTCTTGGCTATGCGGTAGAGCTTTAGGACATTGGATAGATTGCGGCCAAGCTCGTTGCCCGTACCATCGAGCATGATGACAAGGTTACGGCCTTCAGGCTTTGATGGCGAGGCCCTCTTTGCTCTGGAGTTTGTAGGCGCCTTTTGTTCAGGGGGTGTTGGCATCAGCGCCCACCACTTGGTCTACTGATACTTTGCCATAAACCACAGTCTGCACGACTGTTCCGTCAGGCGCCACCAGTTCAATTGTATCGCCGCCATTGTTCAAGGACATCGCTGCGCCATTGCGAAGCAGGGTCTTGTTCTCGCCTGCTGCTATGCTGGCAAGGCCGTCAAGGTTCCAGACATTGCCCGCCAGATCCCGGGCACGCCAGCCGGCCAGATCAATGGCGGCGGATCCGCTATTCATGAAGGTTATGCGCTCGGATGAGAAATCATCGCCCGCAGGATCGGGAACCAGCGAAACAATCCGGACGCGAGGTAGATTGGCATGGCCGTGGTGGAATGCTGCGGGCTCAAACCATATCGGCGCGGTCCAGACCCGATCGTCTTCAGCATGGTCGTCGTCCTCCCGCCCATATTGCGTGATCCGCAAAAGCACATATTCACCAAAGGCATCGAGCCTTATACCTTCCAGATCAAGCGGCGTCGTTTGGTTGCCGTCTACCTCATAGCTTTCAACCGGCGATGATGCAGGCTTGCTGCCAGCCAGATCCTTGAACACGTCGATCCGATAGCTTGCCTCAGGTTCGTCGTCGTCGACAATCTGTACGCTCAAATCGAGCTCGGCGCCAAGCGACGGGGGCTCTGTAACGTCGCCCTGCAAGGCGGTGCCCGACCGGAAGACAACCCGCAAATTCCTGTCTTCGCTCGCATAGGCATGGCGCGCACGCATCGCACTCAATATTCCCTGGCGGCTAAAGTCAGAGGTGATAACCGCTACACGTGCGTCAGTTGCTACGCCCCAGTTGCGGAAATGATTATCCTGTCCGACGCTGGGTGCCAGATGAAAGCCCAAATTGAGGTAGCGGAAATATAGGCCTTCGCGCGCATGCGTGCGCTGCCCACGTCCATCACGCAGCGCTGGCGCGTTGAGCGTCTCGATCAGCGAGACATGCGGTGACATCGCCTTGATCCACAAATCCTCATTACCTCCGCCAAAATCATCGCGGCCATAATCCTTGCGCGCCCGCTGGCCGGAGGAGGGATGGTTGAACTGCATGACGGCAATATTGTTCTGGCCATCCCGGTTGGTGTCGAGCCAGCCGACCAGTTGGTCGAACGCACCATTGGGCGCGCTGATGACGTTGCTGACATCGAAAATATTGACATGATTGCCGCTGGAGATCGTGGAATATTCCTGTCCGTAAATCGTCACGCATTGGCCGGTCTTGTTCAGCCTGTTCGCGCTTTCGATCAGCGATGATGGCTTGCCCTTGTAAAGATCGGGCTTGGTTGCGATCATCAAGCCATCCTTTCGCTCTCCTTTGCCGTCGCCTGCGGCATGATTGTGTTCCGTTATCGCAAAGAAATCGAGGCCGGCGTCGCACGCCATTTTATATGCGTCTTGGGGTTTTCCCAATCCATCGGAATAGGAAGTGTGCGCATGCAGATTGCCAAAGCGCACCTGGTCAACCTGTGCGTTCGCAGCTGCGCTCGATAGCAGCACGCCGCTGGCTAAATTTAAATAGACAAGCTTCTTCATATCGCCTCCCGATTTGCAGAATATGCCTAGGGAAATTGGGCCAAGCAACATCCGGTGATTGGTATACTATTCAATCGCATGTTGCCCGTTATGAATGCAAAGCAACAAATGTGGTTGGATTTGTTTGGATAATTTTCGGCAAGAGAGATGAACTAAACAATCGCTTTCCGCCCGCAATGCCCCATATCGGCGTTGCATCACCTGGTTCAGCTACGCGGTTGCGTTCAGCTGTTTGCCGATCAATGTCGCAATGCCTCGCCAGCTTGTAGAAATATATTTCCTACACGCAGCTCGTCTGTCATTCTCAAACCATGAAACGTCCGCAACTCATTGATCTCGAATTTGCCATCCTGCTGTTCGTTGTGGGTGGCGGGATGGTCTATAGCCTGTTTCGGGGAGTGTTTGTTCTGCTCAGTTGATCGTAGGTTGTTCGATCATCGAAAACAGCAATGGCTTTCCCTGCCGCAAACTGGATGCCCTTATGAATTCCAGCATGGACTTTGCGTCAATTGCGATCTGTTTTTGGGCGTCTCTAAGGCCCTTTGGTCCTTCATTATAGGGACTCGCCTCATAAATCAGGGCGTTGACATATTGCAGCGCATCGCATGCGACATTGGCGCTGACACCCTTCTCCTGTGAAACTGCCACGCAGGCGGTGATCTGCGCCACGAGCAGCTTGAATTCCGGATTTTCCAGCAATTCAAGAAAATCGTTCGTACTCGCCATGTCGTTCCCTCTTGCTGTTTGTTCTTTTTATGTTCCATATCGCATGGATGCGATTCACACCCGAACATCTTACCTATAAAGCCTTGTGCGCGGTGAGCGAAGTTGTTGAACAATCACGGGTCGCGCCTGTCAAGCCATCGATGTCTTTACGCTTTGCGCTGGCTTTTCTGTATGTCCAATCTGGCAAAGAGCGAAAATGGATTTACGATCAGTTTTGGTTGTGCATTCAGAGGGAACATTCAACCGCCACCTGCGCCGAACAAGCGGGCTATTTTCGCAGCCGTGACGCGCAGGGCTGCTTGAATGCAATGGTCGAGCATAACAGAATGCCGATGACGCCCGAATTTTTTCAGCGGTTGCGGCGCTCGCATTCACAGCGATCAGATGATAGCAAAGCATGATGTGCAATCACTATCGCAACAATCCCAAGGCGATCCCGACATGGCGAACATATATCGGCGCTGTGCTGCATGAAGATGAATGGTCGGATATCAAGATCGACGTGTGGCCAAAATATCAGGGCATTGTGGCGCGGCGCGATGAAGGCAAAACAATCCTTGATAGCATGGCATGGGGCGTTCCGATAACGCTGCCAGGCAAGCGCGAAGGCACAACGGTTACAAAGCGCGTCACGAATGTCCGCAATCTTACCAGCCCGTTCTGGCGTTCAATGATCGCCAACCCCTTGCAGCGATGCCTCGTGCCGTTCTCGAGCTTTGCTGAGCCCAAGCCCAATGCCGGACGGGAGGAAGTCTGGTTCAGGGTAACCGACGCGCCGGTATCGGCATTTGCCGGGATTTGGCGGCCATCGGTTGAAGGCAATGTCTTTGCTTTTTTGACGTGCGAACCCAACCCTCTGGTCGCTCCGATCCATCCCAAGGCGATGCCAGTAATATTGCACCCGCAGGACTATCAGCGCTGGCTTACCGGTGATGATGTTTGCGATCTGGCCGCACCGTTTCCTTCGCAGCTGATGAGTATCGGAGAATGAAAGCCTCAGGGGCGAACTGGCATATCGCTAATGCTGAAATTAAGCTGAGCCGAAATCCGACTGAGGATATGAAAATGCAAATATCATTTGATATTCAGGCTTTGAGGATATCGAATGGAGATGCCCCAAGGCGAACATTCTGCTAGCCAATATACATGATTACAGCATTTCTCCTCGCGACCGCTGTCATCCCTGCTGGTCAATCCTTCCACTGCACACCCATCCGTGTCTGGTACGGTGATGGCCCAATCTGGTGCGCCGAAGGCCCGCATGTCCGGCTTTCAGGCATAGCTGCCCGGGAAATGGATGGATCGTGCAGCATTGGCCATCCGTGTCCCAATGCCGACCCTGTCGCTGCCCGTGATGCGCTTGTCAGCCTGATCGGTCGGCCCACCGGCATATCGCGCGAGGGTCATATACTCGTCGACGGCCCGCGCATGACTTGTATATCCGATGGCAGTGCCGGCGGAAGCAGGACGGCGGCATTCTGCCACTCTCCGCAATCGGGCGATATATCGTGTAACATGATTAAAGCCGGATGGGCTGCCCTTTGGCAAAAATACTGGCGCGGGCATAAATGCCCCTGACTCACGAGCGCCATATCTGGGCCTGCGCCAACACGCTCCTCCAGCAATATGGCGAGGCCGCTTGGTTTCAGGCATCGGTTCGCGCCGACGACCTATTGGCGGCGTGCGATTTCGACGGCCACAAAATGTTCATGGCTATATTGGCCCGGATCGAAGAGCTGCAACGAATGGAGCCGGCAGGCACAGTGCAATGATATTGCCGGGCGCGAACGACAGGCCGCGCCCGGCCATTCACCTCGATTATCCAGCGGTCGGAGCTGCCGGAGCTGGCTCGGCGGGAGCAGTTGCTGTAACTTGGATTGGCAAAGGTGCAGCAGCTTGCGTCACTGTAAACGCGATGTCTTCATCGACATAAGCACTGATCTGGCCACCGGCCGGAATGCGCGCACTTGTTCCGGTCACGAAAAACCCGACGACGGGTATAAGCAATACCGCCCCGACAACGGCGGCTGTTCCGGTAACGCCCTTGTCGTCGAACGCGCCTGACATGCGGATGGTGCGGCCATTGAGCGACAGATTCAGGACGCGGCCTTCGATCTTTCCGGATTTGCCCCACATGCCCTTGTTGCGCACTGCGGTCAGTTCGCCTGTCACTGGCGTGCCTTGCGGAATGACGGTGACGCCATCGACCGTGACATTCTCGGCGACTTCCATGCGCGGACGGTCACCGACTTTCGAAGCTTTATCTTCGGTGGTAATTTCGTGAAGGAACCGGACACGAACCTGAGCGCCCCCGCGGAGTATTCTCGATGCGGCATCGGGGCCCGGTTCCGACACGAGCGGCGCAGCGGTGATTGTACTGGTCGGTTGGGCAACAGGTGCCGCCTGGTCGTTGGCATGGACCGGCATTGCGGACGCAAGCAGTCCGATAAGAATTAAGCGTTTCATGATATTCCCCCTCTAAGATCACAACAGGTAAGCGGACTTGTTCAGCATAGCAAGCAAGATCGATGTAACTGAAATAGTTAATCAAATGACGGTAAAGTTAAGGCACGCAATTGGATAATGAATTAAAGGCGACGAGCATGTATTGCAGAAACTTGATGTGCGCCCTGCTGCTGGCAGGAGCTCCAGTGAGTGTCAGCGCACATGGCGGCGGGCTCGCAGCCGATGGCTGCCATAATGACAGGAAGAACGGTGGTCGTCACTGCCATCGCAGCAATGACATGCCCCGACCATCACCGCAAAGATTGACAGTCGGATCTGGTGCATTCGCCAATTGCACCGCTGCACGTGCAGCGGGAGCTGCCCCGGTGAGAGCCGGTCAGCCGGGATATGGCAGACATCTCGATCGGGACGGCGACGGCATCGGCTGCGAATAAGTCGTCGATGCCAGTGGCATCGCTCGATATATCGTCTTGCCCGGAGCATATGGGGTAATCCGCAATTCCTTTGACATAGCGACTGCACTATTTGGACGAAATGAACAGCTCCAATGAATTTGCGCATCGTCTTGGTATATCAAAGCAGACGGTCGATTAACGGCTCCGCCCAATCGCGACTATGCAGGCAAAGGCCGCCGATATTGCCCGGATAAGTAAATCGCTGGAAAACAAAGCTGCGAATTTCCGCAAACACTGCCCAATTGTGCCAGTAGTTCCGATGTCGGTATCACAATCGGGCTAGCACCAGTAGTTTTGTATCATGACGAAAACCTTGACAAGATACTGTCCCGGTTCAGTTCAAGTCTTTGTAGTTAAATATGCTTCTGCTATCCGCGCCATCTTAACAGGGATTCGGGGTCGCAGGTGAACATAGGCGAGGGGCAATTTGGGCAAGGCGACGGGTCGTCCACGCCCGATGGATCGCATACGACCAAGCCATTTGCGCATCCCTCGCTTGCCTGTTTCGTATTGCTGGCAAAATATCTCGGCACTCCCGCCGACCCCGAGCAGATCGCGCATGAACGAGGCAAAGGCGATGACCCCTACAGTCTCGAAGATCTGAGCCGGATTGCCAAGCGGCTCGACCTCATTGCGCGCATCAAGATCGCGCCGCTTGCCGAGGTGCGTAAAGTCCCGCTACCCGCTCTTGCAGAGACTATCGGCGGCGATGCAGTCATAATTTTAAAGATCGAAGATGAAAGCCTCAACCCACGTTACCTGATCCAGCGCGGCGATGCCGAGCGACCGGAGGTCTGGACCGAGGCGCAAGCTAACGAAAAGTTCGCAGGCCGCTTGCTGCTGATGACCAGCCGCGAAGCGATGGCAGGCGACAAAAGGCCGTTCGACATCAGCTGGTTCATCCCGGCTTTGGTGAAATACCGCAAACCCTTACGCGATGTTCTGATCGGCTCTTTCTTCCTTCAGCTGATGGGTCTGGTCTCGCCGATCTTCTTCCAGCTGGTGATCGACAAGGTGCTGGTGCACCAGTCGATGACGACATTGGATGTATTGGCGTTCGGGCTGGCGGTGGTTTTGATCTTTGAGACCCTGATGTCGGGCCTACGCAACTGGCTGTTCGCGCACACCACCAATCGGGTGGATAGCGAACTATCGTCAAAGATGTTCCGGCATTTGCTCAATTTGCCCATTAGCTACTTCGAAGCGCGCCGGGTCGGCGACAGCATTGCGCGTGTTCGCGAGCTCGAGAGCATCCGCGAGTTTTTGACCTCGAACGCGGTGACCGTGGTGATCGACCTGTTTTTCACAATCGTCTTCTTTGCGGTCATGTACATGTACTCGCCGATGTTGACGCTAATCGTGCTGCTGTCGATACCGCTCTATATCGCGATTTCGGTGTTCATCTCGCCAACGCTTCGCAACCTGCTTGAAGAGAAATTCCGGCGCGGTGCGGAGAACCAGTCGTTTCTGGTCGAGAGCGTTACCGGCATCGGCACCTTGAAAGCTATGGCAGTTGAGCCGCAAATGCGCGACCGGTGGGAGAAATTGTTTTCGGGCTACACCAGCGTGGGATTCGATGTCGCCAAGCTAGCCAACTGGGGCAGCCATCTGATCCAGATCGTGTCGAAGCTGACGACGGTCGCTATCCTCTATTTCGGCGCGAAGGCTGTAATCGCGGGCGCACTGACCGTAGGGTCGCTTGTGGCATTCAACATGCTGGCGGGCCGCGTTGCCGCTCCCATATTGCGCCTGTCGCAATTATGGCAGGATTTTCAGCAGGTGCGCATATCGGTCGAACGCTTGGGTGATGTACTCAATTCGCCTGCTGAGCCTGAATATAATCCCAATCGAGCGAGCCTGCCGCCGATCGCGGGGCGTATCGAGTTTGACAAAGTAAGATTCCGCTATCGCCCCGATGCCCCCGAAGCGTTGCGGGGTGTCAGTCTTGAAGTAAATGCTGGCGAGATGCTCGGCATCGTCGGGCCATCGGGCTCGGGCAAGTCGACGCTGACCAAGCTGGTGCAGCGGCTCTACATTCCAGAACAGGGACGCGTTCTGGTGGACGGAGTTGATCTGGCACTTGTCGATCCGCCGTGGCTGCGCCGCCAGATCGGCGTGGTGTTGCAGGAAAACATCTTGTTCAATCGCTCGGTGCGCGAGAATATCGCGCTGGGCGATCCGACACGACCGATGGAAGCTGTCATGGCCGCGGCTCAACTGGCTGGCGCGCATGAGTTTATCCTCGAACTCAATCACGGCTATGACACAATCATCGACGAACGCGGCGGCAACCTGTCTGGCGGCCAGCGCCAGCGGATGGCCATTGCCCGTGCACTCATCAATGACCCGCGCATCTTGATCCTTGACGAAGCAACTTCGGCGCTCGATGCCGAAAGCGAGGAGATTATCCAGAATAATCTTGCCAGCATCGCCCAAGGTCGAACTGTGATCATCATCGCGCACCGCCTGTCGGCAGTGCGCCAATGCAACCGGATTATTACTGTGGAGGCAGGCGACGTCACCGAGATTGGCACGCATGATGAACTGCTGAAGGCAAATGGACGCTATGCAATGCTTTACAACAAGCAAATGGGCATTGCGTTATGATCGAGCGCTGGTTCCCCAATCTCGCTCGGCACTGGGCAATCCTCAAAGAAAGCTGGAAGCAGCAGGATGCGCGCCAAGCCAATGCCAAGCCGCAAAGCGATCATGAATTTCTGCCCGCCGCCCTGGAGATCATGGAAAAGCCGCCAAGCCCGGGCCTAAGGCTGCTGCTGCTGTCGCTGTGCGGGTTGTTCACCATTGCACTGATCTGGTCATTCGTCGGCAAGGTCGATGTTGTGGCAACTGCCAGCGGCAAGGTCATCCCTTCGGGCAATGTCAAGATCATCCAGCCCATCGAGATCGGCTATGTCCGAAAGATCCATGTAAAAAACGGACAGCATGTCGAGGCGGGGCAATTGCTCGTCGAACTCGACCCCACGCTTGCCGGCGCTGACGCTGCACAAGCGAGCCAAGGCTTGCTTACAGCTGAAGTGATCGCCGCGCGCAACACGGCACTGCTTGACCATCTGCAAGGCCGCCAAGGACGATTTAGAGCACCTGCCGGAACATCGGCAGCGGTGGCCTCGACCCAAGGCGATTTCGTCCGCACCTCGATAGCTGAATATGAAGGCGAGCGCGCCAGCCTCATTCAACAACGCGCCGAACGCGCAGCCGAACTCACCGGCGCTGAGGCCGAGATCAGCAAGCTTCGGCAAACGCTGCCACTGATCGAACAGCAACTGTCGGCGCGCAAGGAGCTTACTGAAAAGGGCTATTTCTCCAAAATCCGTTTGCTTGAATATGAGCAGCAGAAGGTCGAGCATATCCAGAATATCGCTGTGCAGGAAGCTAACGCGTCAAAGGCCCGCGCAGCAATGGCTAATATCGATGCACAGCTGATGCGGCTGAAGGGTAGCTTCGGCAAGAACGCGGTGACTGAGCTTTCAAATGCACAGGAAAAAACCGGCCTTTCACGTGAGGAAGTCACCAAGTCCGCGCGGCGTGCCGAGTTTCAGCAGCTTCGCGCGCCGGTGTCAGGGACCGTACAGCAACTAGCAATCTCGACCGTCGGCGGCGTGGTGCAACCGGCGCAAGCGTTGATGATCATAGTTCCCGATGATGCAACGGCGGTGGTTGAAGCCAATATCATGAACAAAGACATCGGATTCATCCGCGAAGGACAGCCGGTGCGGATCAAACTGGAAGCGTTCAACTTCACTGATTATGGCATTATCCCCGGCGTGGTCGAAAGCATCAGCCGCGACGCCATAGACATGAGCCAGCCCGGCCAGCAGGCGCAGCGTGATGAACGGGGCCGAGCGCAACCGCAACAAGGACTTGTCTACGCCACCCGCATCCGTCTGAATCAGCGAACCATCCGGGTGCGCGGGCGTGACCAGATCATCGGCCCTGGCCTTGCCGCGCAGGCGGAGATCAAGACCGGAGAGCGGAGGATCATCGATTTTCTGTTGAGCCCAATTGCGCAAACGATGGATGAAGCAGGGCGGGAAAGGTGAGCCCTAGCCGATGTACCGGTACATTATCTATTGTCTATTTTACTTGATCTTACTCACAATTCAGGCGCATCGTATATAACAGGGGAAGGGATTTTATTTTGTCAGCAATAATATCCCTAAATAAACCCATCCTAGCATTTATCAGTTGCACGACTATGGCGCGCACAGCCTGCACCGCCCCTTCTGGCTATATGGGGTTTCTTTACGCCCCGCGACAGCCGATCCAGTGCTGCAGAGACAGGCTTATCTAGCGATGAGCGGAGATAAGCGGGCACTGTTGGGGCTTGGCAATCGTTTTGAAGAGGGGCGTGGAGTGTCGGTTGATATTGGTGGGGCGATGAGCCTTTACCGAGATGCTCCTGCCGACAACGGACGGGTTGCACTTGTTCAAATTCCAGCCTCACGAGACGGTGGAAGGTCCACTACAGTTCCTCTTAATCAAGGAGTGGGCGAGCCCGGTCTTGTTGCTGCAAAACAGAGATTAAGCTCGTTTAACAATCTCAGTAGATTCGAAATAAATAAGGAATCCCTCCGATGGATTCGATTAAAGATATCAAATGAGGATACTAATTCTCGATGTACTTATTTTTTCTTTAAAATTAATTATGTTTGCTCATTTGTGTCCAATCAAGACTTTGATAATTTTGGGTTACAAAGGCATGTAGAATTGTGGAAGTATGGAAATATAATTTCGAGTTTTGAGAAGGGTATTTATTGTACAAGCGAGGTTTTTTTATTTGAATCAGGAAAAAACGTAGTTTTAACCTACATATCGCACAATGCTACAAAAAATACTTTTATATTGGTTGGTTTATTTGATAAAAATAGAAATGATATCGGAGTAATTTTTGGACTAATTGATAACAGCATCGCTATTTATGTTTCGTACTTATATAGGAAAAATGTGTCCAAATCAGATGTAGATTATGTTAAAAATATTTCAAATATGCAGTTTGTAGCGAGGCAAGGGATATGTGACGCCTGTCAGTTCGGTGGTGCAGGCGGAAGGTCTAATGGAGGCGAAGGAGAGGTTGGGCAACTTCCGATTAGTTTATTGAAGGCACCGGAATGACAAGGTTTACCGATATCCCTTTTTGCGGTGCAATGATGTGACGCTGCGACGACTCCTAAAGGTTCTGCTGATTTGCGGCACCATGAGTTGCAGCGCTGCTCCGCAAGCAGCGTTAGGACGTCGTCCCGACTTGGCTGCAGTTGATACTTGGCTACTACCCAACGAAGTTATCAATGGACGGGCTCTGACGCTGGCTGGGCCGAGTGGCCTTTATATCCGGACGCCCAAACGGTGCGTAATTGCCAATTATGATCCAAATGATCTGCCGTTAGAAGCGGACTTGCTCGAGTTGGCAGCTCTAATCAATGGTGCCGAAAGGAACGGCGAGCGTGTCGACCCGTTGGCAAATATCGGCGGCGTACTAGCCAATTTGAAAAGAACATACACAATGCCGTCCGGCGAGTCGCCGGGTAGAATTATCTCTGCGCAGTCTTTTACATGTCGGGCAGAGCTCGGCAAGCATGTGGAGCCAAGGTCTGTCATGAATTGGCCGGATAGGATCCACATCTATCTAAACTCAACGTTAGCCGCGCCGCCAATTCCTGATAACTGGCGAAAAGGATTCACAACACGCATTCAAATTCTCAAGGATTCGGGAAAACCATATTGTCGTATCGCGTTTGCTTCAAAGGGAAGCCTAATTGTTAAAACTCGCATTGATGTTCAAGGAATGACAAGAGAATTACCCCGTTACACCGATTATCGTCCAATGGACTGCATAATGCGAGGCGTAATTGCTAGTACAGGTTTTACAGGTATTTTACGATACGATCTACAAGATATTTACGAAAAACGCGACTTGTCTTCATCAGGAATTGTGAAGGGCAACTACACAAATAAGCTTCTGAATGGATTTGGTACATTTCAAGAAACCGTTTGGCAGCATGGAGATAAGATATGAGCGGAACAACACCAACTGTCGACGCTTTTCGTACGAAAGTGAGGTTGCTTCGTGCGGTACAAAAGACCGTTGGAGTAATCGCTATAAATAATTACATTGCTGATATGACTGCTCTTTTGCGATCAAGTGGATTTTTTACTAATCAGGAAATTGGATTTGGATTTCAAATTAACGGTAATATTGCTGAAACGATTGGTGGTTCCGCAGGCATAAATACAAATGGATCCAATATAACTGGAGATATCTCGCTTTCTCTTATTGGAATAGAGCTCGGCGGTAGGGTAACGATAGAAACAAATAGCTCGTCGCCCATAACGGCTCAAGGCGTAACGAATATTCCCCTAGAACTTCCTGGCGTTGCTGGCTTATTTCTTCAAAAAACACCGGAGTTAATTTCTAAATATCCCGTGTTAGCTCAAGCTATGGGTGCCGCAAGCCAGTTACCTTTGCAGGTAAAGGGGAATGTGGCAATTTTAAATACAAACGGGGATGGCGGAATAGATTTAGCAGAACTGACAATTCAAGTTGGTCTCGGAAAAAATTTTGGTGACGTTGCTGAGGGTGGTGCGGGTATAATATATTCTTACACTATAAAATTTGAATCCAAGGCAAGAAAAATATCAAACTGGACAACCAAAATTAATCAATACATTGATGCGAACTCGTCTCTTCAAGCAGGCGCACTAGCATCAGACCGAACATCTGCAATAAATAGGATTTCTGCATCATTGAACTCATATGTAGGTTCTAACGTTGAGGCATATGCTGCAACCTTGGTGTATAAAGAAGCTGGATTAACCGGGGAATTTTCGTTTAATGACTTTGATAGCATAATATTAGAGAATTCCAAAGAAGGAGTTGAGCCACATAGTATTAAAGTGTCCTCTGTTGTTGTTAATGGTCAAGTCCAGTACGCAATAGATCAAAGATACGCTTACATCTACGGTGGCACCAAAAATGCGGATGGTGATTACGTAAACATAGTATATGACGACCCCGAAACAACAATAAATGAGTCACTCTCGGGCGGAGGATATCAAGACACAGCGGTCGTTTCGAATACATTGGTATTGGATTCGAATGGCGCAGTTGTTCTTTCCAGCACTGAAACTGGTTTTATAGCGAATAGTATGACGGGAGAGGGGCGGCCTGTATACTTTTTTGGTGGAAAGCCAACAGCGATGAGTGATCATTTATATTCACTCAACACATTCAGGAAAAACGCGAGCGGTCGATATAAGGACTATCTAGCTGGCTTCCGGGTTATAGCTCCCGGTGTGGCGATAAAGAAAGTTGGTGGGACGACAACCATCAAAACCAACGACGACGGATATGACGGTGAAGTGATAGTTGTCACAGCGCCGCGTCGTTCCGAAGCCGTTAGTGTGCAGATATTAAAGGAAGGCGAGGCCCCGATAAACGTAAATCCCGGGTTCGATGCCAGTAAGCTGCTGGAGGATTTCGTTAGACATATCGAAAGATTAGACACGAAAGGTATCGCTGGAAATGTTTCTACCGGTGAGAGTGATGGTGGCGGTGGTCAGACGGCTACCTCTGCTTCGTCATTTCTAAAGCGAAACGCGCAGGGTGAATTGGTAATTTCTGTTCCTGTAAGTGGTGGAGGGACCGTTGAGCACGTCGTAAAACAGAATTCCGTCACCGGGAAGTTTGATCCGGTGAAGATAAGAACGATCAAGGACGGTTTTGAAGTTACGACTACGTTCGATCCGAATACTGGAACAAAATCGAACAGTTATAGATTCCAAGAAAGGCCAGTTAGTTTTGCGAAATAACACCGTTACTTGGAGGCCTTCTTTCACAAGCCATTGTTGGTAACAATGTTGCCGGAAAGATTGCCGTTGGGGGCCTGCTGAATGTGGGACTAGCCGAGGTAGGACGCCTGATCGACAAGGAGTTGCTCGGTCGTACCCCCGATAGCAAGGTTCCATCTCAAATTCAGGAGGCCTGGAAGCTTGAAGGCTTAGGGGGAGAAGCTGTTGCCAGCATTGCTAATGCCGGGATTGGCGCATTAAGCGCTTATGTTACTGCTGAACTATTTAGGAGCCTCGGAATAAATGGCGTGCCCGGAGAACTTGGCCAGCAAGTTGCATCCACCCATTTGACGCAGATTATTACTAATATTGTTAGCGGCGCAGATGCATTCTCTAATCTAGCCAACATTAACGTTGGCAATATTATTGGTAGTTATCTCGGTTCGAAGCTCGCCTCTAAGGTCGTGTCATTTAATTCGGTTGGAGGTCAGATTGGTTCCAGCTTAGGGGCTTCCATCGGGTCGCTATACGCTGGTGCGCTTGCTAATGCGTTAGGTATCAGTAACTTGTTGGGTCAGTTTGGCGTGCTCGGAGGGCCGCTTGGCATAGCAATAGGAGCGTTTGTTGGGTTCATCCTAGGAGGACTGATCGGTTCAGTATTCGGCGGAACGCCGCGATCAGGAGCTGACGCGCAGTGGGATAGCGTGTCTGGAGAATTTGTCGTCACCAACGTTTGGTCGAAAAAAGGCGGTTCCAAGGATGCTGCAAGAAACTTGGCAACCGCCGCCGTAGATACGTTAAATGGTGTCATTGGAGCTACCGGTGGGCAGCTGCTCAATGGTGGGGCAGTATATGCCGGCGAGTACGGAATGCGAAAATCAGAATTTGTTTACAGAAACGAGAGAGGAGATATCGAAAAATCAGTAACTGGGAAAGAAGCTACAGAAAAAGTAGTTGCATACGGTGTCTTCAAAAGTTTGACGGATACCGACTTCCGAATCGTAGGCGGTAATGTATTTGCGAAGAGAGCGATATATAATGGTCTTATTGGAGAAAATGCTGAAAAATTCAATATAAATTCTTTAATTGGAAATATAGCGACTGCAGAGAGATATCAGGAATATCTATCCAAAGCGACGATTATAGGATCATTGATTTCTGCAGATCAAGACAGCGCTTTTGCTGCTGACATTGTTATTACAATAATTAGAGCACAGGAGCTCGGATTGAACAGGAGGGCGGCGAGCGATTGGTTTGGTGGTTATGAATTTATACTTGGAGAAGTTGGAGCGGCGTCTTCTGCTGTAGGTTTCTTTTTTGACTATGATGAGTATTCGGGGAGGCTGGCGCGTAGGATTGAATTCGGCGTAGCTACGCTCGGTGACCCGATCGATGTAGCTGGACAAACCATTATACTTGCAGAGGGCGCGGCGGATATCATAGATCTCAGAGGGGGGAAGCTGGAAAATCAGATTGGCTACACGGTCAACGAACAGCTCATTGATGACATTGCCGTTTCCGGCGTGGATTTCGCCGCCCAAACCAGCACTCCCATTTCCTTTGCGGCCGCTGTACTCCGCACCTCGGCAACCGTCAACGGCCTCGGCGACGCCACTGCATCCGAGGCTGCCGAAAAATTCCTCGGCCAACTTTCCAACGGCACCGGTGTCTCTATCATCGGAGGCGCAGCTGAGGCTACGATCATTGATGGCACGGCCGCCCTCCCCACCCTGCTCGTCGGGCGGAGCTATGCGCTGGAGGGGGATGGCTTTGCTACCTTCCGGCTCAGCCTGTCCAAGGCTGCCGGAACCGCGGTCTCGGTTAATCTGGCGACAGCGGGGGTCAATGCAACCTTAGGTACCGATTTTAACGCAGAGATTGAGGTCTCTGCAGACGGTCTTACCGGATGGGCGCTGGCGACCAGCGCGACCTTCGCCGCTGGGCAGACCGAGCTTTTCGCCCGCGTCGTCGTGCGTACCGACAACGGAACCGGTACCGATAGCAAGCCCACCAATGTCGAGGGCAATGAGCGCTTCACGCTGACCGCGACGGTCACTGCGGGTGCTGCCGCTATTGCCAATGTCGGCGGTGCCACTACGGGCGTTGTCGCCGTTTCGGGTACGGGCACGATCGTCGATGCTTCGGTCGGCACCACGCCGCTCGCCTGGATCGACAATGTGATTGTCGATGAAGCTTCGGGCAGTGCGGTCTTCTCGATCGCGCGTTCGAAGGCCGGGACTGCGGCCTCGGTCAACTTCTCGACTGCAGACCGCAAGGAACTTGTGATTGATGTCGCCGCCACGGTCGACGCGGGCGATGGCGATGATGTCGTCTATGCTTCCAACCTGGGCGACAATGTCTTTGGCGGCGCGGGCAATGATACGTTGTACGGCGGCCGGCTCGACGACTGGCTGCTGGGCGGTGATGGCGACGATGTGCTCAATGCGGGTTCCGATGGCGCAGGCACGCTCGGCGGTGACGGCAATTACCTCAATGGCGGCGCGGGCAACGACCTGTTGATCGGCCGAGAAGGTTCCGACTGGCTTGAAGGCGGCGACGGTGCAGACACGCTCGAAGGCGGCGACGGCGGAGATATTCTCGCGGGCGGCGCCGGCGCCGGCGACGTGCTGCGCGGCGGGCGTGGCGACGACCAATATATCTTCCGCACCGGCGACGCGACCGATATAGTGCGCGACGAAAGCGGACTATCGGTGCAGCAGGTAGTGGCCCAGGCATTCCATGGTCAGTCCGCAGCGACAGTAAACACACGCGTTGCTCAGGCTCTGAACGGCGACCTTTTCGAGCTGGGCAGCGGCCTCAACAACTGGGCCGGTGGCGGCGTTCATGTCTCGTCGCAAGGCGTGGCGGCGGGCGGCGAAGATGCGCTTGTCTTTGGCGCAGGCATCACGCTCGAAGATATCAAGATTTCCAAGTCGGCGGACGGCAAAGACTTGGTCATCGAGCTTTGGCCGGATCAGCTGTTTGCGGGCGACCGCATGACGCTGCAGGACTGGTTTACCAGCTTCAACAAGGTTGAGATATTGCGCTTTGCCGATGGCAATGAAGTGCGGATTGCGGACTTCGACACCTTCATATTGGGCTCGGACGGTGCCGACACGATTATTGGCACCGCTGGAAATGACTTTGTCCATGCAGGGGCGGGAAATGATCTGGTTTACCTGCTGTCGGGCAATGACTTTGGCAATGGCGGTCTGGGTGACGACACGGTGTCAGGCGATAGCGGCAACGATATCGTATTGGGGTCGGACGGCAGTGATACGCTAACCGGCGGCTATGGTCAGGACAGCGTTAGCGGCGGTCGCGGCAATGACGTCCTGACCGGCGACGAAGGCAATGACATTGTGGCCGGAGGCGCCGGTGACGATGAAGTCATCGGTGGCTCAGGCGACGATGTCTTCAAGTTTCAGCGCGGTGATGGCCGCGATACCTTTATCGACGCGCTATCCAACGAATGGGAAGTCGTCTGGGTTTCAGGTGCCGGATTCTCGGCGGGGTATACGCTCAATCCCGACGGAACGATCTCGCACAGCACGGCTGGGGTGATATTTAACGGCACCGCATGGAGTGCGCGCATCCGCTACGACATGGAGCAGGGCAAACTGTGGCGGCATGCGCCCGCCAGCGCCAATGCTATTATCGCGGACAGCGGCGAAGACATGATCGAGTTTGGTCTCGGCATCGACATTAACGACATTCAATTTGGTTCGGGCAGTGCTGGCAAGGACCTGATTATCGGAATTGAATCCGCAAGCGGCGGCGGTGCATTTGCGTCTCTGGGTGATCAAATAACGCTGAAAGAATGGGGTGCGGCAGGCAACGCTGCCGCGCGGGGCTCGATTGAAAAGCTCGTCTTCTTCAACACCGGTGCAGTCAATGTAAGCGGGATGAATCTTGCTGGCGGTACGGACGGCGCTGACAGCGTGACGGGGAGTGCAGCGGTCGAGAACTGGCTGACCGGCGGTGCGGGAGAGGATACCCTGACCGGCGGCAATTTGAATGATATTTTGAACGGCAATAGCGGGCAGTATCGACTGGTTGGCGGCACTGGTTCTGACGTTCTGCTAGGCGGTGCCGACAATGACGTGTTGATCGGCGGCGCTGGCGGTACGCGCGATGGCAATGCCAGTGCAGGCGATATCCTGATTGGTGGAGACGGGTTCGACACGGCGAGCTATGAGACAGCGACCGCGGGTGTGACTGCTTCGCTGTCGGGTGCGACCACCAATGCAGGTGACGCGGCGGGCGACGTCTATGACAGCGTCGAGGGCCTGCGGGGGTCCGATTTTGTCGATACGCTCGAAGGCGATGAGTTTGAAAATGAGATTATCGGCGGCAAGGGCAATGATGCGCTGAAGGGCGCTGGCGGCGATGACATCTATGTCTTTGGCCGCGGAGATGGTGCTGACACCATCACTGACGAACTGGCTGCTGCTGAGACGCTGATCGTGGCGCAGGACGCGACAGCGCCTGCCGGACCGGCACTGGTCGCAAATTTGCAGCCACCCTATGTTTCTAGTGTGCAACTGGTCGACCGGGCTGGCGCAAGTTACCAATTTGAGCACATCATCACAAACACAGAAAGCGGTGAGGTTATTTACCGCAAAGAATTCACCGGCGCGCTTGTTGGCGGGTTTGGCAGCCTTGGCTATTATGAATCGGGCTATGAAGGTGCACTCGGATCGCCGACAACGCTTGATGCTGACGGCTGGGTCAGGAATGAGGACGGCAGCTCGCGCTTCGCAATAGCGGGCTCAAAAGTTTACTTCGTTACCAGCTATGCAGGCGCCGGCAGCGACACGATATTGTTCGAGGATTACACCGGCAATGCAGGTGTCATCGGCGACGCGACCATCGCTTTGTCAGATCTGAGCTTTGCATTCGCCGGCAACGATCTGGTCATCACGGTCAATGTTAGCGGTGGCAGCGTAACGCTTAAGAACTTCAAAACGGCGTCTGGCGTCAATGCGGCGCAAGCGATTGAGACGCTACAATTTTCCGATGGAAGTTCTGTCAACTTGGCGGGTCTGCGGATCGACGCGAGTGGAGCCTTTGTTGCAACATCAGCGGACACTCAGGCAGCGCCCGTCAACGATTTCATTGTCACCAATGCGACGACCGCTGCAACAGGCAATTATGGCAACGACACGCTTTTGGGCGGAGCTGCCAACAATAATCTTCAAGGCGGTGATGGTGACGATTGGTTGGTTGGCGGCATGGGCGCCGATACACTTGCTGGCGGCGCTGGCGTCGATACCGTCAGCTATGCTGGATCGGACGGAACGTCGGGCGTCAATGTAAACCTGTCAACCGCCACAGCTCAGACGTCGGTTGCCGGGAGCGAGTCAACCGGTGACCTGATTTCGGACGTTGAAAATGCAATTGGGTCTCAGTTTAACGACACGCTGACCGGCAATGACGGCGACAACGTCCTTCGCGGGTTGCGCGGTGACGACATCATTGTTGGGGGCGGGACCTACGCCACATTGCTTTCGTCAAGCTTTGGCGCTGGTAACGATGTGCTGATTGGCGACGATGGCAACGACACGCTGCGCAGCGGTATTGGCGAAGATAATCTTGACGGCGGTGCTGGCAACGACGTGTTGGAAGGCGGCAGCGAGCGCGACGTGCTTTCAGGCGGCGACGGCAATGATATCCTGCGCGGCGATTCAACCAATACTTCTGCAACCTTAGAGAGTGCAGATTATACCGGCAATTCGCTGGCAACGAGCATTCTTGTCAATGGCAGCTTTGAAGACTCAGGCGACACCGCCAACGATGTCGCTCAAGCCTATGGCCTGACCAGTGTGGACCTGCCCGGCTGGACAATCGCTGGGCCAGCGACGATTCCACCAGCGCAACTGTTCGCATCGGCAGCAGGCGTTACGGGCCTGACCGGCGCACGCGCGCTGAACCTTGACGTAGGAGTCGCTGGCGTTGTGTTCCAGCAGGAGGTGAACAATCTGCAAGCGGGCGAAGTGCTGACTCTCAACTATGCCAATGCGGTGCGTTCATCTACGGCGACGGGCGGTTTTGAGATATTATGGAATGGAGCGGTCGTCCGCACCGTTGCTAACAGCACCAGCGTCGCGCTTACCGCAGCGACAGCTTTGTCGCTGACGGCCAAGGCTGGTACCAATGTACTGTCTTTCCGCGCGACTGGCACGGTCGATGGAAACGGCTCGGTTATTGACAACGTCCGGTTGACGCGCAGCGACGATCAGTTAATTGGCGGCGCAGGCAGCGACCGCCTGCTCGGCGGTGGCGGCAACGATGTTCTGTTGGGCGGCGACGGTGATGATCTGTCGACGATCAATGTGACGGCTGGCGCGGGTACGACATCGCAAACTTTCACAGCTGGCCTGTATGGCGGCGCAGGTGACGATATTCTGGATGGCGGCGCGGGCAATGACACGCTTGACGGCGGCACCGGCAATGACAGTTATCTTTTCTATGCGGGGTCTGGCGCTGACAGCGTTACCATCGCTGGCGGCCAGGACGACTTGATCTTCAAAGACATCAACTCCAACCAATTGTGGTTGCGGCAAGTCGGCAGCGATCTAGAGGTCACAGCGATCGGGCTTGGCTCGACTGTTTTAGTGAAAAACTGGTTCACCTCGGCGTTGAACGAACCAAACAAGGCCCGGCGCATCGTTGCCGCTGACAAGATACTCGCGCGGTTCGATGTTCAGGCGCTGGTTGCTGCGATGAACGCTGTGAGCACAACGGTGCCAACCGCCTGGCCAACCGCACCCACTCAAGTGTTCACTGACGCAATTGCTGCCGCCTGGCAGGGAACCGACAACTATATTGATCGCGCAGTTATAACCGGCACCAGCGGCAATGATGCGGCCCTGACTTCCGATCCACTCCTCGTCGGCAGCGCCCGTTATGAAGGGCTGGCAGGCAACGACACGATCAACGCGACCCGTTTGAATGCCGACGGTACCCAACAGGTGCTGGATGATGTGGTAATCGGCGGGGCAGGCACCGATACGATGATCGGCGGGGCAGGCAATGATACCTTCTTGTTCGACGCGGACGCGTCTTTCGACACCATCCATGGCGGACTAGGTGTGAGCGATGCTGCAGGCACATTCGGTACCAATGACCGGCTGCTTGCAGCAGTCAACAACGCGCGGATCAACGTCACTGCAATGAGCGGGATAGAGGAAATTTCCTCGAACGGTTTTTCAGGTGTTCAGATCTACGCAGCATCTGGCTCTACGCTGAACCTTTCCGATGTCACATTGACCGGGATCATGCAGATCAATGGCGCTGCGGGTAACGAGAATATTACCGGTAGTGCGGGTAACGATACGCTAATCGGTTTGGCAGGTAACGATACGCTGACCGGTGGCGATGGCAATGACATCATCCGCGGTGGCGTGGGCACGAACATCCTCGACGGTGGGATGGGCAACGATACGCTCGACCTTTCCGATCTCACCACAGTGACAACTGTCACATTGAACGCCACCGGCGCTGGCAGCTTCACAACTGGGAACAATGCTACGCTGTCTAACAACACATTCAGCAATTTCGAGAATGTGATTGGCGGCACTCAAGTAGACACGATAACAGGGACAAGTGGCGTTAACCGCCTCGAAGGCCGGGCGGGCAATGATAGTATAACAGCTGGCGATGGTGACGACCTTTTGATCGGCGGATTGGGTGGCGACATCCTCAAAGGTGGTGCAGGAAACGATACTGCGAGTTACGAGATGCAGGCTGCGGCTTCGACGACTACCAGCGTTGTCGATACGGTTACTATCAATGGCGTTGTCGTTAGTATTGCGACCATGTCGTCGACCGATGGTACAACCGCGCCGACTCCAAAGGGTCTGCAGGGCGAAGCGGCGAACGATTGCTTCTACCAAGTTGAAAATCTGCGTGGCTCGAATTACTCCGATGCGCTGACCGGTGATGCCAACGCCAACATACTCACTGGACTGGCGGGCAATGATGTACTCGATGGAGCCGGCGGCACCGATGTCGCCGTTTATTCCGGTAAGTTTGCCGATTACTTGATTACCTTTGGCGCGACTACGACCATTCAGGATCTGAATACCATTGACGGGCTGAACGAAGGCACTGACCGGCTGAAGAACATCGAGACGTTGCAATTTGCTGATGTTACTGTCAGCCTGGGCATCGCTTCGAATAGTGCGCCGCTCATCGGCGCAAGCCCGATCAGCGATCAAAGCTGGGCCGACGGCGTGAACTCAACTTTCACCATTCCAGCAGGCGCATTTTACGACATAGATCTGACCGATAGCATGACGTACAGCGCGACGCTGGACGATGGCAGCACGCTGCCGTCATGGCTCGGTTTTGTGTCGGCCACTGGTGCATTCAGCGGTACGCCCACATTGGCGCAGGCTGGAACGGTCCTGCGGATCAAAATGACCGCAACCGAGCTGGCGCCCGGCGGCCAAACTGGTGCTACATCAGAGGCCCGCTACTTCAATCTGACGATCACCGATACCGCCGCTGCTATCACGA
>JBGSPK010000306.1:0-8871 GCA_041738665.1 Sphingorhabdus sp. | reverse complement strand
CAAGGGCGTGCATGTGCGTCTCGACAAGCTTGCATCGGGGCATCACGAGCAACTCGACCGGCTGGAGGCGGCGTTGCGCGAGAAGGAAATGCGCGGCGTCGACACTTTTGGCCTGTTGTTCGGTCGGCCCATCGACGACAGTATTTACGGCCTCGCTACCGGTGAAGCGATGGCGCATTTGCGCTATCTGGAACGCGCGGGCCGCGCCAAGCTCGAAATCCGCGATGGCGTTGGCTGGTATCACGCGGCATAACGAAGCAATGAACTGGACGACTAACTATTTGCATCCCGTAAAATGGGACCAGCATTTTCCACCGCTCGCGCTGCACGACATGTTTTTCGAGTCTGCACGGCGTATGGGCAACGCCGCTTTGGCCGACTTCATGGGCCGCAAGTATAGCTATGCCGAGATAGCAGACGCCGTGCGCCGCGTTGCAAAGGGCTTGCAGGACAAGGGGATAGGCAAGGGCGATCATGTCGGCCTCTTTTTGCCCAATGTGCCGCATTATATTGCGGCTTATTACGGCGCGCTTGCGGCAGGCGCGACTGTGGTGAATTTCTCGCCGCTCTACACTGTCGACGAGTTGTCGCATCAGGTAGCGGATAGTGGGACGAGCATCTTGTTCACCGTGTCGGCTGCAGCCTTATTGCCGAATGCGCTCAGAGTTCTGGAAATATCGGAACTTAAAGAACTGGTCGTCGGAAACGTCGCTGAAGCTTTGCCCAAGGCGAAAAGCTGGGCTTACCGGCTGTTCAAACGCAAGGAAATCGCGGTAGTCCCCGCCGATAGCCGGATTACATCTTATTCCGACCTTATCGCCAACAAAGGCGATTATGTTACGCAGCCGTGCGATCCAGCAAAGGATATCGCGCAGCTTCAGTATACTGGCGGCACGACGGGTACACCTAAGGGTGCGATGCTTAGCCACCAGAATATCACCGCAAACGCGCGTCAGATCAATTTACTGGACCCCGAATCGCACGTGAATAAGCAGGATGCGCCGAGCGATGACCGGATATTGGGCGTGCTCCCCTTTTTCCACGTCTTCGCAAACGCAACCGTCCTGAACCGTACGATCAACAATGGCGGCGAAATCGTCATGCTACCACGGTTTGAAGCCAAGGCCGCCCTCGCGGCGGTCAACCGAACGAAGGTCACAGCCTTGCCGGGCGTGCCTACCATGTATCAGGCTTTGCTCGATTGTTCTGATATCGAGAGCACCGATTTCACCTCGTTGCGCGCCTGCATCTCGGGCGGTGCTCCGCTCCCGGCCGAACTCAAATCCCGATTCGAAACTTTGACCGGTGCAGTCGTGATCGAAGGCTATGGCCTCACCGAAAGCTCAGGCGTTGTGTCTTGCAATCCATATGACGGTCTCAACAAATTGGGTAGCATCGGCCAGCCAGTCCCCGGAACCTACGTCAAACTGCTGGACAAGGAAGACCCGACCAAGCCCGCATCAGATGGCGAGCCCGGCGAGTTGGTCTTCTCCGGACCACAGGTCATGTGTGGCTATTGGGGCCGCCCGGAGGCCGATGCTGAGGTGTTCGTCGGCAAATATCTGCGCACGGGCGACGTCGCGACGATTGACGAGGACGGCTTCATCTTCATTGTCGACCGGCTAAAAGACATGATCGCAGTTGGCGGGTTCAAGGTGTTTCCCAGCCAGGTAGAGGATATCCTTTACAAGCATCCGTCAGTCAAAGAGGCATTGGTTATCGGTGTGCCAGACAAATATCACGGCGAAATGCCGCGTGCTTTTGTGACATTGCAAGAAGGCGCTACCGAAGATGGCGCGGCGCTGACAGCATGGCTCAATCCGAAACTCGGCAAGCATGAACGGGTGCAGTCGGTGGTCGTTATGGATGTGCTACCCAAGACGATGATTGGCAAGCTCGACCGCAAGGCATTGCGTGCGGCGGTCGGGGTTTAGCCAAGGGAGCAGGCTTTGTCTGACCCTGATCCGCTTGTCCGCAAGATCATCCATGTCGACATGGACGCCTTTTACGCCAGCGTAGAACAGCGCGATAATCCCGACCTGCGGGGGAAACCCGTTGCCGTTGGCGGCTCTTCCAAGCGCGGGGTAGTCGCTGCCGCAAGTTACGAGGCGAGGGCGTTCGGTGTCCGCTCGGCGATGCCGTCAATTACTGCGCAGCGTCAATGCCCCGACCTGATTTTCGTCAAGCCCCGCTTCGAGGCCTACAAAACTGTGTCACGGCAGATCCGCGAGATTTTCGCGCGGCATACCGACATCATCCAGCCGCTATCGCTCGATGAAGCCTATTTAGATGTGACAGAGGATAAGACCGGTCTGGGCTCTGCAGTCAAGGTGGCGAAAGCGATCCGAGCGGCTATCCGCGAAGAAACTGGCCTCACCGCAAGCGCCGGGGTCAGCTATAACAAGTTCATCGCCAAGCTGGCCAGCGACCAGAACAAGCCTGACGGGTTGTGCGTAATCCTGCCCGACCAAGGGGCGGCGTTCGTAGCAACGCTTCCCGTCCGCCGCTTCCACGGCGTTGGGCCGCGCAATGCTGAGAAAATGGCGAATCTTGGCGTGCATACCGGCGCCGATCTTGCTCAGAAAGACGAGGCTTGGCTGGCCTATCATTTCGGCAGTTGGGGCGGTTATCTCTACAACGCCGCGCGCGGTATCGACGATCGCCCGGTCAACGCCAATAGTATCCGTAAGTCATTGGGAGGCGAAACAACCTATTTCGATGACAAGAAAAGCGAAGCCGAACTGCGTGATGCATTGGAAGGCATTATTGAAGTCGTATGGGACCGCATCGAACGCTATCAGGCGCGCGGCAAGACGCTCGTGCTCAAAGCGCGCTATTCGGATTTCCGAACGGTCACGCGGTCGCGCACTATCGGTCATGTCATCGCTGAACGCGCGGAATTTTCCGCGCTCAGCCATGCCCTCCTCGACCAGATTCTGCCCGCCGAATTGGGCGTCAGGCTGTTGGGGCTAACGCTGTCGGGCCTGGTAAGCGAGCAGGGCATTCAGGACGACGAAGCCTCGCAAGCGAGTTTTGCATTCGACTCCCTTGAAAATTGAAGATATCCTTCACATATCACAAAACTGAATTAGGTGCCTAATACAGGGAGCGATATATGGCCCGCCCTCAGACCGATATCGACGCTGGCAGGGAACAGCTTTTGGAGGTTGTCGACGATCTTGTCCGCAAACGTGGTTCAGCCGATATTTCGATGACTGACCTTGCTGCAGCGGCAGGCATGTCGCCGTCCAACCTTTACCGTTTCTTCGAAAACCGGGATGCCCTGCTTGAAGCGGTTGCCGAACGGTTTTTTGCCGAAAAGGTGAAGATAATGGAGGAGGTCACCGCTGCTGACCTGCCCATTCGTGACAAGATGTTCCAATATTTCCGCCGTCGTTTTGAATTGATGGTCCAGCAATATGAAGCTGAACCAGATTTGCTAAAAAGCTATCTCGAAATCGGCCAGCAGCATTTCGAAGTCGTGCGTGGCTATGTCGATCTCGGTGACCACTATTTGGCGCTCATCGTTGCAGAAGCGATGGAGCAGGGCTATTTTGAAGGTCTGTCGATTGACGAAAGCGTGTCGCTAATCAACCAGATGATGCAATGCTACACCAACCCTGAAGCCATCATCTATATCGGCACAAGCAAGCTCAAGGTCGAGAAGCTGGCGCGGATTGTCGACACTATTTTTGCGGGCTTGAACAGCAAGGCGTTCGCGGTGCCGGTAGCTGAGCCGCATATTAAAATCGTTTCCTAACCACTTGCCATTGACAGGACGCTCTGCCAAAGGCGCGCTTCTGTCGTAACGGACGGGCGATTAGCTCAGCGGTAGAGCACTCGCTTCACACGCGAGGGGTCACAAGTTCAAACCTTGTATCGCCCACCATTTTTCCGGATCATGAAATTGTCCGGGGGACGATTTCCCGGAAAACTCCCGAGCGCAAGCGAGGGGCTATCCCGACAAATGCACAATCGCTTTTACATTGCTGCCGCCCTGATTTAAGCAAGCGATTAAATCAGGGACGGGAGGCTCATCATGCAAGTTACAAACGCGGTATTTCCTTCGATGGAACAGGCTACGGCATTTTTCGGTAGTCCGGAAAACGGCCCGTTCGTGATGGTCAATTTGCTAAAATTTAAGGAAAGGGCCGAATATCCCGATGGCGGCGACGCCGATCTTAGCGGCGCTGAGGCTTATGCCCGATATGGCAAGGCCGTGCAGGCTTGCATCGCGTCCATCGGAGGCCGCCAGATTTATGCCGGTAATGTGAGCGGCCTTATGATGGGCGAAGTCGAGGAAATATGGGACATGGCGGCCCTCGTTGAATATCCCTCGCTCGCGGCAATGAAGTCGATGGTCTCCTCGCCCGAATATCAAGCTATCGAACATCATCGCAAGGCGGGCCTTGCAGGTCAGCTCAACATCCGCACCAGCCCGATCGGACGCTGAACCGTGAAACCAATCAAAAACCGCATCACCGAATTGCTTGGCGTCGAATATCCCATCGTGCAGGCCCCGATGGGCTGGATCGCCCGCGCGCAGCTGGCGTCGGCTGTATCCAATGCCGGTGGGCTAGGAATCATCGAAACCTCGTCTGGCCAGTTAGAGGAAGTGCGGACCGAAATCGTCAAGATGCGTGAGCTGACCGACAAGCCTTTCGGTGTGAACATCGCGCAGGCCTTTGTCCGCGACCCCGGCATTGTCGATTTTGTCGTCGATCAGGGCGTGAAATTCGTCACTACATCGGCGGGCGATCCGAACAAATATTGCGGGCCATTGAAAGCGGCAGGTCTGACGGTATTCCATGTCGTCCCGACTTTGGCAGGAGCGCTCAAAGCAATAGCTGCTGGCGTCGATGGCTTGGTCGTCGAAGGCGGCGAGGGTGGTGGGTTCAAAAACCCTAATGACGTCGCGCTGATGGTGTTGCTTCCATTGATCCGAAGCAAGGTCGATGTACCGATCATTGCAGCGGGTGGCATGGTCTGCGGACGGTCAATGGCAGCGGCGTTTGCGCTTGGGGCAGAAGGCATCCAGATGGGAACGCGGATGGTCAGCGCGGCGGAATCGCCGGTGCATCACAACTGGAAAGACGCTATCATCGACGCCAAAGAGACCGATACGCTGTTCCTCAATCGTCACGGCCCTGGCCCCGCGCTGCGCGCGCTGCGCACCGAGCGGACGACCAAGCTCGACCGCGAGCCGACCGACAATATTATGGCTGAAATGCGCGGCGTGCTTGATCTCTATTTCGGTGGTGACATGGAGGCGGCGATTGCATTGTCGGGGCAAGTGGCGGGACGCATCGACGAAGTGAAGCCAGCCAAACAGATCATCGATGAGGTGATCGCCGAATTCCATAACATCATGGCCGCGATGGCCAAAGATTATCTATAGGAGCAAGATTGGACCCTGTCCTCGAAGACTTCCTGAGCGATCCAGCAGCGGATGTATCCGCGCTGCACGATGTCGCGCGGATCAAATCAATGCTTGAACAATGCGCGCGCGAGGGGCGGGCAATCAGCTATTCGGAATTGCTGTTGTATCTTGGTTTTCGCTTCACCCGACCGAAGATGCGGCAGGTGTGCAAAACTCTCGATAAAATCGATCAGCTAAACGCCGAAGAGGGCGCGCCTGCACTTGCGGTGTTGGTGGTACGCGAAGGTGATGGTTTGCCCGGGCAGGGCTGGTGGACCGGGCGGACGGACTACCCGGGTGAATGGACCGGTCCGGAAGCGCTGGCGCATGTGAAGCAGCTTCAGCAAATGGTGTTCGCTTATTGGAAGCACCGGGCTGAATGATTGACGAATTCGCCACTGACCTTTTGCATTTTGTTCGTCGCGTGCTGGGCGGAACTGGAGAACTGGAAAACCTTCACCGGTTGACCGGCGGTGCGAATATGGAAAGCTGGTCGTTTGACTATGAAGGTAACGGCTATGTCTTACGCCGCTCGCCTTCGGCGGAGTTAATGGCCGGGCGGGCTTATGGCCATGATATCGAAGCCGCCGTCGTCCGCGCAGCATTTGCCGCTGGCGTCAAAGCGCCGGAGATTGTCGGCGAAATCGAGCACAGCGACCATCTCGGCACAGGCTATCTGATGCGCAGGGTCGAAGCTGAGGTAAACCCTGCCAAGATACTGGCGAACCCGCCGCCTGCATTACTGGCAGACTTTGCGCGCGAACTGGCGGCGATCCACGCGGTGCCAATAGGCGCGCTGCCTGCACTGCCATCGCCAGATATTGCGACTTTGCTGGGCGATCTCAAGCAGAAGTTTATCGGCTATGGCGGGGATCGCCCCGTGATGGCGCTGGCGTTCAAATGGCTGGAAGATCATGTGCCAGCACCCGTAAAGCCAGTGCTGCTGCATGGCGATTTTCGAATGGGCAATATCATGGCGGATGCAAACGGCTTAGCCGCTGTTCTGGATTGGGAACTCGCGCATCTCGGCGACCGGCATCAGGACTTGGCCTTTGGCTGCATCAACAGCTGGCGATTTGGGTATATTGACCGGCCTGCCGTTGGTGTCGGGCCGTTAAAGGAATATTGGATAGCCTATGCGCGCGAAAGCGGCACGACTGTCGAACCCGAACGTGTCCGGTGGTGGCTCGTTTATTCGACCTTGTGGTGGGGCGTGTGCTGCCTCCAAATGGCCGACATCTGGCGTAGCGGGCTTGATGCCGGGCTAGAGCGCGCAGTGATCGGACGCAGGGCGTCGGAAACCGAAGTCGATTTGCTAATGCTGTTGGAAGAAGATGCGCCGGCACATGAGCGTGGCCCGGTAGCGGCAACAACGCCTGGCGAAGTCCGACGGTTGGGCGAACCATCAACGGCAGAGATGCTAGAAGCACTCGCAAGCTGGATCGAAGCCGACATCAAGCCCGCTGCGCAAGGCCGCGACCGCTTCATGGCGTCGGTTGCACTGAATGCGCTTGGTATGCTGCAGCGTGAGACCGCAAGTCCCGCCTCCATTCACGACAAAGTGCTTTCGAATGACCTTCTGACAGGCCGCAAATCGCTGGCCACGCCTGGCTTGCTGATAAAGCTCAAAGCACAATCGCTGGCGAAACTCGCTGCTGACCAACCGAAATATTCCGCCTTGGCCGTCGCCACACAGAAATGGAGCGCATGATGCTGTTCGAAATTCCGCAAGACATTACCCATTATCTGGCCGTTCTCGACGACTTCATCGAACGCGAGATCAGACCCATTGAGGCGCGCGACGACAATATCCGCTTCTTTGATCACCGCCGCGAAAATGCGCGGACCGACTGGGACAATGACGGCCACCCGCGCGCCGATTGGTGGGCATTGCTGGCTGAAATGCGCACCGTTGCGGACAAGGCAGGGCATTACCGCTATGCTATTCCAGAAGAGTTTGGCGGCAAAAATGGTTCGAATCTCGCGATGGCGGTCATCCGGCATCATCTGGCGCATAAAGGCTTGGGGCTGCACAATGACCTGCAAAACGAGAGCAGTATTGTGGGCAATCTCGTGCAGGTTCTGATGCTCCGCGACTTTGGTACGCCGCAGCAAAAGGCGGCGTTCATCCCGCCGATGCTCGAAGGCAAAATGGGTTGGAGCTTTGGTTTGACCGAAGAACATCACGGCTCCGATGCGACGCACATGGACACGCGCGCGGTGCCCGAAACCCGCGATGGACTTGCCGGGTACCGAATCAACGGTAACAAGATGTGGACAACGGGACTGCCCTACACATCACATGTTATGACCTTCGCGCGAACCAGCGGCGAGGATGGCAAGGCACGCGGCATTACCTGCTTCGTGGTTCCGACCGATGCGCCGGGGTTCGAGATCGGTGAATATATGTGGACCTTCAACATGCCCACCGACCATCCAAAGGTGAAATATACCGACGTCTGGGTGCCCGAAAGCGCGATCCTTGGCGAACTCGACAATGGCCTCGCCGTCGCGCAGCATTTCGTCCACGAAAACCGCATAAGGCAAGCGGCATCCTCGCTTGGTGCTGCGCAATATTGTATAGACGAGGCGGTCGCATATGCCCGCGAACGCAAGCCATTTGGCAAACCGCTCGCGGTTAGTCAGGGCATCCAGTTTCCCCTCGTCGAGCTGCAAACTGACGCCGAGATGCTGCGGCTGCTCATCTTCAAGACCGCCGCCGAAATGGATACGATGTCAAAACCCGAAGTCGCGATCCGCCTCTCCGACAAAGTCAGCATGTGCAACTATAAGGCAAACCGCCTGGTCTGCAATGCCGCCGATTTCGCGATGCAGGTCCACGGCGGCCTCGGCTATTCGCGGCACAAGCCGTTCGAACATATCTATCGGCACCACCGTCGCTACCGGATCACGGAAGGCGCGGAAGAAATACAGATGCGCAAGGTGGCGGGGCATTTATTCGGGTTTATGGGGTAACAGATATGCAGCAAGCGACCGATTTTCTGGACGAGAGCGAAGCACTGTCGGCGCTGCTCGCCCCATTGTCCGACGCCGAGTTCGAAGCGCCGACTCAGTTCAAGGACTGGACGATCAACAATATCATCCGCCATTTGCATGTGTGGAATATCGCAGCTGATCTGGCGCTGTACGACGAGCCTGCGTTCGGCAAATTTATCGCAAAAATGATGGCAGGTGTTCGCGGTGGCCGGTTGCCGGATTTTGAGGCGGAGTATCTGGGCGGTCTGTCGGGGCATGATCTGATCGCAGCTTGGACCAATCAATATCGGGCAATGACACCTCGTTTTGCTGCTGCTGATCTCAAGCAACGAGTCAAATGGGTTGGCCCCGACATGAGCGTGATAAGTTCGATCACCGCACGGCTGATGGAAACATGGAGCCACGCGCAGGCGATTTACGATGTGCTGGGCGTAGAGCGCGTCGATGCCGACCGC
>JBGSPK010000302.1:0-2506 GCA_041738665.1 Sphingorhabdus sp. | reverse complement strand
GGGCGACGCCAAGGTTATTGAGTTTCTCAACGAGGCGCTCAAAAATGAGCTGACTGCAGTCAATCAGTACTGGCTGCACTATCGCATGCTGGACAATTGGGGTGTTGCCAAACTCGCGCATTTCGAACGGCACGAATCAATCGATGAAATGAAACACGCCGATCAGCTGTCTGAACGGATATTGTTTCTGGACGGCTTACCCAATTTCCAGTTGCTCGGGCGGTTGCGCATCGGCGAGACGGTAGAGGAAATCCTGAAAGCCGATCTTGAGCTGGAATATGAAGCGCTGCCGCTGCTGAAAGATGCAATCGCTTATTGCGAGAGTGTCCGCGACTTTGTCAGCCGTGAACTTTTCGCCCATATCCTCGAAAATGAGGAAGAGCATGTCGACATATTGGAAAAGCAGTTCGATATGATCGCCCGCATGGGCATCGAAAATTACATCCAGCTGCAGTCGAAACCAGCGGAGGAGTGATTAGCCGTAGCTCATCCCGCCGAGCGCGTTGCGCTGATTAAAACTGGCTGGGCGTCGTTCGACCAGCGGGCTGGCTTCGGATTCGAGCGCGGCGAGCGTTGCTTCGAATACGGGACGAAGGCGAACGACTTTTTCGACAAGTTCGGACGGATCAATCTGGATTTCGACATAATGACGCGCTGCGACTTCGATTTCTTCAGAAAGCAAAGCCAGTCTATCTGCGCCAAACTGCCAGGATTCACCTTTCAGCGTGTGTGCCGGCATGACAAGCTTGGATGAATCCTTCAGCCGCATCGCTTCTTCAATTGCTGCAACCGACTTGGTCCCGTCCTCACGGAAATATCCGAGAATCCTGACAAAACCGGCACCCAGCAGGTTGCGGGTTTCGGTAAATGTCTTCCAATCAATCAGATCATCCGGCTGTTCGGTCAACTTTGGCTACTCCATCAACAGGTGACAATATGGCCCTGTCGGGTTCTTTTACACTGTCAGAAGTAAACAGAGCGTTGACGCAATCTGTTTGGGAAACTTTCCGTTCAATCCTTGTCGGCGAAGGGATTTTTGGACGAGCGGAAATTGATCCGCACGGGAACCGCGCCGAAATCGAGGTCGCGACGGATGCCGTTGAGTAAATAGCGCGCATAGCTTGCAGGCAATTCGTCGGTTCGGTTGCCAAAGATCACAAAGGTCGGCGGCCGGTTGCGGGCCTGCGTCATATACCGCAGCTTAATCCGCTTGCCGCCAGGTGCGGGTGGCGGATTGGCTGAAATAGCCGCCTCGAACCAGCGGTTCAGGATGCCAGTAGGTACGCGCTTGTTCCACGCGTCTCGCGCCTCGAAAGCCGCCGAAATCATTTGGTCGAGCCCTTTGCCGGTCATTGCGGAGACGGCAATCATCGGTACGCCTTTTAGCTGTGACAATCCCTCTTCCAAGGCGGCGCGGATCCCTTGAAAAAGGCTGCTACCGTTTTCAGCAATATCCCATTTGTTAATGGCGATAATCAGCGCCCGGCCTTCCTGGATGACATGGTCGGCAATTTTCAAATCCTGCACCTCGAGACCTTTGGTCGCGTCGAGCAGCAACACCACCACTTCGGCAAAATCAATCGCATGGCGCGCATCGGCCACCGACAGCTTTTCCAGCTTGTCCTGCACCTTTGCGCGTTTGCGCATTCCAGCTGTGTCGATCAGGCGGACGCGGCGTTCGGTCAACAAGGGAGGGATATTGCCTTCTTCATCAGGCTCGCCCTGTTTGGGATTCGGGTCGGTCCAAAGCCATTCGACCGAAATGCTGTCGCGAGTAATTCCGGCCTCCGGACCAGTAATCAGCCGATTTTCACCGAGCAATTTGTTGATTAACGTCGACTTGCCTGCATTGGGGCGGCCGACAACGGCAAGTTTCAATATCGCATCGGGTGCTTCGGGGTCTTGCACCTCGAACTTGCCGCCATCGATATGCGGTAGCAATTCCTGGAAGAGGTCTGCCATCCCCTCTCCATGTTCTCCGCTGATAGCGATGGGGTCGCCAAATCCCAGCGAATAGCTCTCGAGTATGCCGTTATCGCCCTGCTTGCCTTCAGCCTTGTTCACCGCCAGCACCACCGGCGTCGCGCTGCTCCGCAGCCAACGCGCGATTTCTTCATCGAGCGGGGTAACGCCGTCGCGGCCATCAATCAGGAAAAGTGCAACTTGCGCCCCTGCAATCGCTGCCTCGGTCTGCATACGCATCCGGCCCGGCAGGGTTTGGGGGTCTTCATCCTCATAGCCTGCAGTATCCACAATCGTGAATTCAAGGTCGAACAGACGGCCTTGCCCTTCGCGCCGATCGCGGGTCACGCCGGGCGTGTCATCGACAAGCGCGAGCTTCTTGCCAACCAGACGGTTGAACAAAGTCGACTTGCCGACATTGGGCCGACCGATAATGGCTACCGTCGGCAACATGCCGGATGTCCCTTCTTAATTATCCGCGAAAGGCCGAAACCCGGCCCGAGTCGTCTAGAATATACAGCGTGTTGTTGGCGACAATCGGTGC
>JBGSPK010000291.1:0-11142 GCA_041738665.1 Sphingorhabdus sp. | reverse complement strand
TCTTGGGCATTCTTCGCCTTGGTCTGATAAACTCGCGGCTTCTCCGGCAAATAGCCGCTGTCGAACCGGTCAGCGATGGTCTTGCGCGCGGCTGAAATCGCGCTGTGATCCATCTGAACGCCGTCGGTCCGCATGTAAGTAATTGCGCCGTCTTCATAAAGACCTTGCGCCACCCGCATCGTGTGGCTGGCTGAAAATCCGAGCTTGCGCGCGGCTTCTTGCTGCAAGGTCGAGGTCGTGAACGGCGGTTGCGGGTTTCGCGTAACCGGTTTGGTTTCGACGCTATCGATGCTGAATTTGCCGGTCTCGACCGCCAACCGGGCGGCTTCCGCATCGGCTTCGGTTTTCAAATCCATCTTGTCGAGTTTTTGATTCAGATGACGCGTCAGGCGCGCTTCAAACTTCTGGCCCTTATGCTCCATATTGGCTTTGACCGACCAATATTCCTGTGCCTTGAATGCTTCGAACTCGCGTTCACGTTCGACGATCAGCCGCAGCGCTACAGACTGCACGCGGCCTGCGGATTTTGCGCCCGGCAACTTGCGCCACAACACCGGCGAAAGCGTAAATCCGACCAGATAGTCGAGTGCTCGCCGCGCCAGATAGGCCTCGATCAGGTCGATATCCAATTCCCGCGGTTTGGCCATCGCGTCCAGAACCGCCGCTTTGGTTATCGCATTGAAAGTGACCCGCTGAACATTTTTCGGCAGCGCTTTTTTCTTCGCCAGCACCTCTTGCACGTGCCAGCTAATCGCTTCGCCTTCGCGATCAGGGTCGGTCGCGAGGATCAGGCCATCGGCTTTTTTGGCCTCGTCGGTGATTGCCTTGAGCTGTTTCGCCTTGTCGGCATAATTGTCCCACAGCATGGCAAAGCCATTTTCCGGATCGACCGAGCCATCCTTGGGCGGCAAATCGCGGATGTGTCCGTAGGATGCCAGAACCTTGAAACCAGGCCCCAGATATTTCTCGATTGTCTTGGCTTTTGCAGGTGATTCAACGATGACTAATTGCATGATAATATAAGCTTTTCTAAAATCTCTCGCGTACGCGTATAGGCTGATGGGGTTAAAGGGGTATCGTCAAGACCAAAAATTCAGGCCGCCAAACGAACCTTGCCGCCCGCCCCGCGCTCCAATTTACCTGCCAGTTCGATTTCGAGTAGCACCATTTGGACGACCGACTGGCTGCTGCCCGATTGGCGTACCAGCTCATCGACCGAGACATAGGTCATTCCCATCAGGTCGATGACCGCTTTACGGTCGGAACTATCGCCGTCGCCAGCAAACGCTGCAACGGGCGGCTGTGTTCGACGGGGCTTCATCCGGAAATCGAGCGGGGTGACGAGTTCGGCAATCTCGGCAGCATTTTGAACCAATGTGGCGCCCTCGCGTATCAACTGGTTACAGCCGTGCGAGCGCGGATCAAGCGGTGAACCTGGAACCGCCATCACCTCGCGGCCTGCTTCTGCTGCCAGTCGCGCGGTAATTAGCGAACCGGACTTGGGGGCCGCTTCGACTACAACCGTTCCCATAGCCAGTCCGGCGATGATCCGGTTGCGATAAGGAAAATGGCGTGCGCGGGGCTCGGTGCCTGGCGGCTGTTCGGCAATCAGCAGACCGCGTTCGGCGATTGCCTGCTGCAAATCACGGTTTTCGGGCGGGTACACCACATCGATTCCACCCGCGATAACCGCGACCGTACCAGTTTCGATAGACCCCACGTGCGCGGCAGTGTCGATACCGCGTGCCAGCCCCGAGATGACGGTAAACTCGCTCTGGCCGAGCTCATAGGCCAATTGCCGCGCAAAGCGGCACGCCCCTGCCGATGCATTGCGCGCGCCGACCATCGCTATGCTGGATCGCGACAGCAAACCCAGATCGCCCTTGAAGGTTACCACCGGCGGCGCGTTGTCGATGTGGGAAAGCAGCTCCGGGTAGCGCGCATCGTCTACAAACAGGTAATGCGCACCAGCGGCCGCTACCGCTGCAATTTCGTTCTCGACCAAACGAGGGTCCGCAACGACTGCATTCTTTCCGCCGCCGCGCCTCGCGAGGTCGGGCAAAGCGTCTAGCGCCGCCCTTGCCGAACCGAAACGAGCGATCAGCTGCCGGTAACTTACCGGGCCGATATTGGGTGACCGGATCAGGCGTAGCCGGTCGAACTTGTCTTGGCCGCCCCCCATATGGTGTTCAGCTTTTGCTTTGGCCGATGCGGGGTTCAGTCCCGTTGATCAAATTTTCGATATTCGTCCGATGCTTCCAGAAAATGATCAGCGAGCACGCAACTAGCATCGCAACCAGATCATATCGGCCGAAATATGCAGCTGCCAGCGGTGTGACCAACGCAGCGAGCAAGCCAGCGACCGATGAAATACGGAAAATCAGCAACGCTCCGATCCAGGTGACCGCGTAAACGACGCCGCCCTGCCAGAGCAGCCCAAATATGATCCCGGCATAGGTTGCGACACCCTTGCCACCCTTGAAGTTCAGCCAGATAGGGTAAAGGTGCCCGAAAAAAGCTCCCGCCGCCGCAATCGCTTCGCTGCCAGCAAAATATCGCTGAGCCAACCAGACTGCGAAAAAGCCTTTGAGCAAATCCAGCAGCAAAGTCAGCGCCGCCAACCCCTTGCGCCCGGTACGCAGCACATTGGTCGCGCCGATATTGCCCGAACCGATGCTACGAATATCGCCGCCGCCGGTGAATTTGGTGAGCAGCAGGCCAAAGGGAATAGACCCGAGCAAATAGCCCAGTACCAGCGCCGAAATCGTGCCTACCCAAAAATCAGTCACCAGACGAATCCTCTAAATATCTGTATTGCGTAGCTGTTTTGTTCTCATTGCTCAAGGGCACATGGCTTGCGTTGTGATACCCCGATAGATAACAGCGCAACATGTCATCGCTGCCGCCCGAAGCTCCATTATTGTTTTTCGATTCCGGAATTGGCGGTCTGTCGGTTTTGGGGGCTGTGCGTGAAAAACTGCCCCATGCGCCGATTGTTTATGCCGCCGATTATGCCGGCCTGCCCTACGGCACCAAAAGCGAGGCTGAGATTGCCGCACGGGTGCCGGCTCTGCTTGGCCGCCTGGTTGAGCGTTACCGTCCGAGACTTGTAACGATCGCCTGCAACACCGCCTGCACGATCGCCTTGTCGCACGTCCGTGCAGCGCTGGATGTGCCAGTCGTTGGCACGGTACCTGCAATCAAGCCCGCAGCGGAGGCGACGCGCACGGGTGTTATCGGCCTGTTGGGAACAGCGGCAACGATCAGGCAGCCCTATGTGGACAGGCTGCAGAGTGACCATGCAGCAGGGATGACGCTGCTGCGCCACGCGGCGCCTGAGCTGGTTCACGCCGCAGAGGCCAAGCTGCGCGGCGAAATCGTTGATCGGCAAATTTACGGTGATGCGATGCGTGGCCTAACCAATCATCCTGAAGGTGACAGGTTGGATGTTGTCGCTCTGGGATGCACGCATTTCCCGCTCGTCGTGGACGAGCTTACCGCCGTTTCGCCTAAAATGCGGTTTGTTGATGGTGCTGCTGGTATAGCACGACGGATAGTTCATTTGACACAAGGCCAACCTTGGCCCGGCAAGCCGCCACAAGGCATTTTCGTCACAACTGGAGACGTCGCTGATATCGAAGGTCTTCGTCCGGCGCTATGCGATTATGGTTTGACGCAGATCAAATCACTCTGAACGAAAATATTGCATTGGACTGGGCGGAACGACGCTTGTTGCAAGTCGTTCGCGCTGGATTTTTTGTTTTCCGGCGATTATGGGCGACGAAATGCTGCGATGGCAGCGCTGAACCGGGGTCAACATTCCGTGAATTACGACGCAGTTTTCGACAAGGCTATCGACCGGCTTCATGCCGAAGGCCGTTATCGCGTTTTCATCGACATATTGCGGAACAAGGGCGCGTACCCCAACGCACGCTGCTTTGCCGGCCATAACGGACCCAAGCCAATCACTGTGTGGTGCTCGAATGACTATCTCGGCATGGGACAGCATCCCAAAGTCACGGCAGCCATGGAAGAAGCGCTACACGACGTCGGCGCCGGTTCGGGCGGAACCCGCAACATCGGTGGCAACACGCATTATCATGTTGAGCTTGAGGCAGAGCTGGCTGATTTGCATGGCAAGGGCGGCGCTTTGCTGTTCACTTCGGGCTATGTATCGAACGACGCGACGCTTTCCACGCTGGCCAAGGTTTTACCTGGCTGCATTATTTATTCCGACGAGTTGAACCACGCGTCGATGATCGCTGGCATCCGTAATGCGGGCTGCGAAAAGCGGGTGTGGAAGCATAACGATTTAGCCCATCTTGAAGAATTATTGGCTGCTGACGATCCCGAAACGCCGAAGCTAATTGCGTTCGAAAGCGTCTATTCAATGGATGGCGACGTAGCACCGATTGCCGCTATTTGCGACCTTGCCGACAAATATAATGCATTGACCTATTGTGACGAAGTCCACGCCGTCGGCATGTACGGCGCGCGCGGCGGCGGCATTACCGAGCGTGACGGCGTTGCTCACCGCGTCACAATCATCGAGGGCACACTAGGTAAGGCCTTCGGCGTCATGGGCGGTTATATTGCCGCCGACCAACGCATCGTCGATGTCATCCGCTCTTACGCGCCCGGGTTCATCTTCACGACCTCGCTGTCGCCCGTGTTGGTGGCTGGCGTGCTTGCGTCAGTAAGGCATCTCAAGGCATCGAGCGAAGAGCGTGATGCGCAGCAGGCACATGCCGCGATGCTGAAACAGCTCATGGCCGATGCCGGGCTTCCAGTGATGCACAGCGAGACGCATATCGTGCCGTTAATGGTCGGTGACCCAATAAAAGCCAAGAAGATCAGTGACATATTGCTCGCCGAATATGGGGTCTATGTGCAGCCGATCAATTACCCCACTGTACCGCGTGGTACCGAGCGCTTGCGGTTCACGCCTGGGCCATTTCATGACGAAGCCATGATGCGTGAGTTGACTGCAGCATTGACTGAAATCTGGGATCGGATGGAACTGCGCGTCTCGCAAGCTGCCTAATTTAGCCGATGACGATCATCTGGGCATAACCGCGATAAGGTTCGGTTATACCTACTGGGCGCTTTAGCTCCTTGCCGAGTTGTTGCGCGTAAGTCTGTAACTCTGCCCGCGGTTCGACGTGGAACTTGGCGAGCCATGCTACCAGCGCTTGCCTGAACCATTTCGGCAATCCTTCCTGCATGCCGAAATCGACAATATGGATGCTGCCCTGTGTCGACAGCAAAGCCGCGGCCTGCAGCAACGCGCCTTGCCAGTCGGGTATCATCGACAAGGTGTAGGAAAACATGATCCGGTCGAAACGGGCGCGCCCGAATAGCGCCAGCGCGTCGAAATGCGCGGCATCGGCGCGGCCCAATCCAGTCTTGTCGATGCACCCAGCACGCCGCAAATTGAGTGCAGCTGATTTCAGCATTTCCTCCGAGATATCGAGTCCATAGAGCCTCGCTTCTGGCCACTTTCGGGCTATCTGGGCCAGATTGCGTCCCGTTCCGCATCCGATTTCGAGCACTGTACCGCCTTCGGGGACATTCATGTCGTCGATCAAACGGTCACGGCCAAGCAGATAATATTTGCGCGTGATGTCGTAAATATGTCGCTGGCCACGATAGACGTCGTCCATTAGGCCGGCATGATCGCCCGTCAGTGTCTGCATCGCGTCAGTCCTTCAGGACATACAGATGAACGCCACCATAGATCGCCGAGCGGTCGCGTGCGGTATAGTCGAGAGAATCGTCCGCTCGATACTCCCACCGGTCTAGGATCGCATGGGGCAAGCGGCCCGGCAGCAGGCTGGGTTCAGCAGCGGTACGGAACAGGACCCTCGAACCCGGGCGGGCGGTGCGGGTGACCTCGGTCCACAACGCGGTCAGTTGTGCATCGGTCATCCAGTCTTGCGCATCGAGGAAGATATACCGGTCAAAGCTGGCAACATCGGAGCCAGCCAGCAGATCGGTCATATTCGCATGACGCATGTTCACGCGGTCGGCACGCGATTTTACGGCGCTGTAGTTCGCCTCCTGAAGATAAGGAGGCAACGGCATATCCGCGCCTTTGCCGTAGCCACGACCAAAGGCCTGCCATGCGAAATAATTGTCCTTGAGATCGAAATCGCAGCTTAGTTTTTTCATCCGCGCACGCAGCACATCGGCCATACGATTGTCGCCTGCCAGCGCGTCATATTGCGCTGGCGGTATCCCGAGGCCAAACAGTGACGAACGCTGATCAGTGATCCAGCGGATGAACTTACGGTCAAACATCGGCGCGAGCTTGGCGTCGAAGATCGCCTGCTGTTCCTCCAGATTTTTCGCCTCGAGCAATACCGTGGGATCAATGCGGTGCAGCCGCGCCAGCAAATGCGCCACTCCGATAAATCCTCCAAGCAGACCTCGTTTGTATACTCCGGTAGCAAAACCGTTGATGCGTCGACGCCCCACCAGATCGCGGCCTTCCCAATAGCGACGGCTTACGTCGTCCAGATGTGTCTGCACATGCGCTTTGTAGACCCGGATATTGGTGCGGGTGTCGGCATCGGCGAAGAAGCGACGGAACTGGCGGTAATCGGGGATGTTGGTCAGCGCGGTCTGCTTGAGCTTGTTCAGCGCCACATGCGCGGTGTTCAGGTCAACCGCGACGATTTCTGCTGGGTCGGCGGTCAGGTACGAAAAAACATTGCAACCCCCGCTGGCGATCGTTGCGATGCGGTTGCCGGGCTCTATGGCTAGCGCTTCCATATCTATTACGGGATCTTCCCAGATTTGCGCGTAGACAAGACCGCGAAAGGCGAAGGCAAAAGCCTTGTCGAGGAGTTTTTGCGGAGCCTCGCCTTCGTGCCGGACAACTGCTTCTTCAATCTTGGTGTTTTTCGCCTGCGCCAATGTTGCGGCCCCCTTATGCTTTGACATATGTCAGGCATAAGCGAGCATTGTGACGTCATGATTGGCGTTTTGTGATGGTTTGCAGACTCTTTGCCTAAATCAGTCGCGACAATAGCCCTCGCCGGATTTGACCATAAGGCATTCTTTTTTGCCCGAGAGATATTTCAGACCAGTTTCGTCACCATTGGTACGGTACAGCAGGAATTGGTCTCCATTGCGGGTGAAGCGGATCCCGTGCTCTTGCGCATTGCCAATGTAAGTGCCCTTGGTATCGAGATCCGACTGCATTTCCAGCTTAAACTCACCTTTGCCAAGGGGTTTGACATCGACATACAAGCCCTCCGGCCCGATCCATTTGCCGGCCCAGCTATCAAATCGATTTTCCGGGACATCATCGGTTTTAGCGGTTTCGACGGTGACTTGCTTTACATTACCCGTAGGTGCCGAGGCCGATCCAGATGCGACTGGTTCTTCTGAAACAGCCGGCTGTTCTGTTGACTGCTTCGCATCGTTTGAACACCCAGTGGATAGGAGTGCGCTCAACAAAAGTACTGAATAGGCGAGCTTTGGCATGACAATCTCCAACAGTTTTCAACAAAACTGCCTGCGCAAGGATTAGGTTCCGCCGATCAATTTTACGAATGTGCCCATATCGACGTTGCCGCCCGATAGCGTGACTGCTGTCATTCCCTTCAGCTCGACCTTTCCGGCCAGGACCGCAGCGAGTGCAACTGCGCCACCCGGTTCGACAACCAGATGCAGCTTTTCAAACACAAGGCGCATGGCTGCTGCGACTTCAGCGGTGGTAACCACAACACCTTTGGAAACGCGCCGTTGCAGCACCTCGAAATTGATCGGGTAGGTTTGCGGCGTTTGCAGCGCGTCGCAATAAGTAGGGTGAGTTAAGTCCTTCACGGGCAAAATTTTACCAGCCTCCAGCGAACGTACAATGTCGTCCCAACCTTCAGGTTCTACGATCACGATTTCAGCATTAGGACAGGCAAGTGACAGGCCCGAAGCCAATCCGCCGCCGCCACAACAGGAGACGATTTGGTCGGGTCCGCCTTTGCCCAGATCGGCGAGTTGTGCGGCAATTTCGACTCCGACGGTACCCTGCCCTTCGATGACCCAAGGATCGCCGAACGCGTGAACCAATGTGCTTCCGCTTTTCGCAATTAACGCGGCGGCCACTTCGTCGCGTGATTCGGTGGCGCGGTCGTATAGAACAACCTCCGCCCCAAGCGCGCGCGTTGCCGCCAGCTTCATTTGAGGCGCATTGGACGGCATAACGATGGTTGCCGCTATGCCAAGTCGCTTGGCTCCCCAAGCCACACCTTGCGCATGATTGCCGCTGGATACCCCTACAACGCCCTTCGCCCGTTCTTCGTCGCTCAGGTCGCTCAACCGGTGCCACGCACCGCGGATTTTGAACGATCCGATTGGCTGGAGCATTTCGGCCTTGCACCAGATGATGACGCCGTCCACCTCAAGCGGCAGCAGGGGCGTCTTGGGCAATATCGCAGCTACCTTGTCCATCGCGCGCAGCACGCCCTCGCGTGTTGGCTTGCGTGTGGGCGAGAGCAATTCTTGTCCTGTCATAAAAGACCCCTATATGCGTGCGCTAACGAATCCATGTTGCAAGGAACGGTCAGATGAGCAAGGTTTTGGTAATTGGTGCAGGCGGCGTGGGTTCGGTCGCGGTACACAAGATGGCGATGAATGCCGATATCTTCTCGCATATCAGCCTTGCAAGCCGCACTAAGTCGAAATGCGACGCGATTGCTGCGTCGGTCAAGGAACGTACAGGCGTCGATATCGACACTTATGGTCTGGATGCGGATGATGTTGCCGCGACAACCGCATTGCTGAACGAGATCAAGCCGACTGTCGTCGTCAATCTCGCTTTGCCTTACCAGGACCTCAACATCATGGACGCCTGCCTTGCCGCCGGCGTGCATTATATGGACACTGCGAACTACGAACCGCTCGATGTCGCCAAGTTCGAATATCACTGGCAATGGGCGTATCAGGATCGTTTCAAGGACGCTGGCCTGACCGCCTTGCTCGGTTCGGGTTTCGACCCCGGCGTAACATCGGTTTTCACCACTTACCTCAAGAAGCATCATTTCGACCGCATCGACACGCTCGACATTCTCGATTGCAATGGCGGAGACCACGGGCAGGCCTTTGCCACCAACTTCAACCCCGAAATCAACATCCGCGAAGTGACTGCGGTCGCCCGCCATTGGGAAAATGGCGAGTGGGTGGAAACTCCGGCGATGTCGGTAAAGCAGAGCTTCGATTTTGAAGCGGTTGGCCCGAAAAACATGTATCTGATGTACCATGAGGAAATCGAGAGCCTCAAAACCCACCTGCCCGAAATCAAGCGTATCCGTTTCTGGATGACCTTCGGCGATGCCTATATCACCCACCTCAACGTGCTTCAGGCGGTTGGGATGACTAGGATCGATCCGGTGATGTATGAAGGCAAGGAAATCATTCCGCTGCAGTTCCTCAAAGCCGTGTTACCTGAACCGGCAAGTCTCGGCGCGACTACCAAGGGCAAGACCAACATCGGTTGCATCGCCACCGGTCTGGCCAAGGACGGCACTGAAAAGACACTCTACATCTACAATATCTGCGACCATGAGGACGCCTATGCCGAAACCGGCAACCAGGCGGTCAGCTACACCACCGGCGTTCCTGCGATGATTGGCGCGGCTATGGTCGTAAAAGGCCTGTGGCGCGGACCTGGCGTATTCAACATGGAACAGTTCAACCCTGATCCCTTCATGGAAATGCTCAATGCGTATGGTCTTCCTTGGCAGGTAAAGGAACTGGACGGACCGCTGGCATTCTGATGGAAACCAAAGCAGGCGATCCCGGCGCATTTGCCCATTTTGACCTGAACCGCGTTCCCTCGCCTGCCTTTGTGGTCGATGAGGCGGCGATACGGCGAAATCTTGCGATCCTCGCTGACGTGAAGGCGCGGTCGGGGGCAAAGGTACTTTGCGCGATGAAGGCGTTTTCCATGTGGAGCCTTGCGCCGGTTATTGGCGACTATCTCGACGGCGTGTGCAGTTCAGGCCTGTGGGAGTCGCGATTGGCGCGCGATTATTACAAAGGCGAAATCGCGACCTATTGTGCCGGTTACAAAGAGGCCGATATGGCGGAGATCGTCGCGATTTCAGACCATGTAATTTTCAACAGCCCGAACCAGCACCGCCGCTTTGCATCGCTTTTAGACGATAGCGTCGATGTCGGCCTACGCATCAACCCCGAACATGCCGAGGGCGAGGTCGCCAAATATGACCCCTGCTCGCCCGGATCTCGGCTCGGCTTTCCGGTTAGTCAATTGCTCCCCGAGCATCTGGAAGGCGTATCCGGTCTCCACGTCCACACATTGTGCGAACAGGACTTCGAGCCGTTACAGCGCACATGGGGGTCACTGAAACCCAAAATCGCGCCCTATTTCGGTCAACTCAGTTGGCTTAACTTCGGCGGAGGTCACCACATCACTCGTGCCGATTACCAGCGCGATGAACTTGTCGAGTTCATCAAATCCGTCCGCGCCGAAACTGGCCTCGAGGTATACCTCGAACCCGGCGAAGCGATCGCTCTCGACGCAGGCATCCTAGTCGGCGAGCTGCTCGACGTGTTCGATAACGGCCTGCCCGTAGGCATCACCGACATCAGCGCCACTTGCCATATGCCCGACGTCATTGAGGCACCTTACCGCCCTGCCATGCTTGGCGAACGCGAAGATGGCCCCGCAGTGCGCCTCGGCGGCCCATCCTGTCTCGCAGGCGACATCATCGGCGACTACCGTCTCCCCGTACCTGCCGAACCCGGCGCGCGATTCGCATTTCTCGATCAGGCGCATTATTCGATGGTCAAAACCAACACCTTTAACGGTGTGCCTTTGCCTTCGATCTGGCTTTGGAACAGCGAGACCGATGCTCTGAAATGTGTGAAGTCGTTCGAATGGACCGAATTCCGCGACCGGCTGAGCTGAATTATTTTGTAGCGACAAAGGGTATGATTTTTTCTTTACAAGCAAGACCCCTCCCCATATACGCTCCTTCCGCTGCCCCAGGGGGACTTCCAATAACCGCAAGGCAGCCTTGTCGTTTAATGTTATTTTTTGGGGGTCCCTTGAGTTGTACGAGAACACTGACGCACTTGCTGTAGTCCGCGCGCTTCGCCCGGACGAACCAATCACGC
>JBGSPK010000241.1:0-1795 GCA_041738665.1 Sphingorhabdus sp. | reverse complement strand
TGGTCAATGCAAGGATGACGGCTAAGCGTTTCATAAACTGCTCCCAACAAGGCGTGTCGGCGGAATAGCCGATTGACCTTATTTTGATTTACCCACGACGCTTTCCGGCAAATCCTTGCCGAACACGCGCTGATAATATTCGGCGACCAATGCCCGCTCTGCCTCATCGCATTTGTTGAGGAAGCTCAGGCGGAACGCAAAGCCGACATCTTTGAAGATTGCAGTGTTCTGTGCCCAGGTGATGACGGTACGCGGACTCATGACGGTCGAGATATCGCCGTTGATAAAGCCCTGACGCGTGAGGTCGGCGACCTTCACCATATTGGCGACCTCTGCGGCATCGGTGCCGGTCGCCTTGGCAAGGACGATCTCGCTCTCGACCTGCGCCGGAAGGTAGTTCAAACCGACGACGATATTCCAGCGATCCATCTGGCCCTGGTTGATCGCCTGCGTGCCGTGGTACAGCCCGCTGGTGTCACCTAGGCCAACAGTGTTGGCGGTAGCGAACAGACGGAAGAACGGATCGGGCCGGATAACGCGGTTCTGGTCAAGCAGGGTCAGCTTGCCTTCGGTTTCCAGCACGCGCTGGATCACGAACATCACGTCGGGACGGCCGGCATCATATTCGTCGAACACCAAAGCGGTTGGCGTCTGAAGAGCCCAAGGCAGCAGGCCTTCGCGGAATTCTGTGACCTGCTGGCCATCGCGCAGCACAATCGCGTCGCGCCCTATGAGGTCGATGCGGCTGATATGCGCGTCGAGGTTGATCCGGATGCACGGCCATTTCAGCCGCGCGGCAACCTGTTCGATGTGGGTCGATTTGCCGGTGCCGTGATAGCCCTGCACCATGACGCGGCGGTTGTGCGCGAATCCCGCGAGGATCGCGAGCGTGGTGTCGGGGTCGAAGACATAATTGTCGTCGGTATCGGGCACGCGTTCGTCGGCGATGGAAAAGGCAGGACATTCCATATCAACATCAATGCCGAACATTTCGCGCACGCTGATGGTCTTGTCGGGTGCAGCGAGGATGGTCGCATCGCGGCTGTCTGGCTGGATATTGGGGATGTCGGTCATTTCATTCTCGTCAGATAAACGCAGGAGAGCTTTTAAGGTGCGTATAGGCCGCAATCACGTCTTGCAAAGCCTTTTCATAGGACCGGTTCCCGCCATTTTTATCGGGATGATAGGCGCGGACTTTGACCGAGTAAGCCGTGCGAAGTGCCCGCCGGTCGGCATCTTCGCCAAGCCCTAGCGTCTTCAGCGCGCTGCGGTCTTCAGGCGAGAGGAAATGGCCATCGGCTCGTGCCTTTGGCATTCGGCTTCTGAAGCGAGTCGAAATGGCATCGAGTGGGTCCTTGAAATCGGCCCATTTGGGCGGCGAATCGACGCCGCCGCTCGCCCTGAAGGCGCGGGTTTCGGATGGCCAGACGTTGAGCGGGCTTTGCGCGTCCAATATCTCGTCGGCGGACATGCCATCGAACCAGTTATAGCCCGCGTTGAATTCGCGGACATGATCGAGGCAAAGATATTGATAATCGCCAGGGCCATTGGGCGAGGCGGCCTGACCGCTTGGGTCCGGTGCCCGAAACTCCCCGGTTTCAGGACAACCCGGATACGCGCAATGCCGCCGCGACCCGCGCACGCGGCCATGAAATCGGTCAGTGGGCCGCTTCGAATCCATAATTCCCCTTGGCGAAAAACTGCTGATATGGGAATACGGGGCTTATGGAAAAAGGCCCTGCACAGACTGAAATGGAAATGCTGCTCACCGCAGCCTTTGCACCAACGCACCTCG
>JBGSPK010000210.1:0-4551 GCA_041738665.1 Sphingorhabdus sp. | reverse complement strand
CGAACTTGAAGAAGTTGCCTATGTCGATCCGGCTGAAATCGCCGCGATTGAAGGCTTCGATGAAGGTCTTGCAGAAGAATTGCAGAGCCGCGCGCAGGAAGCATTGGATCGCCGCGAAGAGGCCAACCGCACTGAACGCCGTGAACTGGGCGTCGAAGATGCGCTGGCCGAACTGCCGGTGCTGACCGAAGCTATGCTGGTTGTGCTTGGCAAGGCGGGCATCAAAACGCTCGACGATTTGGCGGACCTTGCTACCGACGAACTGATCCAGAAGGCGCGTGAACCGCGTCGCAATGAACGCAGCGACCGTGAGGTCCGCCGCAACCGCACCGAAGACAAGGCAGGTATCCTCGCGGTATTTGGTCTGTCCGAAGAGCAGGGCAATGAAATCATTATGGCCGCTCGCGCTCATTGGTTTGAAGAGGAGGACGCCATTGCCGCGGACACCTCCCAATGAGAACCAACACTCCCCTATAAGGAAGTGCATATTGTCAGGTGAGCATGGGACCCGCGCCCAGCTCATCAGGCTTGCTCTCGGCCCGGACGGCAGTGTCGCGCCGGACATCTTCGCCAAGGCGCCCGGTCGTGGCGCGTGGATCGGTGTCAATTCGGAGGAGCTGACCAAGGCGCAGGCCAAAGGTAAACTTGCAGGATTGCTTCGCCGCGCGTTCAAAACCGACAAGATTGAACTCATCGACGACCTTTCCGGACGCATCGAGCGCGGCCTTGAAAAGGCGTTTCTCGACCGCTTGGGCTTGGAAGCAAGGGCAGGGCATCTGATATTGGGCGCAGAGAAGATCGACGGTGCCTCGCGCAGCGGTCAGGTCAAACTCTTGCTCCACGCATCCGACGCAAGCGCCGATGGAAGTGGCAAGCGCGATCAGGCCTGGCGCGTTGGCGAAGATCAGCAAGGTTCGGGCAAGGGAGGCGTCAAGCTTCCAGTGGACCGCGATGTAATATCGGCGGCGCTTGGACGGCAAAATGCTGTGCATGTAGCGCTGATCGACCAAAAAGCAGCAGACAGGGTGATGCATCATCTTGGACGCTGGCTAAATTTCAAAGGATGCAGTAATGCGCTCCTCGATTCCGCTGCTTCGGCAGAGGACATGCGGGGCCTTGACGCTGACATCTCCGCAATTGATTGAGTAAGGACGGGTTCTGTTTCGATGAGTGATGATACCAATAATAAGCCGACTTTGACGCGCAAGCCGCTCACCTTGAGCCGCTCGCTCGAGTCCGGTGAAGTCAAACAGACCTTCAGTCATGGCCGTACCAATAAGGTAGTGGTCGAGGTGAAGCGCAAGAAGCTCGTCGGCAAACCGGGCTTTGTCGCCGAACCCGAAGTCGCCGCTCCGCCACCCCCACCGCCGCCCGTGGCGACCCCTGTTGCGGCACCTGTTGCTGCGCCTGCGCCGCGGCCAACCGGCAACGACATGCTGAGCCGTCAGGAACGTCAGGCCAAATTACTGCGCGAAGCTGAAGAAGCACGGCTGGCCGTCCTCGAAGAAAGCAGCCGCCGTGAAGCCGAGCAGCGTGCGCAGAAAAGCGAAGAAGAAAAGCAACGCGCTCAGGCAAATCGTGAAGAAGCTGCTACTCCACCGCCTCCGCCGCCTGCTGCTGCAGCTGTTGTTGTGGAACCTGAAACTGCGCTGCCCGTTGCTGAAGAAGCCAACAAAGACGGTGCAGCTCCCGCACCACGCCGCTTTACGCCGGTTGAAGCACCCAAGCGGCCGGAACGTGAGCGTGAAGAAGCCAAGAAGGCTCCACATCGCCCAACCCGTGGCGCAGCGGATGATCGCCGCCAATCGGGCAAGCTCACAGTAACCCGCGCGCTGGAGGGCGATGACGGCGCTCGTGCGCGTTCACTCGCAGCATTGAAGCGCGCGCGTGAAAAGGAAAAGCGTCTGCATGGTGGCGGTAATCGTACCGCTCAACCGAAACAGAGCCGCGACGTGGTCGTGCCAGAAACCATTACGGTGCAGGAACTAGCCAACCGTATGGCCGAAAAGGGCAGCGACCTGGTCAAAGCCTTGTTCAAGATGGGTATGCCGGTCACAATCAATGAGACCATCGACCAGGATACCGCCGAATTGCTCGTCGAGGAATTCGGCCACAATATCACGCGCGTTTCCGACGCCGATGTTGATATTGTCCATGATGAGGACGTCGATGCACCCGAAACGCTGAAATCGCGTCCGCCGGTTGTAACCGTGATGGGCCACGTCGATCACGGCAAAACCTCGTTGCTCGACGCATTGCGCGGCGCGAACGTTGTGTCGGGTGAAGCTGGCGGCATCACCCAGCATATCGGCGCTTATCAGGTGAAGGCAAAGGATGGCTCTGTCATCACCTTCCTCGATACGCCGGGCCATGAAGCCTTCACTCAGATGCGCCAGCGAGGCGCGTCGGTAACTGATATCGTGATCCTTGTGGTGGCCGCCGATGACGGCCTGATGCCGCAGACGATCGAAGCGATTAAGCATGCCAAGGCTGCGAACGTCCCGATGATTGTCGCAATCAACAAGATCGACAAGGAAGGCGCGAACCCGCAGAAGGTACGCGAACGTTTGCTTGAGCATGAAGTCGTTGTCGAACAGATGGGCGGCGATGTTCAGGACGTCGAAGTGTCGGCGCTAAAGAAAACCGGCCTTGATACCTTGCTCGAAAAGCTCGCGCTTCAGGCTGAATTGATGGAACTGAAAGCCAATCCGGATCGTCCTGCCGAAGCTATCGTGGTCGAAGCGCAGCTCGACAAGGGCCGTGGCGCGGTTGCCACCGTGCTGGTCAAGCGCGGCACGCTGAAACGTGGCGATATCTTTGTTGTTGGTGCAGAAAGCGGCAAAGTCCGTGCGTTGATCAATGACAAGGGCCAGCAGGTTCCAGAAGCGGGTCCTGCAATGCCGGTTGAGGTGCTCGGTCTTACAGGCGTGCCATCGGCAGGTGACGTTCTGACCGTGGTCGAGAACGAGGCCCGTGCGCGTGAAGTTGCACTGTACCGTAAGGAACAGTCAACCAAGGTCCGCACCGCGCAGGTCACGCCAAATCTTGAAAATCTGTTCGATAATCTGTCCGCCACGCGCGCGATGGAATATCCCGTGGTCATCAAGGGCGACGTGCAAGGCTCTGTTGAGGCCATCGTTACCGCACTCAACAATATTTCAACCGACGATATCAAGGTTCGCGTTTTGCTGGCTGGCGTCGGCGGGATTACCGAATCCGACATGTTGCTGGCGGCGGCTTCAAACGCACCGCTGATCGGCTTCAACGTGCGTCCAAATACCAAAGCAGCCGCGCTCGCCAAACGCGACCGCGTGCGTCTGAAATATTTCGATGTGATTTATCATCTGACCGCCGACATCGCGAAGGAAATGGCTGGCGAACTTGGACCGGAAATCATCGAAACCGTTGTCGGTCGCGCCGAAGTCAAAGACGTGTTCAAATCGGGCAAACGCGACAAGGCGGCCGGTTTGCTGGTCAGCGAGGGCGTTATCAAAAAGGGTCTGTTCGCGCGTCTTACCCGCGAGGATGTCATCGTATCGAAAACCACAATCGCGTCGCTGCGCCGCTTTAAGGACAATGTCGACGAAGTCCGCGCCGGTATGGAATGTGGTGTCGTTCTGGCGGATACCAACGACGTCAAGGCTGGCGATATGCTCGAAGTCTTTGAGGTCGAGGAGCGTGAACGGACGTTGTGAACCTAGCTCAAGCCTGAAAGGGGAGCTTTATGGCCAAACATAACGACACTGGGCCGGAAGGCCGTTCAGTCCGCTTGCTTCGCGTGGGCGAACAGTTCCGGCATATCCTGTCCGAACTGCTCGCACGCGATGAAGTGCATGATGACGTGCTGACCAGCCATAGCGTCAGCGTGACCGAGGTGCGGATGTCGCCCGATTTGCGCCACGCAACTGCTTTCATCAAGCCGCTGCTCGGCGCGAATGAGGAGGCGGTGCTGAAAGCTTTGCGGACCAACACTGCGTTTTTCCAGAAGGAAGTCGCGTCGCGGGTAAGCATGAAATATGCCGCGAAGCTGAAGTTCCTCGCTGATGACAGCTTTGATCAGGCGACGCATATCGAAGCTCTGTTGGCGCAGCCGAAGGTGCAGCAGGACCTGACCGACGGCGACGACTGATGGCGAAGCTGTATTTCTATTATGCTTCAATGAACGCGGGCAAATCCTCAACCCTGTTGCAGGCCGCGTTCAATTATGGCGAACGGGGCATGAAGGTCATGCTGTGGACCGCCGCTTTGGATGACCGACCGGGATTTGGCGCCATCAGCTCGCGGATTGGACTTGCCGGTGACGCAAGCCGGTTTGAGGGTTCCACCGATATCGAGGAATCAGTGCTCGAACGACATCAGGAAACGCCGCTGGCGTGCGTGTTGATCGATGAAGCGCAGTTTCTATCGAAAGAACAGGTCTGGCAATGTGCCCGCTTGGCAGACAACGCTGGCATTCCGGTCGTTTGCTATGGTCTGCGTACCGATTTTCAGGGTGAGTTGTTTCCTGGCTCGGCGGCCTTGCTTGGTATTGCTGATAGCTTGGTCGAGCTA
>JBGSPK010000209.1:0-3829 GCA_041738665.1 Sphingorhabdus sp. | reverse complement strand
TTCCGTGCCAAAAAATATTCTCGGCCTCCGTTTCACGGCATGGTCGTTAAATTGGATATTCATGCCTGTGAGTGGCAAATTGTAGCTTTAATGATCTGATACAGAAAAACGTACCGGTGCGCAAAATTCAGTGCGCTTCAGCTTTCGTGGGTTTATGCGACCTCGCCACAGGCCAGCGTCAGCCTGAAACAGTGAATTTCGGGAGGCGCAGAGCAACCGACGCCTACTTAGGGCCTTCGCTCGGAGTTGAAATGCAAAATTATTTTGGGAGTCTCCAACAATGCCAGACCAGCGCCGGATCGGCCTTAGTTCTTATTCCGGTTTCATATAGCTATTTCGCTCGTCGAGCTTCCAGAAGGACCTACTTATGTAAGCAAATATGAGCAAATAGCCCCCTTATTAAACCAAGCAGGCTCTTACACCACCAGTCTCCCCAGCTTTGGAAATCGAACGATGCCAGCGAACAGTTGGCATTGGTCGCCAGCGAAGATCATATCATTTCTAAATGAGAGATATGGCCTTCACCGATTCCGGGTGAAGATCGAATTTTGCGCTTCTCCCCCCAACCCCGTGACACGCAAAATTCGGCCTTCCCCGGAAATTCGGCCCGTGACCAATATTCGGCAAGCCACTTATCTGTCTGTAGCCCCGCCATTCGGTCGATTGTCCGATGCGACAAAAATCATAGGAAACTCATCATGTCCAAGGCAGTTTTTAAATCATTTCTGGCGGCACTGGCCGTATTTACGCCGGTATCAACCATACAGGCCCAAGAGAATGACGACGGTCAGAATCAAAATTATATTGCCGTCGGTGCCGCGGTCGTAAGCCAGCACAGCCCATTCAACTCGGCGTCAGAGCAGACCTTGCCTATACCCCTTATATCCATAAAGCAGGGCGCTTTTTACCTTGAGACAACAGAAGCGGGTATTCGTCTCGACAAGGATCTGGGCGGTGTAACGCCAGCGCTCGATTTTTTTGTAGCAGCGCGCAGCCCATCGGGACAGGACCGACAGAAACTGTCTGCCGATGCCGGCGCGCGTATCTCGCTTGACACTAAATTGGGCAAGCTGAGCGGTGAATTTCGCCATGATATCACTGACAAATTCAAAGGGTCGGAAATTATCGCCCGCTACAGCGTTCCGATTCAAATCGGGAAGTTCACATTCACCCCAGCAGTACAAGCAAGCTGGCTTGATCAAAAGGCGGCCAATTATATGTACGGCGTAACGGCCGCACAACGCGCGCGCATGATTAGAAAAGAGCGGCGTGTTATCCTCCCAGTTGCTCCGATCACAGACGATGCCCTGAATCTCGGCGGTGACATCTCAATGGCGGTACAACTCAGCGAACGGTTGACGCTCATCGCTCTCGTGGGCGGCACCTATCTCGACAAATCCATCCATAGAAGCGCCGCAATCGAACAAAAGTGGGAGGCGCAAAGCGCATTGGGTCTAACTTACAGATTCTGACGATAGTGCAGCAAATATGGCGATAACCGGCCGCCTGATGTTGATCGGGCGGGCCGAATTACACCCCCGCGATCCGATCGGCACGTTTAGATAAGGATTATTCAAGTGACTCGCTGGTTTGCGAAACCCTTTGTCGTGCTTGCCGCATTATTCTTTATAACTCTGCTCGGAACCATTCTGGCATTGGTGCAAGTGGTGCAAATCCCATTGGGTACCTTGCCCGAAGACAGCTGGCACCTAAAAGCCGCCCCCGTTTGGCATTTCATGCATGTGCTGGGCGGTGCGATGTTCGGCATCCTGGGTCCAATCCAATTTAGTCGTGTTCTGATGCGCAGATACGGGTTTTTGCACCGCTTCATGGGGCGCGTTTTTGTGGCAGCGGGAGCAATGGTCTCGCTGAGTTCGCTGGGTCTGCTTTGGCACTTTCCCGGCACCTATTCGGTGGCCGTCAGCAGCGGACGGTTGCTGTTCGGGGTCGCATTAGGCGTGGCCATGGCCATTGCCATGCTAGCCATCCGCAAGCGGGATTTTACCCGCCACCGCAACTGGATGATCCGTGCCTATGCGATTGGGATTGGGTCTACGGCCGTGTCCATGGTGTTTTTCCCCATTTACGTAATCACGGGCGAACCTCCTATCGGCCTTGCCGCTGACGTCGCATTTTTGGGATCTTGGACGGCCTGCATAATTTTTGCCGAAGGCTTGGTGCGCAGAATTTGATCAATCTTGACTTATAGACATTGGCCGCGTTGTCCGGTCTGATGCAGCAGGGGCTGGCCTCGCCGACGACAGCATAACAGTTAGTTCGGGACCGCACTTCCGCCTGGCATTTGCTGAAGCGTAACCTGTACGCGGGACTTGGTACAAACGGATGCTCTACATCTAGCGCAAAGAAGCAACGAAGACAGTTTTCAAATTCATCTCGTCCGATGTTTACGTCCGAACTGTTAGCGGTATCTACTATGACGTTCTGCCTCGACTTTGAGGTAAGGTTTCTGTGCCTTTGTACCAATCGCGGTCATTTCGGAAACGACTACATTGTAGTCGCGCGTTGGATTTCAATCGTTACCCGTAAGCTGTCATTGGGTACCGCATTGCCGCTTCCAAACCGCAAGATCAGTCGAGCCGGTTACGTCTTTTCTGAGCTAACTACTCCTGCCACGGTAGGAACAGTATGATGACAACAGCACTGAGGAACTACGATGCTCGCATGCAGCGAGTGCTAGATTACATCGAGCAGCATCTTGATGGCGATCTTGACCTTGACGAGTTAAGCAGTGTCGCCGCATTTTCCAAGTTCCATTTCCACCGTCAGTTCACTGCGACCTTCGGACTATCAGTGCATCGCTATGTCCAACTCGCCCGCATGAAGCGGGCATCTTATCAGTTGGCCTACAGGGATGTCTTTAGTGTCACTGAAATCGCAATGGATGCCGGTTATGAAGCGCCTGACGCATTTGCACGCGCCTTTCGGCAACGCTTTGATCAGTCGCCTTCGCAGTTCAGGAAATCTCCCGACTGGGAGCCGTGGCTTGCGGCCTTCGGGCCTTTCACCAACGCTAGGAGCAAACTGATGCAAAAAACCTTCAATGAGCATGATGTAACAATCCAAGAAGTTGCGCCAACCCAGGTCGCGATCATGCAACATCGTGGTAATCCGAGAAATATCGGCACAACGATCCAGCGCTTCATTGCCTGGCGCAAACGGGTCGGATTGCCACCAAAGGCGAGCGCTACCTTTACCGTATATCATGACGACCCCAGATCCACGCCAGCCGACGAATACAGGATGGATCTGTGTGCAGCGACCGAACAGCCCATAGCGGAGAACGATGAAAATGTTACTATGGGGGAAATACCGGGTGGGCGCTGCGCAGTCCTTCGGGTCACCGGCATGAGCGATAATCTGGAGCCGGCAGCGTTATTCCTATACCGCGATTGGTTACCGGACAGCGGGGAAGAAACCCGCGATTTTCCGTTCTATTGCCAACGGATCAGTTTCTATCCCGACGTGTCGGAGCAAGACGCTATCACTGACCTGTTCCTGCCACTGCGCTGAACATTTTTCTCCGCTTGTTCACGACAAGGATGCTCCATATGCAGTTCCTAAATGCCATGCTTTTGGCCGCTGTTGCCACGGCATCACCCCCTGGCCAAAGTCCCGCCAACGATATCGCCGAACAGGCTCAACCTGTGGTCGACGCCTTTTATTCCGCTCTATCTTCGTGTGGTCGCCATCCGCAATTTAAGCCGGTTATCAGCCTCGCCGATCGCAACGGTGCGACGAGTTATGATCCAGCGACACGCACTATTATTCTCGTGCCGTACAGCACTTTGGACCCTGCGCGCCGCGCCGC
>JBGSPK010000179.1:0-4291 GCA_041738665.1 Sphingorhabdus sp. | reverse complement strand
ACACGGCAAAACCGCGTGGGAGCGCAGCCTATAGAGAGGCTATGCGCCCCTTGGCAAGCGCAAAATCAGTCGCGTTCGCCGTCGTCGAAACTATCCGCATAATCCGCGGGTGGACCCGGCACTCGATACCCTTCATCCAGCCATTTCAACAGGTCACGGTCCTTGCAACCCTGGCTACAAAACGGCGCAAAAGCCTGTTGCTTGGGCTTTTTGCATAAGGGGCATTGATTACGCTTGGCTGACATGGATATGCCCATAACCGGCCATTGCCGCATCGGCAACAATCACTAGCGGTGCACCTGTCATCCGTTCGCACATTTGGCGCTGCTGTTGCCATTCAGGCGTCGATAGCAATATCGCAACCGGCGGCGGCGCGGTTATCGTGCGGATACCAAAGCCTGTCGATTTGCTTGCCTCGCGCAATAGCCACAACGCCTGTGTTTCATCGGACAGCGCCGCGATCCGTGTGCCAAACAAGTGGTCCAACACTGACGGACGCGGACGCGCGCGAACCACCTGCATCATGCCAAAGCCGTTGACCGCTGTACTTTCAAACGGCCTTGGGTCATCGGCACCCGCGTCGCGAAATGCATCGGCAATTTTTTGCCTGTCCTGTTTCGATTCCACGGCAATGAAATCAATCATTACCATCGCCCCGACCTGATACAGCCGGAGCAATCGCGCTATCTCGCGCGCGGCGGCGATATTGATCGCCATCGGATCGCCGGTGCCATCGATGTCGAAGACCAACCCTGCTTTGGTGCGCTGAAAACTGATTATCGCTTCACCAGCTTGAGATGATCCCGCCAGCGCAGATTCAAACGCGTCCGAAATGTCGGCATTGCGCCGAACATTCGCACCCGCAGCGTTTAACCTTTCCTCCCAAAGCGATTCAGCTGTTGGCACAAAGGATGGCAATGCTTCTAGCAGTTGGGCTTCGGCCAGCTTGATAAGCCCTGGCTCGGCAATTGCTTCCCGCGCGACCTGATAGATGGCCTTGCTGCCTTCAGTCAGTCCAGTGCCACGACGAACGAGCATCTGCCGTCCGTCTTCCGCCGTCAGATATGCGCCTGCCTTGGTTTTGCTATCAACACGCGCGCTGCCAATTTCGCCGACGACAAAATGTCGGTCGCGCTGGATATGAACTTCTAAGATGTGTCCGTCTCTAACCAGAGCCGCGCGGCGCTCACCGGGGGCATCGTCAAGCCACAGCTCAGCCAATATGGTACCCCGATGCGCGAAGCAGAAGGCGGGTTTCATATAATGGCAGACCGATGACGCCCGAATGGCTGCCGGCCATCCAGTCGATCAAGGACTCCGCCCTGCCCTGAATCGCGTAGCCGCCCGCTTTTCCCAAACCCTCTTTGCTGTCGATATAACTCTGGATTTCGTCGTCACCGAGCCGCTTGAAGCGGACGACGCTGTCGCTCATCCGGCTGCGCAATCGTCCGTCGGCATCAATGACCGCAACCGCGCTCAACACATGGTGGCGGCGTCCGCTCAGCAGCTCCAGGAAACCGCGTTGCATGTCCGCGTCGGCAGCCTGTTGCAAAATCCGGCGACCAACGGCCACGGTCGTATCTCCGGCAACGACAATCTCGCCGTCGCCGCGTGCAACGGCCCGCGCTTTCTCTTCGGCCATCCGCAGTGCGTATACGCGCGGCACCTCGCCTTTGCGTGGGCTCTCGTCGATATCTGGCGATGCAACATGGTCCGGCACCACACCGAGGCGTGCGAGCAAATCCCGTCTTCGCGGACTTGACGATGCCAAAATGAGTTTGGGGTTCAGACCCAAGGTCTGCCGCCTTTATTTAAAGCGGTAAGTGATCCGGCCCTTGGTCAGATCATAAGGGGTAAGTTCGCACAAAACCTCGTCACCCACCAGAACGCGGATACGGTTTTTGCGCATTTTGCCTGCGGTATGGCCCAATACCTCATGACCATTTTCCAGCTCGACACGGAACATCGCGTTAGGCAGCAATTCGCGGATAATGCCCCGCATTTCCAGAAGTTCTTCTTTTGCCATTCGGCCCCTTAAGTCGTCAAATATCCAATGTTGCAGCGCCCTTAAACGGTATGAAGCAAAAAGGGAAGAGCTACCGCGTAATCGCGGTATTGCGACAAAATGCGACAAAGTTCAGCTTCCGTCCATCCGCCAAATGGCTATTACCGCGACCAACGACAACATAAATAAGAAGCGTACTCTCCCCCCATGCGTAAATTTAACTTGCTCACATCCATATTATTGGCGTCGACTGCGTTGCCCGCATGGGCTCAGGATGCCGATCCCGGAATCCCTGTAACGACCGATGAAGACGAACCGCTTTCGACCGACATCGTCGTGGTCGCAGAACGGATTAGAGGCGCGGTCGATACCGATGTGCCGCCTGTCGAGCAGCTCGAAGAGGCCGATATTGCCGCCTTGGGTGCATCATCGGTGACTGACCTGCTTGCCGCGGTTGCGCCGCAGACCGGTTCGGGTCGTGGACGCGGCGGTGGTCAGCCGGTGGTTCTGCTAAACGGACAGCGAGTGTCGGGCTTTCGCGAACTGCGCGATTTGCCGCCTGAGGCCATTCGTCAGGTGCAGATTTTTCCGGAAGAACTAGCCCTCAAATACGGATTTCGGCCTGACCAACGGGTAATCAACTTTATCCTCAAAGAAAATTTTGCCTCGTTCGTGACCGAATTGGAGCGTCAACAGCCGCAAGAAGGTGGTTTTTCCAGCAATGAGGTCGAGGCGACGCTGACCTATATCGGGTCAAGCAGCCGGCTCAATCTCGATGTCGAATATGAACGCGCCTCGTCGCTCACCGAGAGCGAGCGGGACATTATTACGTCAAGTGGTTCGGTTCAGGCGCTTGGCGGTAACATCACGGGACTTGGTCTCAATGGCGAGATTTCGCCAGCCTTGAGCGCATTGGCAGGCCAGACCGTCACTCAGGCGGGCGTCCCGGGTTCTGCAAACCCTACACTGGCGCAATTCGCAGCGAATGCCGGTGTTTTGAACAGCGGTGACATTGGCCAGTATCGTACATTGTTGCCAGAAACCGAACGGTTCGAAGTGAATGGTACCTGGAGCAAATCACTCGGCCCGCAAACCAATTTCTCGGTCAATGCGAACTATGCGTTGAACGGCAGTTCGTCATTGCTTGGCCTGCCGGGCGCAAGCTTTGTCCTGCCGGGCAGCAGTCCATTTTCTCCCTTTGGTACCGACGTCGTCGTCAATCGTTATTTCGACACGCCGCGTGCACTCGAGCGCGAAAGCGAAAGCCACACTTTTCAAACCGGGACAACCTTTAACACCCTGCTGAATGGCTGGAACTGGACGGTAACCGGCAATTATGACCGGATCGATAGCGAAACGCGGACAACCCGAAACGCGGATTTCTCCGGATTGCGAGCCGCAGTTCTGGCAGGTACCGCCAACCCGTTTGCCGAGAATTTTGGCGATGATTTGCTGTTTCTGGCTCCTGACCTGTCGAACAGCCTTTCGCAAGAATTGAGGGCGCGCAGCACTTTGGGCGGCTCTCCGTTCGCGCTGCCCGCAGGCGAAGTCAATGTGACCTTTGCGTCGGGCTTTACCCGCCAGCTTCTCGATAGCGAGGCCATACGATCGGGAATAACGAACAGCGTGTCGTTACGGCGCAACATCATCAACCACAATATCAACGCCGACTTACCCCTTATTGATCGTGAAGTCGGTATTGGACGCGCAATCGGCGAAGTCTCCATCAATGGCAATATCGGCTACAGCGATGTATCCGATTTCGGTGGCCTGCTCGAATATAGTGCAGGCGTGCGCTGGTCGCCGTTTGAAGACTTTACCGTTCAGGCATCGGTTATCGGCGACGAGAACGCCCCCGGCATCGGCCAATTGGGTAATCCGGTTCTGGTCACGCCAAATGTCAGTTTCTATGATTTCACGCGCGGTGAAAGCAGTTTCATCAACGTCATCACCGGCGGCAACCCGGCACTGATTGGCGAAAAGCGTCGTGATTTCAAACTTGGACTGACATGGACCCCGGATTCTATCAAAGGCCTTGGAGTTCAGTTCGAATATTTCAAAAATGACAGCCGCAATACGACAGCATCGTTCCCATTGCTTACGCCCGAGATCGAAGCCGCCTTTGCCGACCGCGTCGTGCGTGATGTCGATGGCCGTATCGTCAGCGTCGACCAACGTGCGGTAAACTTTGCCCGCGAACAATCACAACGGATCCGCTGGGGCTTCAACATGTCAGGCAATATCGGACCTGAACAGCCGGGTCGCGGCCCTGGCGCGATAGGTGGC
>JBGSPK010000157.1:0-3722 GCA_041738665.1 Sphingorhabdus sp. | reverse complement strand
AGAACAAGTACCCGGTCAAGAATCTGGCTTGCTGCGGTCATGTCTTTTTCCTAGCTATCTGAAATATCGAGTTTCTGGGGAAGAACGCTCGGCTTTGGGGGCAGGTGGGTCGGTATTGCGGACCCCGATAGGGAAGGTGTTACCAAATGTCGAGATTGCTTGTCGCTGCCATTGCGCTTTCGGCTGCTGGTGCTTCGGCACAGTCGGCGAGCGACGCTGAAATCGCTGCGCAAATCGAAAGAGCGCGGCGACTGGTCGCCGTCGACGCCGAAGGTTGCGTTAAATTTCCGCAGAACGGGGAGATTGTCGTTTGCGGTGAAAATCCCGACAATAAAAGCCAGCGCATCTTCACGGATCGCGGCCCACCCGATGAAAACCGCATCCGTCGCGGCGAGGCGATTTCAACCAAACGCGCCGTTGCTTGCTTGCCGACAGACAGCATGTGCAAGATTTATATGAAGGGCGTGGCAATGAGCTTCGGCTATGTCCCGCCGCCCGCAATTCCTCTTGAAGAAGTGCTAAAGGGTTTACCCGAACCTGACATGATCGTCACCGACGGCGAAAACCCACCGCCCTGATCATTCGCCCAATATGTGCATCACCATCGGCTCGCCCAGCACGCTGTCCGAGGTCGCCAGTGTTGTCAGCGTATCGTTGATCGCCTGTTCGGGGCCTTCATGCGTGACCATCGCGATCAGCGCAGTGCCATCATTGCCCGCCTCGGTCTGGATCAGGCTTTCAATCGAAAGGCCAGCATCGCGCATTGCTGCAGTAATTTCGGCGAGCACGCCAACGCGGTCGGCGACCACCATCCGCAAATAGGTCTTGCCAATGCGATGAGCTGACGCCGCACGGGGCAGCGTTTCGAGCTCCTCCGACGGCATCGAAAATGCCGGGCCGGTTTCCTTGCGCGCGATATCGACCAGGTCGGCGACGACCGCAGAGGCGGTGGGTTTGTCACCCGCGCCCGCACCCTGAAACAGCAAGCGGCCGGAAAAATTGCCTTCGGCGACCACCGCGTTGGTTGCACCGGTCACGTGCGCAAGTGGATGTACAAGCGGCACGAGGCAGGGCTGGACGCGCTGGAAAATTGTTGCGGACCCATTCTCTCCGTCGATTTCGGCCAACCCGATAAGCCGGATGCGATATCCCAGTGCTTTGGCCTGCGCGATGTCTGCAGCCAGAATCTTGCGAATCCCCCGCGCTTCCACGCCGCCGAAATCAATTCTGGAACCGAAGCTCAGCGAGGCAAGGATCGACAGCTTGTGTGCGGCATCGATGCCGTCGATATCGAACGACGGGTCGGCCTCGGCAAAACCCTTTGCCTGAGCATCCGCTAAAACGGCGGCAAAATCCAAGCCCTCTTTTTCCATCGTCGACAGGATGAAATTGCAGGTGCCGTTGAGGATGCCATATACACGGTCGATCCGATTGGCCGCCGCGCCATCACGAAGCCCCTGAATGACAGGAATGCCGCCCGCAACCGCAGCCTCAAACTTCAACGCCGCATTATTGTCTTCGGCAAGCGATGCCAGCTCGGCGCCGTGATGTGCGATCATCGCCTTGTTGGCGGTAACCAGCGCACGGGCATTGCCCAGCGTCTCACGTGCAAGGGTAAGTGCTGGCCCATCCGACCCACCGACCAATTCAACGACAACATCGACATCGCCCGCGGTCGCCAGTTCGCCCATGTCGTCGACCCAGCGATAGCCAGACAGGTCGACCCCGCGATCCTTGGTCCTGTCGCGCGCAGTCACTGCGACAATCTCGATTTTACGCCCTGCGCGTCGCGCGATTAACGCGCTGTTTTCCTCGATGAGACGGATGACACCGGTGCCGACGGTACCGAGGCCTGCGAGGGCTATGCGTAATGGGGCGGACATAGATTTTCAGACTTCCTGCCGATGTGTGAGCATTGCCGCGCGCTTAAGCTGGATTGCGGCGAAATGCCAGTATTTCGTCGAGCTTTAGCTGACTAGCCGGACTTCAGCCCGCCATGTCGGAATCCAGTCAAGCGAGCCGCGACATTCGGTCATCGCTGTTGCCTTGGTCAGACGGAACATGGATCCATCCCAGACATAAGTTTCGGAAGATCCGCAATCGCCCAAACCCCGGCCTTTGGCATAGCTGCTGATTGTTTGGGTCCCGGCATTCCAGTCGGCATTGATCAGGATCGGGGTATTACTGCCCTCTGCAGAGCCTGGGGCGGCATAATCGAACTTTGCGGGCTCGAACGTCCACTTTTCGGCGCCATTACGCTGGCCAACATATACACCCGAGGAGAAATTATATGCACCCGACCCGCAGTTGAGAAATACCAGCGCCTGTGGACCATTTGGTCCCATTCCCAGACTATAGGCAGTGTCCTCGGTCGACCCGAAACGCTGGGCGGCACAAGGGCTGTTTTCCGAAAGCGCAATCAGTGCCGAGGTGTCGGGCAAAACATTGGTCGGCGTTATTTTTTTGGCGGAAATAACCGGCAGCACCGCGCGTTTGGCCATTGGCATTTTCGGTCCGGTTGCAATGATAGCACCTCGAGAACCTGCGCGCCCTTGCTGCTCGTCGAAATAGCGCAAGGCGGCGGCAGCGCCCGATAGCGACACCGCGCCCAGATCAGCACCACCTCCATCGACCACGCGCAACGCTTTGCCCTTCGCCATAAACCGTGCAAGCTTTATGGCATCGACACCAACAACTTTTACGGTCGTGCTGCCGACCTTCATTGCGCCTGTACGGACGATCTTGCCGTCAATCACAACGCGATATCGGTCGGCTTTGGCCGTGAAGCCCGACAGATCGATGTTAAGGGGTGCATTTGCTCCGGCGGGCCGGTTCATGACTATCGATAGAGAGTCGTCTGTAGGTTCCTCTACCATCAGCGCCGCGGCTTGACAGCCAAGCCCGTTATCGCAACCGACCGTCCAGTCCTTGAAGGTTATGATTTTCCCGGGCGAGACGGCATGCGCCGCACCCGCCAATAAGGCTGCTGCCCCGGATATCAATGCAATCAAACCCCTGTGCATAGGTGAAAGCTAGCGCTTTTGGGCTCGCTTCGCTAGGGGCAATCCATCTCACGTTTAATGGAGCAAGATATGAAAGCGGTCGGCGTTATTGGAGCAGGACAAATGGGTGCTGGCATCGCGCAGGTCAGCGCTGGCGCTGGCTATCATGTCTATCTTTCCGACCTCGATCTGGAAAAGGCCGAAGCGGGTAAAGCGGGTGTTGCCAAGGCGCTCGACAGGTTGGTTACCAAGGAAAAAATGGGGCGTGAAGAGGCCGACACGCTGTTATCGCGCATACAACCTGTTGCTTCATATGAGCCGATGGCGGATGCAGGGCTGATAATCGAAGCTGCAACCGAGCGTGAGGAAATCAAGCGCAAGATTTTTGCCGAAGTCGGTAAAATACTCGGCCATCAGGCGGTGTTGGCTTCCAACACATCATCGATACCGATCACGCGACTGGCGCAGGCTTCGCCTGATCCGAAGCGCTTTATCGGGGTGCATTTCTTCAATCCGGTGCCGGTGATGGGGCTGATCGAAGTCATTCGCGGCCTTGCGACCAGCGATGCCACCGTGGAAGTCGTGCGCCAATATGGCGAAGCGCTAGGCAAGCAACTGGTGTTCGCAAATGACGCCCCTGGCTTCATCGTGAATCGCGTGCTGATGCCGATGATCAACGAGGCTTGTTTCGCCTTGGGAGAAGGCGTTGCTACTATTCGC
>JBGSPK010000089.1:0-2851 GCA_041738665.1 Sphingorhabdus sp. | reverse complement strand
ATAATAAACAATAATATATGCTTCGGAGGTAAAGGATCATGAAAAGATCATTATTAAAGGCAATGGCAACAGGGGTGGCAATTTGCGCTGCTCAACCCGCGTTGGCACAAGTCGATTTGACGTCGATGGATGTGAGGGATTTACGCCCCGAGGTTCAGCGGCGTTATGATGAAGCGCTCGCGGCAACGACCAACCCGTCGGTGCTAGCGTCGCTGGGCAGCAGTTACATGTACGCATCCGAGGCGAAGGTCTGGTGCGGAATCGCGACGGGCTTCCTCAAAAATTCGATCCGCGACAAGGAAAGCCTGACGCGCTGCGAAAAATATCATCGACTGATGACCCAACCCGCACCCGCGGCTCCTATGGTCGCCATGCCCGAGCCACCTCCGCCGCGCCCCCGTACGGCTGCGTGTGATTCGCCGCTGGCGGCCACTTTGTTCTTTGACTGGGATTCCGTTGTGCTTCCTACGAATGCCGATGAGACTTTGGCATTTGTCACCGATAACAAGGAGGCTTGCGGCTGGAACAGCTTCACCGTCACCGGCCATACCGACCGCTCCGGTTCGGATGGCTATAATGACAGCCTCTCCCGCCGCCGCGCCGAAGCGGTTGCCGCAAGATTGCAGGCAACCGGTCTTAACGCATCGGCACTCACCGTTTCGGGTCGCGGCGAAAGCGAACCTAAGGTTTCGACCGCCGATGGCGAGCGCAACCCGACCAATCGCCGCGTCGAAGTCACGGCCAGTAATTGAGGGGGAGAAGAAAAATGAAAACCCGTAACATCCTGATGTTCACCGTTTCGGTGACATCGCTTTCATCGATTTCGACGGCCGATTCAGACAATATGCTGGCGACCGAACAATCCACACCGGCTATTGCGACCACAGTAGCAGCCATCGCTGTCACGCCATCGATCGAGGCCGCTGTGGCCAAGGTGGCAACATCATCTGTGGCTGTTGTCGAAGTCGTCGCAGCGCCCGTCATTGACGCCAGCCCAGCCATAGCGGCGGCAATTCCGGCAGAAGCGTTGATGTCGGAAACGACAATCGACTTTGTTGATATGGCACCTGCGGTAATGCCTGCTCAATTGCCCGCCAGCCTGGCAGTCGAAACTGTGGAAGCAGCAGTGACGCCGCTCGCCGATGAAGTTGCGGCTGCGGTCGTTCCAGCAGCCGTCCTGACGGCGACTATCGCTGAAACCGTTGCTCCGGCCCAGCAGGCAGTGGCAACGCCGCTGGTCCAAGCTGAAGCCGCGGCTCCAGCAATCGTTGTTGAACCGGCAGCAATACTCTCGGCAGCATCATTGGTCGAAGCGGTTCCGGCGGCATCATCAATGATCGCTACTGACGCGCCTGCTACGGCTAAGATCGCCGTTCCAGAAGCGCCGCAATATACGTTCTTTGATGGTTCCACTGCAGCTGCTCCGGCTGCTGCCATGCAAAGTGCTTCGATGGACTATACCGGCACGGTGACGCTCGACCAGGCAATAGCCGCATCGCTCGAAACCAGCCCGGAAATTAACCAGGCAATCATGAACAAGGAAGCCATCGAGTTCGAACGGGAGCAGGCACAAGGCCTGTATCTGCCGCGCGTCGATATCGAAGCATCTGCGGGTATCCGCCGTCTGGAAAACCCGACGCGGCGGACATTGGGCATCGAAGATGATGCGCTGTATCCGCTGGAGGCCGGCATCACCGCTGAGCAGACTGTCATAGACTTTGGCCGCCGTCATGGCGAGCTGATGCGCCAAGCTGCCCGCACCGATGGTGCGGCACTGCGCGTTGCAGAACGGTCTGAAAACACGGCCTTGCTTGTTTCACGACAATATCTCGACATATTGCTGCAGCAGCGGATTGTAGCGGCAGCCGACGACAATGTAACCTTCCACCGCAATCTCGTTGGCGATTTGGGTCAGGGCGTCCAGCAAGGCTCGATCAGCATTGCCGATCAACAGCAAGCACAGGAACGTTTGCAAGCTGCTATTGTCCGCAAGACCGAAGCCGAAGAGGCTTTAGTAAACGCTCAGATCCAGTTGCAGACTCTGACTGGCCTAAGCATCGGCGGCGCTGCGATGCCTCAATCGCTGCGTGCTTCGGTAAGTCCTACACTGGGTGAGGCTGTTGCAGAAGCACGGCAGAACAATCCCAAGGTCAAGGAAGCCGCGGCAGATGTCGATGCGGCACATGCGATGGTGGAAAAGGCCAATGGCGATCTTTATCCCACTATCGGCGTTGATGCGCGTGGCCGCGTTGGTGAAGATATCGACGGCTTCAACGGCAAAACCAACGATGTGCAAGCGCGCGTCGTGTTCAAGTGGAATATTTTCGACGGCGGTATAAATCGCGCGAAATACCAGGAAATGGTCCGCCGTTCCAGCGAAGCCCGGTTCCGTCTGCACGAACTTGGCCGCTATGCCGAAGAAGATGTCCGGCGTGCGTGGAACAGTATGTCGACGCAGCGCAAGGTAGCACAGGAGCTCGACACACAAAGCAAGGTCAGCGACGATTTGCTGCTCTCATATCGAGAGCAGTTCAATGTTGGTCGCCGCTCTTTGCTCGACGTACTTGATGCACAAAACACACGCTATAACGTGCAGGTGCGGCTGGAAACGGCAAAGTTTGCCGAACAGTTTGCGGAATATCAAGTGCTTGCGGCGACCAACAAATTGTTGCCGTCGATGAACCTGGCCACGCCGACTGGTGCGACTTCGGACGCACGCAGCCGCTTTGATTATGGCCCGCCGCCGCCTGCGGAACTGCAGCGGAGACGCTACCCGCGCTGAGCGGATAGCGGTCTCGGCCAATTTCGGGGGAAATTGTGTACGAAGTATTGGAAAATGAAGTGGCAGCGG
>JBGSPK010000084.1:0-1587 GCA_041738665.1 Sphingorhabdus sp. | reverse complement strand
TTAAACATGCTGCGCGCCATGAAGGCGGTAATGGCTGCTATGAAAAGCGCGGCCACCAGCAATATGACTTTTTTCCTATCCATGACGAACTGTCCCCTGAAAGGTCCCCTGAGTGAAGAATGCTATTTCACGTAAAATGGTTAAAAATCCGTTCACCGGCTATCCAGAGCCCGGAAAGCGAGATCGCGACCCCATAAGGGATGCGGGCTTTCCCATCTCTTTGTTTTAACTTGTGAATGATGACGAAAATAATGGTTACTATCGCGCCCAGGATGGATGCGTAAAGAATGAGGCGGATGACATCGAGCCACTCGAACCACAGCGCCAAAGCCGCGAAAAGCTTCACATCTCCGCCGCCCATCGCACCAAAACGAAAGGCAATGGCAAAGAAGATGAGCGTAAGTGCGGCGGTCAGCAAATGGATGCCGATTTCATACGGAGTGAAGCCGCCGGTCGCATACCAATATAAAGGCGCGGTTACCGCAATAGGAAGAGTTATCTTATTGAAAATAAGACGATATCTGATATCGGTATAAATCGATATCAACAGCGCAATTGCTAATGCACCAAGCGTCACGTAAGTGAGAATGTCTCTGGTCATTCGCCATGTATTAACCATCAAAGCTTGCTAAAAGGTAACCATGCACGCGCCCAAATCGACGATGAACCGACGCGCCATTCCGGTGGATGCCATTGAGAGCCTATGGCACGCAGAGGACGGTTGGCCGATCAGGCGCATCGATTGGAGCGGTGCCAAGACCCCGCGCGGTTCGATGCTTTTCTTGCCCGGGCGCGGCGACCATTATGAAAAATATCTCGAGACACTGGCTGATTTTGCAGAGCAAGGCTGGCAGGTTACGGCGATCGACTGGCGAGGGCAGGGTGGTTCGGGTCGTTTGCTGGAAGACGCTGAAGTCGGACATATCGATGATTTTTCGACATGGATTTCTGATTTGCGCGCGTTCTGGACGAAATGGACCGCGGAAACGCCTGGCCCACATGTCGTATTAGCGCACAGCATGGGGGGGCATCTGGCGATGCGGGCGTTGGTCGAAAAGGCAATCGACCCTATTGCAGTGGCAATGAGTGCACCGATGCTGGGTATTCAGACTGCCGGGCTGCCACTGGGACTGAATCACGCATTTGCGAAGTTGATGTGTAATATCGGTCGCGGAGAAATCGCTGCTTGGAAAGTAAGTGAAAAGCCGATGTCCTCAATGAGCTTACGTGAGAAAATTCTTACGCATGACGATGATCGCTACCAAGACGAGATTGCATGGTGGCAGTTGCGGCCGGAGGTCAAATTGGGCCCACCAAGCTGGCATTGGGTTGAGCGCGCGATTGGTTCAATCCGGCTGCTCGATAAGCCTGGAAGGCTCGAAGCGGTGCAGACTCCCGTGCTTTTGCTGGCGACGACTGCAGACCAGTTGGTTAGCACGCCGCGCATAATCAAAGACAGCAAAAGGCTGCCAAACGCCGAAACGCTAATCTTCGGTAAGGAAGCAGCGCATGAGTTATTGCGTGAAGCCGACGGCGTACGCGATCAATGCCTTGACCGCATTACTGCGTTCCTGGACAAATACGCAC
>JBGSPK010000029.1:0-4118 GCA_041738665.1 Sphingorhabdus sp. | reverse complement strand
TTAGCGCCGAAGCTGACGCAGGCACCAAGTGTCAGTGCACATAAACCCGTGAGCATCGCATGTTTGATGTTTTTCATGGTCAATTCCGTTTTCGGGTTATTTGGGTTTATAGTCGGGGAGGGCGGGCGCGCTGACCACGCCGCCAAGTCCATTTTGGTCTACTCGCTCGGTAACTGATTTCAGCGATACAGAAAGTTCGCGCAGATCGCGGGCAAGCTGCGTGACCTCGGGCAATGTCTGCGTATTCAGCGTCTCGATTGCCGGATTCGCATTGTTCAAAGTGGTTTCAAGCGCAGCTAGGCTTCCATTGGCCGATTTTAGGGTCTTGCGCAGCTCGGCCATCATCGGACGACCATCGCTGTCGAGCAACTGGCTGGTTGAAGTGGAGAGCGCAGCAATGCCATCGGCCGCCTCGCCTGCCTTTTCCAAGGTCAGGCGCGTCTGTTTAATCGCAAGTTGCAACTCTGGGCCTTGCTGCGCAACCGATCCCGAAATGCTCTCCACATTGTCCAGTATCTGCTCAATTGATGCTTGGTTCTTGTCCGACAAAATGTTGGTCAGACGTTCCGTAAGCGTCGACAGTCGCTCGAGCAAAAGAGGGGCGTTGTTGAGCAGCTCGCCTAGGGCCCCCGGTTTGGTAGGTATCACCGGAACGCCGGTTGGGCAGGCGGATTTCGGATTATCTTCGGGGCAACGAAGCGGCGGAGCACCTTTGACGGCTCCATCAAGCTGGATTTCGGATACGCCCGTAAAGCCCACGCCATTGATGGTCGCAGTTGTGCCTAGCAAGATTGGCACGGTATTTTTAATCTTGATCCGAACGCGGACAAAATCGGGGTCTGGTTCCCATAATTCGATGCTGTCGATTTCGCCGACCGGTACGCCGGAAAACGATACGCCCGATCCCTTGGCAAGGCCGTTCACCGACTGCTGGAAGAAGATGTCATATTCTTTCTTGTCGCCCTCGCCCGCGCGCGACAGCCAGATCACGAACGCCGCGAGCAGCGCCAGAAGCAACAGCGTGACCGCGCCGACCATGACATAATTGGACTTTGTTTCCATCGCCTTGCCTTATGCCCTTCCTGTTGGAACATTGTCCACGACCGATTTGTCTGCCTTCGGCTTGGCGTGGCCGCGCCGTGCAGTACGTCCGCGCGGGCCGCTGAAATATTCCTTGATCCAGGGATGATCGGTCGCGAGCAAATCTTCGATCGGGCCAACCGCAATCACCTTATGATCGGCAAGCACCGCAACGCGGTCGCAAATCGCATAAAGCGTATCCAGATCATGGGTAATCAGGAAGACCGTTAACCCCAAAGTCTCCTTTAGGTTCCGGGTAAGATTATCGAAATTGGCTGCTCCAATCGGGTCGAGGCCCGCAGTCGGTTCGTCCAGAAATAGCAGCTCCGGGTCCATCGCAAGTGCGCGGGCAAGACCGGCGCGTTTGCGCATCCCACCCGACAATTCCGACGGATATTTATACGCTGCGTTTGCCGGAAGCCCGCTTAAATGAATTTTGTATCGGGCAATCTCGTCGAGCATCTTTGCGCTGAATTCGGGATAAAATTCGCGCAAAGGCACTTGGACATTTTCCGCCACCGTCAGCGTTGAAAAAAGTGCGCCGCCCTGAAACAGAACGCCCCAGCGACGCCGGACATCGGTTGCCTGGTCCTCTTCCTTGCCAACCATGCCTTCATCGAAAACACGAATTTCGCCTGCGTCGGGCTCCTGCAGGCCGATAATTGAACGCATCAGCACCGATTTGCCGGTACCAGACCCCCCAACCACGCCCAATATCTCGCCGGCGCGCACTTCCAGATTGAGATCCTGGTGGATAATCTGGTCGCCAAAACTATTGGTGAGACCGCGGACCGAGATGATGCTGCTTTCGGTCATCGTCAGTCCCAACCAATGCTGCTGAAGAACACCGCGAAGAACGCGTCGAGCACAATCACAAGAAAAATGGCTTGCACCACGGCGGCGGTGGTTTTGAGGCCGACTTGCTCGCTATTGCCCTCGACCTGCATCCCCTGAAAACATCCTGCCATTGCGATGATAGCCCCAAAAACAGGCGCTTTGATCATGCCGACCCAGAAATCAGTCATCGGCGTCACTTCACGCAAGCGCACTACGAACGTCGCGGGCGGTATTTCCAGGACAATCCAGCATAAAATTCCGCCGCCGATGACCGCCATTAAAGACGCGTAAATTCCGAGCAGCGGCATCATGATAATAGCGGCAATCACGCGAGGTACGACCAGAGCTTCGGCCGGGACAACGCCGATGGTTCGCATTGCATCGATTTCCTCGGTGATCTTCATCGTGCCGATCTGAGCGGCAAAGGCCGATCCCGAGCGGCCGGCAACCATGATTGCGGTCATTAATATGCCCAGTTCGCGGAAGGTCAGCCGCCCGATCAAGTTGATTGTGAACACCTCGGCACCGAATTGTCGCAACTGCACCGCGCCCTGCTGTGCAATCACGATACCGATGAGGAAGCTCATCAGGCCGACAATGCCCAGCGCGCGCACGCCGACCATGTCGAAATGCTGAACCACCGCGTGCCAACGGAACCGGCCGGGATTGAGCATCAGCACGAAAGACGCTTTCACGACTTGCCCCACAAAGCCGAGGAAATGGATCAGCGTGGTAAACGCCACCACGACGCCGCTGCCGACTTCGCTCAAAAAGCGGTTGAGAGACGACATGTGGGGCGGTTTGACAGGTTCGGAGTCATCAACGCCGCTGACTGCTTCGATCAACCGTTTCGCATCGTTGTCCGCGCCGACAATTTTGGCGTCATGCTCTTTGGATGTCCGGTAGACGAGCCATGCCCCTACAGTGTCGATATGGTCAATTTGTGAAAGATCGATTTGTTGCACCGATTCGCCAAGCGCGCGCAGGCGATCGTCGAGATCGCCGATCGCCGCGATTGCAAGCCGTCCCGAAAAACGGATAACACCCTCGCCGTCCGGAAGTTGTTCTAATGTAAAATCGGCAGCGTCAGCCATGACTGACTAACTGGCTTATTATGTGAAACTTCACAAGCCTGTAGACTTTTGGTCACAGTTTGTGACTGTAGGGCTCTGATGACAAATACCAAAACCACGCTGCTCGCCATTTATGACATGGACAAAACCGTCACCCGGCGCGCGACCTATAATGGCTTTCTTCTGCATATGGCGTTTAACAAGTCGCCGTGGCGGTTGTTCCTTTCGCCGCTCCTGCCGATCGGTCTAGCGCTCTATGCGATGAAGATTTGGGATCGCGCACGGCTCAAGCAGTTTTCCCAGATGCTGCTGATAGGCCACCGGGTTCCAATACATCGATTTGCCAAATATCTCGAAAGCCATGCCGATCTGGTTGTCGGCAAAAATGTATATCCGCAGTTACTGGCGCGGGTGGCAGAAGAAAAGGCGGCGGGTTACCGGCATATTATGGCGACCGCGTCATACCGGCTGTATGTCGAGGCAATCGCGCACCGGCTTGGCTTTGATGATGTTATCGCCACCGATCTGGCCACGAACAGCAGCGGCCATGTATTGGCGCGCATCGACGGACATAATTGCTACGATGCGGCCAAGCTGGAACTGGTTAAAGGCTGGATGGCAGCAAACAGGTTAGAGCGTAATAATTGCCATATCCGCGCTTATTCGGACCACGTCTCCGACGCGCCGTTGCTGGCTTATGCCGACGAAGCCTTTGCCACCAACCCCCACGAACCTTTGGCCAAAATGGCCAGAGCCAATGGATGGGAAGTTATCGACTGGCGTTAAACCGCCGCCAATGCCTGTTCGAAATCAGCGATTAAGTCATCAGGGTCTTCGATACCGATCGAAATGCGCACGAGATTGTCGGTGATACCGAGCGCGTCCTTGCGTTCCTGCGGTACCGACAGATGAGTCATCGCAGCGGGATGGCTGGCGAGCGTTTCGGTTCCGCCGAGGCTGACGGCGAGCTTTGCGATTTTCAGCGCGTCGAGGAACCGGAAGCTCTCGGCCTCGCCGCCCTTGATGAATACCGAGAAGGTCGAGCCAGCGCCGGTGCAATGACGGTTGTAGATATCCTGCTGCCGCGGATCGGCAATATCGCCTAGATATCCCAGTCCTTCGACCTTT
>JBGSPK010000019.1:0-3704 GCA_041738665.1 Sphingorhabdus sp. | reverse complement strand
CCACCGGTCAACTGCATCCCGTCGCCGCTGTCGCCGGCAAAGCGGATTACAACCGCGTCGCTATGCACCGGCGTGTGGTCGCCTGTGTGATCTTCCTTGAATGCCGTAGCCATCGTTCCAGCCCGTCTTAAATTGCAACTTTATTGCGGTTGCGCCTAATCCCATTCGGGGCACACTGCAATGTTAGAAAATCTATATATGGATATGCTGGACGCATCGACGGGGCCGTCCTATCAAACGGCACAAATGGAGGATGCGATGAGCGATAACACACCTTATGTCCGGCCCGATGTGGCCTTGTTCCTGCAATTTCTGAACTCGGTGCCTGGGCCCAGATTTTGGGAAGTACCTGCACCAGAAGCCCGCGCAATGACCGCTGCAATGCGCGATTTGGCCGATGCACCGGTGGGTGAACTTGCTGTCATTCGCGATATTGCCATTCCGGGCCCCGCAGGGACGATCCCTGCCCGCCTTTATGACAAACGCGAGTCTCGCGCCGCTGGTCCAGTAATGGTGTTCTACCATGGCGGCGGGTTTATAATCGGAAGTCTTTATACCTATGAGCCCTATTGCGCTGAAGTCGCGCGGTTGCTTGATCTGCCGGTAATCTCGATCGACTATCGCTTGTCACCGGAATATCCGTTCCCGGCGCCAGCCGAAGATTGCGAAGCGGCAACCCGCTGGATCGCATCCAGCCCCGCCGAACTTGGGCTGGATGTGACCGGTCTTATCACCTCGGGCGATAGCGCGGGCGGCAACCTGACTATTGTCACGACGATGGCGTTACGAGACAATCCCGCCGATGTGCCAGTTTTGGTGCAGCATCCCATCTATCCGGTGGTCACTCTTGATGCCGATTGGCCGAGTATGCGCGAATTCGCGACCGGATATCTGCTCACTGATGAAGCCATGGCCTATTTCGGCGACGGTCATGCGGCAACGCCCGGCGATTATCGCGCCGAACCGCTTAACTTCGATCAAAGCGGAATGCCGCCAAGTCTTGTCACAACTGCCAGCCTCGATCCACTTCGCGACCAAGGGCTGGCTTATATCGAAAAACTGAAAGCGGCAGGTGTCCGGGTCCAGCATATCCAGGCTGAAGGGACAATCCACGGTCATATCAATATCCGGCAAGGAATCCCCTCAACGCAAAACGATATCGAAGGCTATGTTTCCGCCTTGAAATCGATGCTGGCAGAGGTCATGGCTGACGCATGAACGCAGAATTTGCCGACCTTCCCTATCGCCCTTGCGCGGGTATCATGCTCGCCAACACCGAAGGCAAAGTGTTCGTGGGGCAACGCAAGGATAGCCGCGCCGACACATCTGCATGGCAGATGCCCCAAGGCGGAATCGACGACGGCGAGGATGCCGAAAGCGCGGCGCTGCGTGAATTATTCGAAGAAACCGGCGTCAATGCCGAGCTTGTAGATATTCTGGCGCGCAGCCGAGACGAGCATTTTTACGATTTGCCCGACGAATTGATCGGACGGATGTGGAAAGGCAAATATCGCGGGCAACGCCAGCATTGGTTCCTGATGCGCTTCAAAGGCACCGATGCCGACATCAACATCGAGACGGAACATCAGGAATTCAGCAGCTGGCGGTGGGCCGAGCCAGAGCAGCTTCCGCTGTTAATCGTGCCGTTCAAAAAGCGGCTTTACGAGAATATCCTTGCGGAATTTGCCGAGCTCATTTGAGCAGTTCATCCTCCCCGGTACGGGGAGGGGGACCATCCGCAGGATGGTGGAGGGGCACCTGCAAAGCAGCATCGCGATAGATGGCTCGTTCCCCTCCGTCAGCCCTGCGGGCTGCCACCTCCCCGATCCGGGGAGGAATTAAGCTTCAATTCGACTTGGGCACCTCACCAACCGTCGGTTTAATTTCTAAGGCGCTCGCCTGAAGTTGCGGTTTTTCGCTCGCCTTGGTGACTGATAGCGCCAGCCGATCGACCCCGGCACAGTCGCTGCGACACAGCATTTTGAGCCGCGCAATATTCTTTCGTGCTGGCTCAATCGCACCTTTCGCGATCATCGCCTCAGCCTGGCCGACCAGAGCAATCTGGTCATTAGGTTCGATTTCCAACGCTTCCTTGTAGAAACGGATAGCTTTGCCGTTCAGCCCCTGCGACTTCACCGCACCCGCCATCGCGACATAGGCCGCACGGTTGCGCGGATCGACTGCAAGCGATGTTTCGTACCAGCCGATAGCCGCCTCGACGTCGCCGCTGCGGAGTGCTTCATTGCCCGATTGCATCAAAGCGACCGAACGCGCATCGATGTCGTCATCGGCACGTCCGCTGATGCTCGCACTAGAGATCATCGCGAGGGTGAGTGACAGGGCAATCGCGGCGGGAGAAAAACGCATAATCAGGTTCCAGATATGATGGAGTCGCGACGCTATCACAGCTTTTGCAACCTCGCGAAGAAAAATCCGTCGGTACCATCATGATACGGGGTGAGCAGAACGCCACCGCCATGCGCGCGGCCAGCGGGAAGCGTAATGGCCTCTGCGCGCCAGCCCTCATGTCGGTTCAAGAAACCAGTCACTTGCCCCCTGCCCTCATCATCCAGTAACGAGCAGACAGCATAGACCAAATGTCCGCCTGACGCGACCATTTCCGCGCCGATATCGAGAAGATTGGCTTGCGCCGTCAGGACCTGCTCCAGCCTTGCAGGATTGAGCCGCCAGCGCGTTTCGGGGTTGCGCCGCCACGTCCCGCTACCCGAGCAAGGCGCATCAATGAGGACGACGTCACAGGCGCCGGCCAAATCGCCCAGCATAAAGCGTTCTTTATTGGGGTTCAGGAGCAGCGTTTCGATTTCCAACGCCCCTGCCCGGTTGGCACGTGGACGCAATTGATCAAGCCGCGCGCGGTTGGTGTCGCTGGCAATCAAACGGCCTTTGCCCTCCATATACGCCGCCAGTCCAAGCGTCTTGCCGCCTGCGCCTGCGCACAGGTCAAGCACCGTCATTCCGGGTTTGGCAGCACAGGCATCGACGATCAACTGGCTGCCGAGATCCTGAATTTCGACAAGGCCATCCAACAGCGCGGGGTGGCTATCGACGGCCTGACCAGTTGGAAGGCGCAGAGCATAATGCGATTGCTGCAGTATTTCCGCCTCGGGAAACTCGGCAGCGATGACGTCTCGCGACGTTTTGAGCGCGTTGATGCGCAAATCAAGCGGCGCGCGGTCAAGCAATGCCTGCCGCTCGGTATCGTCAACCAATTCAGCAAAATGCGGCAATATCCATAAAGGCAGCAGGCCACCGCTGGCGCGAGGCTCGTTCGGGCCAATAGCGGGCGGGCCATAATCGCTGCCGTCAAACAACGCGGCCAGTTCATTGTCGCTTTCGGCCATCGCGACGAACGCCGCGCGCGCATTGTCAGGCCTCTCGCCAAAACGGCGTATTGCACTCCAAGCCAAATCGCGCACCGCGCGTCGGTCCTTCGAACCTGCATAACGTCGCTCGGCAAAAAAAAGCTTCGCCAATTGGTCGGCCGACGCACCGCCGTCGCGCGCCGCAATGATGATTGCATCGAGCAGTTCAATTGCCGATTGCAGGCGGGCCGCTGGCCTCATGATCTAGCGGGTCGGATAATTCGGGGCTTCACGCGTAATCGTGACGTCATGCACATGGCTTTCGCGCAAGCCTGCATTGGTGATGCGCACAAATTGCGCGCGTTGCTGCAAATCGGCAAT
>JBGSPK010000445.1:0-8554 GCA_041738665.1 Sphingorhabdus sp. | reverse complement strand
AAGGCGAGACGAGCGCTGACGTCAAAAGCAACAGGCTGATTGCCCCCAATGGCTTCAACATTATCATTCCCTTTTCATATTCAAAAAAGGGTGGGGTGCTTGGCCGTGCCTGCACCCCACCCGATATCATAGTCCGCCTATTAGAAGGTCGGCAGGGAGGTGCAGAGACCGCTGATGCTGGTACCGAGCGTTGCAGTCGCACTGTTACATGTCCAGCCGGCATACCAGGTGTCGTTTGCATCGCGAACTGCACCAACATAGGTGGTTGCATCGAAGAACGCATTCAACGTGCTGGCATTAAACGCAGCCACCGCTGTTTCGCTTGCCCCGTTGACGAACAATGAGGTGAGCGTTGGCGTGAATGCGTCGTTATTATTGTTCGCGCCAGTTCCAAAAATTGCAGCAACCTGTGCTTCGGTTACGCCGTTATCACCGCGGAACTTCGGCGCGCCACACTGAGCGACCACCGAACGGACCAACGGAGCGCCAGCTTCGTCGATTGCAGCGTCGACCGTAGCAGAAATCGTCTGCGGACGGCTGATGCGCAAGCACGAGGTGTTGGGGCTTACGATTACGCCGTTGGCGAGCGTATAGTCAGTGCCGCCGCGCAACAATATAGCCGAGAGGTTGCCGGTGTTGTTACGCTGGATGAACGTGAAGCTCGAAAGGCGGGTGTTCTGGCGCGGTGTGTTGCCGTCGAGCGTATTATCTGAGTCAGCTTCGATCATCGAGTCGCCGGCACCCTGACGCTGCACTGCCAAGACATATTGGAAGTTCGCTTTGACGCCGGTGTCGGTGTCAAGATTGTCATCGTCTGCGCCGATCGACACGAAATATTTCATGTTGACGTTGCCGCCGAAGAATTCCGCGCCGTCGTCCGAGCTGTTGAACGACTGGATATGGTCAAGCACGGTGCCCGACCCGGTTCCGCCGGTAGTCAACGACTGTAGTTCGGAGTTGCCGGACAGCACGAAGCCCGAGAAGCGGATTTGAACGTAGCTCATCCGGCCGCTGTTGTCGTTGGCAGTTGCGCCGCCGTAAAGTGCAGGGTCAACCGCGCCTTCAACCTGACGCTCGCAAGCAATCGTGCCTGGTGTTGCGGCAGGAGCCGCGCAATCGGTGATTGGCGCGCGACCGTTGAGAACGACGCCGCCCCATTGGCCGATTGAGTTGTCAGTGTTCAGACCGAGGACGTTGTCGCGGCTGGTGAACACGATAGGAAGCGCGGCGGTTCCGACGGCGCTGATGCGATTGCCGCGGTTCACGTTCAACCAGGAAACGCCGGTGCCACCAAAGACGACAACGCCGGGCTGGACGGTAAGAACAACGTCAGCAGGGTCGGTGGTTTCTTCGGTTGGGCCCTGGTCGGTGCCAACATCGACGCGTCCGCCCAAGCGGTACAGCAAACCAGTCACTTTGGTCAAAGTCGTACTGGCGGTAAGACGAGCGGGTAATGTGCACACACGATAGGTGCCGGTCGGGCCGGTTATGGTGCCATCATCAGTCAATTGAACCGGGTTACCGATAGTCGGGCAACCAGTTGCAGGGGTCACCGTCGCAGGCGGGGGAGGCGGCGGAGGAGGGGGTGGCGGAGGCGCCGGGTTGTTGATGGTGATATTACCGCCTGAACCTGGCGACGCGATATCGTCTGCGCCGCATGCCGATACGAGAGCAGCCGCCGCTGTCGCATAAACGATCCCGCGCAATTTTGGGTCTAACATTATGATTCTCCGCAACAAATATTGTTCGCCCGATTTCAGGCATATGCAACGGACCAGCGACGAATCAACATAGGCCCCACCCGTTGTCGAGACAGGCGATTAGAAGCCACCTGTGACGGCGCTGTGGTTATCGTATTGCGATTTCAAGAATGTTTTGGGTCAGTAATGTGACACCCGCAGTGCAAGCGGACGTGACCGGTTATGCAGACAAAAAAAGCGGGCAACGCATGCCCGCTTTTTCAACTCTTGAGTTGTTTTAAAACTAGCGCGAGGCGAGCCCAACCTGAACGGTTGCGAGCGCTTGGCGTGCAGCCAGTTTAGAGCCCATGATGCGCCCGTCAGCCATTACGAGATCCACATTTTCTCTCTTTTTGGCTGCTTTGCGAAAGAGCTCGCGCGCTTCGGCAAGTCGACCGCTACGTGCATAGGCCTGGCCAAGGTTCAAAAGAAACGCCGGGTCATTCCGGCTCACCGAGCCTTCAAGCATGTCCGTTATCGCCTGCGCGTTGTCGCCCGCTGCAAGAGCTTTGTACCCGATTGCCACGGGTGGATAAGCCGTCTCGACGCCAGCAGCCGACTCTGCATGTGCCACTCCAGCAAAAGCTGCGGCAACCAAGGCACTGACAAATAACAATTTCATGGCTCATCTCCTCATTCCTGAGCCAAATATTACACTTTCATGACAGTTGCGCAACATTAATGTAATATAACTGTCATTTTTCGTTTCCTATTTCACCACCTGTCCGGGCAAATATTTCACCGGTGACGGATGCCCCCGCGATGAAGACGGATATTACTGGGTTACCGGCCGAGTCGACGATGTCATCCATTTTGCGCCAGGCCTGCCAAAAACCCGATCCGGCAAAATCATGCGCCGGATATTGCGCAAGATTGCCGAGGGCGACGTTTCGAACCTGGGCGACACATCGACGCTTGCAGATCCTTCAGTTGTTGAAACTCTTGTGGAATCGCGTTCCGTCGCCGCATGATCGGCACCATCCTCATCGCAGATGACATTCGAACCTGCGTTTTTGATATTCAGCTAGCAATGAGAACACCATGATATGCGGGATCTTCAAAAGCCTGTCCGGCGCCCATGGCGACGCAGATCAGGGCATCTTCAGCGATTTTTACCGGCAATCCCGTTGATTGCGCAATCGCTTCGTCGATATGCCCCAGCAGCGCCCCGCCGCCGGTAATAGTGATGCCTTCCTCGATAATGTCGGACGACAGTTCGGGTGCAGTCTGTTCCAGAGCAGTCATCACCGCTCCGATGATTTGTGCAATCGGCTCGGCGAGCGCATCTGCCATTTCAGCCTCTGAGATCGTAATTTCAGCCGGTCGACCGTTAACCAGGTCACGTCCTTTGACACTCATGACACGTCCAGCACCGTTCGGTGCAACCGCGCTGCCAATCGCGATTTTGACCCGTTCCGCTGTCATTTCGCCGATCATCAAATTATGTTTTCGCCGAATATAAGAGGAAATGGCATCGTCCATCTTGTCGCCACCCACCCGCACTGAATTGCTATAGGCAATGCCGCTCAAAGAGAGGACGGCCACTTCTGTTGTTCCGCCGCCGATATCGACCACCATGGCTCCCACAGGTTTGGTCACGGGCAATCCGGCGCCGATGGCTGCTGCCAGAGGCTCCTCGATAAGTTGCACCTGTACAGCACCGGCGTTCGAAGCTGCGTCTCTAATCGCGCGGCGCTCAACCATCGTTGAGCTCGACGGTACGCATATCACCACATTATAGCGGCGCGGCAGCCGGCTAGGTCCGCCCAGCGCCTTGTTAATGAAATGCTTGATCATCTGTTCGGCGACTTCAATATCCGCAATAACGCCGTCTCGAAGCGGTCGAATGGCCTGAATATTGTTAGGCGTCTTACCCATCATCAGCTTGGCCTCGTTACCCACGACCTTGACCCGTTTGATGCCATCGCGCGTTTCAAGCGCAACTACCGATGGTTCGTTAAGAACGATGCCTTTGTCGCGAACATATACAACGGTATTCACGGTCCCCAGATCAATTGCCATGTCATGGGCAGTTGTCGAGAATATACGGAAAATTTTCATACTCAGAAAAATGCCTTTATCCATTGTAAATCAAAGGCTGCAACGCCCACCTCAGCGAGTTGAGCGTCAATCGAACATCGCGTGCGAGCAGATCGAACAGGCGTCAATCGGGGCATTGTCAGGCCATTGGTGTCTAAAGGCTGAACGGATCGCTGATGCGTTTGTTCACGCCGCCTCGGAATGCACACATCGGATTGGCTCAAGGCTATCCATCGATTTGTTGAGAGTGCATCAGTCCACGTGAATTTTCCAGAAGCATATATACCCGTTAACTAAGGAAGGACTGCGCCAATGACATTGTAAGCTTTACCAAATGTGGCGATAACTGCGTTTGCGAAGTTTAATATGCTTCGCAAGTTCCAAAGAGCAAAGGGGCAAGTCTGACGTGACGGCAATTGCGGATGAACGCAGAAAGCGGATATTTTTAATCGGGTCCACCGGTACCATCGGCAAAGCTGCGGTGCGAGAGCTGGCGCGTCGAGGTCACGACGTCATATGTTTTGTCCGCGCACGCCCTGTTCCATCGAAGGCCGGACCCGCGCCATATCCGGAGGGCCTCGAAGGCGTCCAATTTCGCTGCGGCGACGTGACCACAGCGGCATCGATTGCAGAGCATGGTTTCCGGGGAGAGCGGTTTGACGTTGTGCTATCCTGCCTGGCTTCACGCAGCGGCGATCCCGACGATGCGTGGCGCATCGACTATCAGGCGCATCTGGACGTTCTGGCCGCAGCCCGGACGGCGGGCGTGACGCATATGGTTCTATTATCCGCGATCTGCGTGCAGAAGCCGCTTCTGGCATTTCAGCATGCCAAGTTGGCCTTTGAAAAGGCGGTTATCGAATCCGGGATAACCTACTCTATCGTACGACCGACAGCCTTCTTCAAATCGCTTTCAGGACAATTGGAGCGGGTGCAAAAAGGCAAGCCATTTCTGGTGTTTGGCAATGGCGACCTGACGGCTTGCAAACCAATTAGCGATGATGATCTGGCGAGGTATCTGGCGGATTGTGTATGTGATGAAAAATTGCGCAATCGCATATTGCCGATCGGTGGCCCAGGGCCTGCCATTACACCAAGGCAGCAGGGCGAGATGTTGTTCTCGCTGCTGGGCCGCTCCCCGCGTCTCATACAAGTTCCTGTACGAATGCTGGACGTCATCATCGGCGCGCTGGCCCTAGTTGGCCGATTTGTCCCTGCTTCCGCGAAGAAAGCCGAGCTGGCGCGGATCGGTCGTTATTATGCAACCGAATCTATGCTGGTTTGGAACCCGGTCACGAATGCTTATGACGCGGCGGCTACGCCCTCAACGGGCACGCAAACATTGGAGGACCACTACCGCAAGATTATAGCTGGCGAGCTTTCCGCCGACCTTGGTGAACATTCGGTTTTTTGACCGCATGCAATGCTGCGAAGCTATGGACATTCCAGCATTATTAACGGATACAAAGCCATGAGTTTTACCGAGCATCCGCTGCGCCGATGGGCTGTAGACGAAATGCGCTTGCGCCGTTTCGCGCCGGTCAGCTGCCACTGCGAAATTTATCAGGTTGTTCGGCTGATCGAACAGAATCAGCGAAACGATGAAGATCTCTGGCTGATAAACGACAAGCCGAGTTTCGATGACTGGAACCTGGCAGCGCGACATGGGTCGGGGCATACCAATTCGGGAATTTATTTTCTCTGGGAAAGGCACACCGAAGCCAGCACGCTGACCCTCATTTTCCCGAATGCCACGCCCGATACAGTGCGAAATCCATATATACAATGGTTGGAACAATGGCCCGGCGGCGTGGTGCGCGCGACTCATATTCAGGTCATCCCCGACGATAGCGACATCGATGCCGACCTTGAAAAAATGGATATATCCACGCACGAAATGGTCTGCTGCGACATTAACGCCGACCTTCGCATCTGGTCCGACTTTAGCATCCACTCCGATGGCTATGGGCGTTTAATTATTACTGCGGGTAATGTGGGCGATGGTGAGCGTGGCAGAATCATTCAGCGGATGCAGGAACTCGGTAATTACCGAAATCTGGCCCTGCTAGGTTTTCCAACCGTGCAAAAATACGGACCGGAAGTCGACAATCTCGAATTGAGGTTATCCGAACATGCGCAGCGGGTGGCAAGTGCAAACGAAGACGACGAAACTTTGCTCAACGAGCTGGCCAATATTTCGTCCCAGCTTGAGCTTATCAGGTCAGCGACAGGCTTCAGACTAAGTGCGACGGCGGCTTACGCAGAGGTCGCGGCCGACAGGCTGGCATCGCTTAACGTGAAACCCATAGCCAATTATCAAAGCCTCACCGATTTCACCGAACGGCGGCTGGTACCTGCTTCGCGGACCTGTTCGGTATTTCGAACCCGGTTGGACCATATCGCTGAGCGTATTTCGGGGGTAATGCATACGCTCGATGTGCGGATAGACAGTCGGATTAAGGCTCAAAATCTAAGCCTGATGCAGTCGATGGAGCGGTCGACCCAATTGCAACTGAGGCTTCAAACTTTGGTAGAGGGCCTGTCAGTTATCGCGGCAGCTTATTACCTGGTCGGTTTGATTGCATATATGACCAAAGGCATGGCCGCATTGTCATCAGGGTCACAGTCGGAGATATTTATTGGTGCCGTAACCGTGCCGGTAATCTTGTTGATCTACCTGCTGGTGAACCGGTTGAGGCACAAGGTTTTGAAAGAATCGGGCGAGGGAAATGCCCGTATTGCAGATAAATAAGGCCTGCGCATATTCAGCTTTCAATCGCGAATGAACTGCGTTAAGTTTGTTTGGAGTAGGGGACGTAAAACATTGACTATGCTGTCAATTTAAACGGGATAGGAGAGAAAATGGTGAAGACAAGAACATTAGCTGGCGTAGTAGCATTATCGGCGTTGATTGCTGCCTGTTCGGGCGGCGGTTCGGAAAGCAAAGAACCGGAAAAGACAGCAGAAGCAGCAGCTCCTGCGGCGGCCCCCGCAGCAGCGCCAGTAGCTGCACCGGCACCTGCTGCAGCTGCAGCACCGGCGGCAACCGATGTAACAACATTGGACGGCAAGACTTTCGCCAGTATGACGGGCAATGCCGCAGCCGGTAAAGCAGTCTTTGCACAATGCCGTACATGCCATGTTACCGATCCGGGCGTGAACAAGACGGGCCCATCGCTTGCTGGCATTATTGGCCGCAAATCGGGTTCGGTGCCGGGCTTCACTTACTCTCCAGCAAATGCAAGCAGCGGCGTGGTCTGGACAAAGGAAAAACTGTTCCAGTATCTGGAAAAACCACAGCGGGTTATTCCGAAAACCAAAATGATATTTGCAGGCCTGCCAGATGCACAAAAGCGCGCAGACGTTATTGCCTATCTCGAAAATCCAAGCTGATAAACTGCGTCAGATTAAATAAAAAGGCCGGGCTAACCCCCGGCCTTTTTTATTATTTCAGTGCGGCAATTTAAGCTGCTATGTCCCTGCGCGCCAGTTCGCATTGCGACCAGATTTCGCTGAGCGCACGAAGCAATTTGTCTATGTCATTATCGCTATGCACCGGCGACGGCGTTATGCGCAGGCGCTCTGTTCCGCGCGGCACCGTAGGATAGTTGATTGGCTGCACATAGATGCCGTGATTGTCCATCAACCAGTCGCTGATGAACTTGCACTTATGCGCGTCACCTACCATCACCGGAATGATGTGGCTGGGGTTCGGGATGTGTGGGATGCCCATCCGGTCGAGTGCACCACGTACTTTTGCTACGCGATCCTGATGCCGTTCGCGCTCGATCTGGCTGTCTTTCAAATGCCTGATGCTGGCGCAGGCACCGGCCGCTACTGCAGGCGGAAGCGCCGTCGAAAAGATGAAACCGCTGGCAAAGGTGCGAACAAAATCGCACAGATCTCGCGAGGCGGCGATATAGCCGCCCATCACGCCATAGGCCTTGCCAAGCGTGCCCTCGATCACCGTAATCCGGTCCATCAAGCCTTCGCGCTCGGCAACGCCGCCGCCGCGCGGGCCATAGAGGCCAACCGCATGAACCTCATCGATATAACTCATCGCGTTGTGCTTTTCGCAAACATCGAGGATTTCAGCGATTGGCGCAATATCTCCATCCATTGAATAGACACTTTCGAACGCCACGAGCTTTGCGCGATTTGGATCGAGATCAGCCAGCTTGCGGTCAAGATCTTCAGGCGAATTATGCTCGAAGATTTTGACTGGGGCGCGGCTGTGACGGATACCTTCAATCATCGAGGCGTGGTTAAGTGCGTCCGACAGCACGATGCAGTCGGGAATTTTCGCGGCCAATGTCCCGAGTGCAGCCCAGTTCGAGACATAGCCGGACGTAAAGAGCAGCGCGTCTTCCTTGTTATGCAGATCCGCCAACTCGCTTTCGAGCAGGACATGATGGTGATTGGTGCCGGAGATATTACGTGTCCCTCCGGCACCTGCCCCACACTCGTCGATTACGCGATGCATCGCGTCCAGAACTTTGGGATGCTGTCCCATGCCGAGATAGTCGTTCGAGCACCAAACGGTGACCTCGGTCGTGCCGCCATCCACATAGCGCGTTGCATGCGGGAACGATCCGGCCTTGCGTTCAATTTCGGTAAAGACCCGATAGCGTCCCTCTTCGCGGACGGCGGTCAGCTCATTGCCGAAAAATGCCTCGTAATCCATGCCTCACTCCCTCTTCAATATTCTATTTTCTTGTTCTTTGCTTCCAAGGCCCAATTCCACAATGCGGAGTCGCGGAACGGAATAGCAAGGA
>JBGSPK010000375.1:0-5845 GCA_041738665.1 Sphingorhabdus sp. | reverse complement strand
TGCCATGCTGTGCATCGCCGATGGCGAATATGTCGAAAATCAGGACCGCCGCAAAAGTAGCCGTGAAACCTGGATAAAAACCGGCAAGCAGATGGGCGCGCTGTTTGCAGACTTGCCCGAAGCACTCGCCAACACCCTTGTAATTGCGCAGCGCTGCGCAGCGGCTGCACCATATCGCAGCCCTATCCTGCCAAGCCTTGCCGGTGATCGTACAGCGGAGGATACACAGTTGCGCGAAGATGCGCACGCAGGCCTCGAAAAGCGGCTAGAAATTGCAGGCATCACCGACGCGGTAGAGCGGCAGTTATATTTTGACCGGTTGCAATTCGAAGCCGACGTCATCTGCTCGATGGGCTTCCCCGGATATTTCCTGATCGTTGCCGATTTTATCAAATGGGCGAAGGAGCAGGATATTGCTGTAGGCCCGGGACGCGGTTCGGGCGCGGGGTCACTGGTTGCATGGGCACTAACGATTACCGACCTTGATCCGATCAAGCTTGGCCTGTTGTTCGAACGTTTCCTGAACCCTGACCGCGTATCGATGCCTGACTTCGATATCGACTTCTGCGAAACGCGACGTGGCGAGGTTATTCGTTATGTGCAAAAGAAATATGGCTCGCGGCAAGTCGCGCAGATTATAACTTTCGGAAAGTTGAAAGCGCGCGCGGTTTTGCGGGACACGGGCCGCGTGCTGCAAATGAGCTATGGTCAGGTCGACCGGTTGTGCAAGCAAGTGCCGAACCACCCGACCGACCCGTGGGACCTGAAACGCGCGCTGGGCGGCGTTGCCGAATTGCGCGAGGAATATCGACGCGACGAGCAAGTGAAGCGGCTTTTCGACCTTGCGATGAAGCTGGAAGGCCTGCCACGCCATAGCTCAACGCACGCGGCGGGTGTGGTTATTGGCGACCGCGAATTGTCGGAGTTAGCGCCGCTATATCGCGATCCGCGTTCGGATATGCCGGTGACTCAATTCGACATGAAATATGTCGAGAGCGCGGGGCTAGTGAAATTCGACTTTTTAGGACTGAAGACGCTCTCGGTTCTGCAAAAGGCCTGCCAGATGCTGGCCAAACGCGGGGTTGAGGTCAATCTCGACTTGTTGCCACATGATGATCCGGCAGTATACGAACTGCTCCAACGCGGCGATACAGTTGGCGTGTTCCAGCTTGAATCCGAAGGAATGCGGCGCACACTGGCCGCGGTCAAACCGACCAACTTCGGTGACATCATCGCGCTCGTCTCGCTCTATCGGCCCGGTCCGATGGACAATATCCCGATGTTCGGCCGCCGGAAAAATGGCGAGGAGACCATCGAATATCCGCACCATTTGCTCGAGCCAGTACTGAACGAAACCTATGGGATTTTCGTTTATCAGGAACAGGTCATGCAGGCCGCGCAGATACTCGCTGGCTACAGCCTTGGCGAAGCAGACTTGCTTCGTCGCGCGATGGGCAAGAAGGTTCAGGCCGAGATGGATGCGCAGCGCGGGCGCTTTGTGAACGGCTGCGCGGCACATAATATTACGCCCAATCGGGCCAACGAATTGTTCGATTTGATCGACAAGTTCGCCGGCTATGGTTTCAACAAGAGCCACGCTGCGGCTTATGCTGTGCTCGCATATCAAACCGCTTGGCTGAAGACGCACCATGCGGAAGAGTTTTTTGCAGCATCGATGTGCTTCGACATGCATCAGACCGACAAGCTGGGCATTTTCATTGATGATATGCGGCGATTGGAAGTCACGTGCTCGCCGCCCGACGTGAATCGCAGCGAGGCGGAATATATCGTCGAGAGCGACGGCGAGGGTGGACTTGCGGTTCGTTATGCGCTCGGCGGCATCAAGAATGTCGGTGAGAAGGCGATGGAGGTCCTTATCACCGAGCGCGACGCAAATGGTGCATTTGCCAGCCTTGATGATTTTGCCAACCGTGCTGATCCAGCACAATTGAACCGGCGAAGTCTGGAGAATTTGGCTGCGGCGGGCGCATTTGATGTGCTTGAACCAAATCGGGCCGCAGTCCATGCAGCGGCGGAAACCTTGCTTGCAGCAGCGCAATCGGCGCGCGATTCGCGGGAAAGCGGCCAGGGTGGTCTTTTTGGAGAAGGCGGTTCGGATATCGCCAAATTGCGGATCGACCAGAGCGTGGCATGGTCGCTTGGCGAGCAGATGAACCGGGAAAAGGAAGCTTTCGGTTTCTATTTTTCGGCGCACCCTTGCTCTCAATATGATGCCATTGCGGCAAGCCATGGCGCCAAATCTTACGCAACTTGGCTGGAAAGCGGTCCCATACCCGAAGGTGTCCGTCGTGCTGCCACAATGTCTGCGCTGATCGAAGGTGTGCGCTGGCGTGAATCGCGCAAAGGCAAGCGCTTCATGGTTGCGGATTTTTCCGACCAAAGCGGTCAATTCTCGGTGCGCTGCTTCGACGAAGCTGTCGGCGTGCAGCTTTCCGAATGGGCCAAGGAAGCCGCGTGTCTGCTGCTCCACTGCGAAATGGATATGCGCCCCGGCGATGAAGTTCCCAGCTTTACGGTTAAAAGCGCAAAGCCTCTTAGTAGCCTCACGAGCGTCTCACGCCTCAAAATGCAGTTGGACGTCACCCAAGAGGCAGCGCTGTTGCAGCTCGCGCAACTGGTTGAGCCGTTGCACGGTGGCAAAAGTGAACTGGTCGTCAAAACACGCACTGCCGATGGCCGCTGGGCACATATAGTGCTCGGTCGGCGCTATCAGCTCGATGCGTCGCTGTTGGACAAATTGAAGGCAATTGACGGTATCGGCAATGTAGAGCTTGCGCCAATGGGGCCTGCTTTGGCATTGGTGCATTAGGATATAAACAAAGCAGGAGAGCGCAATGCACGGCACCATGCAGGATTGGGACCTTCGGGTACCCCGTTTGATTGACTATGCCGCGCGTGAGCATGGCACCCGCGAGATTGTAACACGTTGGGCCGATGGCAGCATCGAGCGGACCAACTGGGGTGGTGTAGCAACCGAGGCGCGGAAATTGTCGCAGGCTTTTGCAAGTTTTGGCCTGCAAAAAGGCGATCGCATTGCGACTTTTGCGATGAACCACCATCGCCACCTTGCAGCTTGGTATGGAGCAATCGGCTTCGGCGGCGTCATTCACACTGTCAATATCCGGTTGTTTGATGAAGACCTGATCTACATCATGAATCACGCCGAAGACAAAGTGCTGATGTATGATGTGGCATTCCAGCCCATCGTTGACCGGCTGAAGCCGCATTTGCAGACGGTTGAGCATTATATCGTCTTCGATGATGCCACGAGCTACGGCGCACTTATCGCGGCGCAAGACGGCAATTACGAATGGGCCACCGGCGACGAGCGCGATCCCTGCATGTTGTGCTACACCAGCGGCACAACTGGTAATCCGAAGGGCGTTTTGTACCAGCACCGGTCAACCATGCTTCACGCAATGGCAGAAATCGCGCCATCGGTATTCGATCTCAGTCCGCAAGCGGCGTTGCTGCCAATTGTCCCGATGTTTCACGCCGCAAGCTGGAGACTTCCTTTTGCAGGTGCCGCCGCTGGCGTGAAATTTGTGTTTTCTACTACTAACGAAGCACCGATATTGCACAAATTGATGCTGGATGAGGGCATAACGCACAGTGCCGGCGTACCGACGGTATGGCTGGCGATGTTCGGGCATCTGGATGCAGAGGCCTCAGCCGGACGCGACGCATCATTGGGTAAGCTGAAGCTTGTGACCATTGGCGGCTCAGCGGCTCCACGCGCGATGATCGAGCGGCTGATGAAGTCGGGCGTGCGGGTGTCGCATGCGTGGGGAATGACTGAGACCTCACCAATTGGCACCATGGGTGCGCCGACACCTAACTGGGACGATCTGACGCTCGACGAGCAGATCGATGTCGTGTGTAAACAGGGGCGGACGCCATTTGGTGTTGAGCTGCGCGTTATCGACAAGGACGGCCATGTCGCGCCGCGTGACGGCGTGACGTCAGGCGCGCTGCAAATTCGCGGACCTTGGGTCATCAAGCGCTATTTCAAGGCCGAAGCCGACTGCGTCGATGCCGAACAGTGGTTTGATACCGGCGACGTGTCGGTTCTCCACCCTGATGGAACGATGCAAATCACTGACCGGGTCAAGGATGTGATCAAGTCAGGCGGCGAGTGGATTAGTTCGGTCGAGCTGGAAAACATCGCGGTCGGTTGCCCTGGTATTGCCGAGGCCGGTGCGATCGGTGTCGCTCATCCCAAATGGGATGAACGGCCTGTATTGATTGCGGTCAAGAAACCTGGCGCGGATGTCGATGAGGAAACGGTAAAAGCGTATCTTGCCGAACGCATCGTCAAATGGTGGATGCCTGACCGGGTATTGTTTGTAGATGAACTACCGCATACTGGCACTGGCAAAATCCAGAAAGTTGCCTTGCGTCAGCAATTCAAGGATTTTGTGCTGGAAGAATAGTCAAAAGAGCGACATTTGCCCGTCGAGATTGGGGGGCACGAACAAATCATTCCGTACGTTCCATTTCGAACTATCCAAGCCGTGTTTGCGTACGGCAATCTTCATCCGCGTTCGGATGAGTTCTGCCCACGCGCCTTGCCCTTTCATACGCGTGAAAAATTCGGGGTCATTGTCCTTCCCCCCGCGCATTTCCTGGATGTGATTCATCACCTTGGATGCCCGGTCCGGGAAATGGACGTCAAGCCAATCACGGAATAGAGGCGCTACTTCATGGGGCAGGCGGATCGGAATCCAGCTGACGCTCGATGCGCCGTGATCAGCAGCCGCAGCGGCAATCGCCTCGATTTCGCCATCGGTGATTGCAGGTATAACCGGTGCGATATTTACATGAACATAAATCCCCGCGTCCGACAACTTGCGAACTGCCGTGAGCCGAGTCATTGGCGATGACGCTCGCGGCTCGAGGATTCGAGCTAGCTTTGCATCGAGCGAAGTCACTGAAATAGCCACACCGGTCAACTGCTTGGTCGCCAACTGAGCAAGACAATCGATATCTTCGACCACTCGCGCAGATTTCGTGGTGATCACAATCGGATGCGATGTTTCGACCATCAGCATCAATATGCCACGGGTTATTCGATAACTTCGCTCCATCGGCTGGTAAGGATCCGTGTTGGTACCGATCGCAATCGTCGCAGCCTTATAACCCGGTTTCGCCAGCGTCTTGCGAAGCAAATCTGCCGCGTTGGGTTTGGCGAACAACACACGTTCGAAATCAAGCCCCGGCGACAGGTCATGATAGGCATGACTTGGCCGCGCGTAGCAATATATGCAGCCATGCTCGCATCCGCGATAAGCATTTACGGATCGATCGAAGGGTAGGTCCGGCGAACTGTTGAACGACAGAATGGATTTCGGAAATTCTTCAGTTACGGTCGTTTTGAACCGAAAAACGTCTCCATCAATGTCCTCCCGAACGTCCATCCAGTCGCCGTCATGCTCCCGCTCCATCAGATTAAAGCGAACAGGCGTGGCATTGTTAGGTGCTCCACGTCCTCTGACTGCTTTGACTGGCGGAAGTTTTCGCATTCCTGACGATGGCATATTTATTAGAACAAATAAAGAACATAAGTGCTCGTCGCAATGATACCAGTACACCGGAACGCTTGTGCGTGCGGTGATGGTTAGACGAGGGTCAAGGCCGAAGGAGTCTATTATGCGACCTTATATGATTCCCACTGCGGCTTTGCTTGTAACACTATCATCATCGGGCAATGCGGTAGACGAAAATGCCTGTGCTGCAGACATGGTCTGCGCGTCCAGCCCAGCGTCGGTGGTAACTGCGTTGCAGGGGGCGGGCTACCGTGCCGAATTGAAAAAAGACAATGTGG
>JBGSPK010000358.1:0-4421 GCA_041738665.1 Sphingorhabdus sp. | reverse complement strand
CACTTTGGAAACCTTGTCCGAATTGCGGATGTCTGTGCTTGGGTCAGCATCAAGCACGACCAGATCGGCTAGCTTGCCAACTTCGATTGAACCGACATCCTTGTCATAGCCAAGCGACCGCGCAGACTCGATGGTGCCTGCTGCCAAAGCCTCGACCGGCGACATGCCGCCGCGCACAAATGACCAGAGCTCCCAATGCGCAGCAATCCCGGCCTCTTGCCCGTGTGCACCGATGGCAACGGGAACGCCCGCCTTCGCCAGCTTGTGCGCTTCACGCGCGCTGTTGTCGTCGACATAATCCTCCTCGGGCGCGATTTCGCGGCGCGCGTTGTTGGCCGCGAGCTCGGTCGGCGGGTAATGCTTCGCCATCAGTGGATGGCGAAACACGTCAGTGTGCGAGCGCCAGTAAGGATCACCGGCCGGGCCGCCGTAAGTCACAACCAACGTCGGTGTATAACCGACCTTCGACTTCGAAAAGAACTGCACCACGTCGTCGTAAAAGACATCGAGCGGGACATTATGTTCGACCGTTGTGTTGCCATCGGCAATCAGGTTCATGTCCATCCCGAACAAGGAGCCGCCCTCGGCGACCGAGCGCATATTTTCCTGAATTGCGGCAGCCACAACTTGCTGGCGCTGTTCGCGGCGCGGCTGGTTGTAGTTTTTGACGCTGTGTGCGCCCTGCGCTTTCAACCGGCGAACATGCGCCAAAGCGTCATCAAGGCTGTTGATTTCGGCATACACATCTGCAGCCTTGGCACCGTAAACGATTTCGCCCGTTGAGAAGCTACGAGGGCCAACAATCAGGCCCGCGCGCTGCATTTCAACTGCGGGGAACACAGTGGCCGCACTGCTCGACGGATCATGCCGCGTCGTAATCCCCATCGCGAGGTTGAGCATATTCACCCAATTCTGCTGCGGGGTCATTTCATCGACGCCGTGCGGGCCGTGTGCGTGGGCATCGACCAGACCTGGTATGATGGTTTTGCCGGTGACATCGACGGTCTTCGCGCCTGCCGGAATAGCAAGCTCGCCAGCCCGGCCAACCGCCTTGATCCGGTCATTCTCGACCAGTACGACGCCATTGTCAATGATGCCGCCGCTCTTGTCCGCCATTGTGACGATGCGCGCGCCGGTGAAGGCGACCAGCCCCGAAGGACGGTCGGACTTCATTGGCATCGACAGCGAGACGCCGGTCTTTGGCGATTCGAACTTCGATGGCTTGGCATCCTTGGCGAGCGGCGCATTGGGATAAAGTGCGCTTGTTTGCGCAGAGTATAGCGTCGGCCCGATGGCCCAATGCAGCGCATTTCCGTTATTGCTCCAATGGATATAGTCGGCGCCACCATTGCTGACCTTGGTGACCGGCAGCGGACCGCCGCCGGGCGAGGCGCTGACCTCCTGCGTGCCGGGCATCAGCGGCATGACAAATGCTTCATAATTCTGGCGGAAGGCGAAGTTATTGCCGTCTGGCGATACCTCGTAGATAGTCGTCAATTCACCGCTTGCGTGGCTGCGCTTGGCTTCACCACTCAAATCGGTGCTGACCAGCACGCGCTTGTTTTGGCCGGGTTCGGTGAAAAAGATGCGTTCGTTGCTGCTGCCAAAATGCGGGGCCGTGCCGCCCGCATTGACCCGCACGACTTCCCCGCCTGTCGCCGATACACGGTAAATTCCGGGCTGGTCGGACATCAACGGCGAAGTAAGCCCGCCGCCTTGCTGCTTTTCAAACACGATAGTCCTGCCGTCAGGCGAGAAGCGCGGGCGGGCATAATGGCCAGCCTGTGACGTGATCTTTTTGGACGCACCGCCTGATGCCGCCATCGTTCGAATTTCGCCCAGACCCTTGTCGGTCCATGCGACATAGGCAATCGTCTTGCCGTCGCGTGACCAGGTTGGATAGCCCTCCATCTCAGTGCCCGAAGTAAGCCTTTTGGCAGAGCCGCCGGCGGCGGATTTGGTCCAGACCTTGCCCATTGTTTCAAACAATATCGTGCGGCCGTCGGGCGAAGTCACCACACTGCGCGGCATACTGGTGTTGAACTCGGCAGGCGCTACCTCAACCGGAGGGCGCGGCGGATCGATGACGCCGCGCGCATCCGAAATGCGGAACGGGATTTCGCTCGCGGCGCCACTCGGCCAATCGACCTTGCGGATCTTGCCGCCAGCCCAGAAATAGATGCTCTTGCTATCGGGCGACCAGTCCATGTTCGGATAAACGCCGGTGACCGCCCAGGTTTCCTGAACGTCCTGATCAAGCGCATCATAAATCTTGCGCTCCTCGCCGGTCGATAGGTCTTTTACGTATAACTTCGACTTGGTGCGTTCGCGGCGAACGAAGGCAATTTTCTTGCCATCGGGCGAAGGCGTCGCGCGGACCGAACCGCCTGTTCCTGCAACCGCCGTTTCGGTTTTGCCGGTTTCGATCTCGTAACGCTCAATGTCGAAAATCTGCCCGTTCGAATCCTGCGCATATTGGAAGATCGGTCCGGGCGTGATGTTACGCGTATAATAGATATGCTTGCCGTCGGGCGCATAAATCGGCTCGCCGAGCTCTTTTTGGTGCTGCTCGTTCGGTTTCTTGACCAACTGAACGCCGCCGCCACCCGAGACATGGTAGAGCCAGACCTCGCCGGTGCCGAGTGAACGGCCAGTAGTGAAATGCTTCTTCGCCGCGATGAAACGGCCATCGGGGCTCCAGCTTGGCTGGTTCAAGAGGCGGAAATCCTCTTTGGTCAGCTGGCTTTTGTCGGAGCCATCGGCGTTCATGATCCAGATATTGTCGCCGCCACCGCGGTCCGAGGTGAAAGCAATCCGCCGACCATCGGGTGAAAAGCGTGGCTGTGTTTCAAAGGGAAGCCCCTCGGCAATCCGCGTCGGCGTGCCGCCGCTGACGGGCATCGTATAGATGTCGCCGAGCAGGTCGAACGCCAGCGTGCCGCCATCAGGGCTGACGTCGAGGTTCATCCACGAACCTTCATTGGTGTTGATCTCGATTTGACGCACCGTCAGCCCGGGAGGCGCGGCAACATCCCATTTGGGCTTTTCAGGGCTGGCCTTGTCCTCCGCCCAGGCAGACGCGGAAACACAAGACACACCGGCTAACAGCACGGCTTTGATCAACAACTTCATTGGAAAGCTCCCCTATCCTGACATTGACTGCGTTGCTGTCATGCCTAGCGGGCGGGGGCAAGCTCTAGAGCGCGGCTTCGATAGGGATAAGGTTATTTTCGGCGAACGACACTCGCCCAGCGCCTTCGCGCGAGGTATCGGGGTGGGCGCAAACCCACCCCGCACATTCTTACAGTCCGTCGACGCTCTTGCTGACGAGGATATTGACGGCAACACGGCGGTTCTGTGCTTTGCCTTCCTCGGTGCTGTTGTCCGCGGTCGGATCGGCTTCGGCCATTCCGGTCGGGGTCAACATGCGATAAGGCTTCCAGCCACAGGCCTGCTGCAGATGGTTGACGACCTTTGACGCGCGCTTTTCGCTGAGCGTCTGGTTATAGTCATAATCGCCAACCGAGTCGGTGTAACCGACGACGAGCATCAGCGCATTATCGGTTGCGCCTGCCTGCGTTGCCGCAGCGCACAGATCGGCTTGCGCTGCTTGCGACAGCTGCCATTTGCCGGTGTCGAAATAGACGTTGGTCGTGCCCTTGACATTATATTGATCGATATCGGCAACGCGGCTGCGCAGCGCTTCAGTGGCCGCGGTCTGCTCGGCAAAGCCTTGCTCGGTGCCATTGCGGATCATGCTGGCCGTACGCAGGTCCTTGTTCTGCAGCCGTATCTGACTGGCAACAAGGCCGCCACCCCATAAAACGGTCTTGGCAGTAACCGGCAGGCCATTGAGCAACTGGTCAGTCGCAAGCTTCGTTTTGCCAAGGCCGAACAGGCCGGAACTCGAACGAACCTGAGTCGACTCGCTGAGCGACAACACGGTTTTGGTGCCATCGGGACTGGTCACCTGGACGCGATCATCCTTGCGCGCCGAAATGAAGCCCTTGACTTCTGGCCCCTCAGGCAGGCCTTTCAGGTCGGCTGGCGGCATGCCGGTGACCACGGTCCCGGCTTCGGCCTCGACGGGCGGAAGTTCGGATTGTTGATCCTGCGCCGCGACGCTGGCCCATGCGGGAACGGTTAATACGGCAAGCAGCGCGAGCGTTTTGGGTTTTCTGGAAATCATATTCATACTGGTCTCCCATTTTCAAATTCAGCCTGCGATTGTCTTTCGCAAGGCCTAAAAGCGGACACCCCCCTGTGATGGCATGTCCGGCGGTCGGAAGCCCCCTTCATCTCGTTATTCAAATGCGCAGCACACAAGCCGCGCCTTGACGCTATGCCATTTCTGCGTGGTCAAAATGACCTTGCTGGCAGATGAACGGACTTTGCGGGAGCGGGAGTGCGGGGGTGTTTCG
>JBGSPK010000292.1:0-2837 GCA_041738665.1 Sphingorhabdus sp. | reverse complement strand
TCTCTGTGGATAAATTATGGTAAACAACTTGACATGAACACGCGCTCCAAAATTATCGGGCTGACCCGCGAGATCCCCGACGACCATCGCGATGAACCTTTAGAACATGACGGCCCGGCAGGTTTGGCCGCTTCGCCCGAGAGCGCTAATCTGGAAATGCAGGATGAGCCGCCAGCAGAATATTATGAAGACTATGTCGATGAGGCGCCTCGTCGCGATATCGCAAAAGTCGTCATCCCGACCTTATTGGTTCTAGCATTTGCAGCGTGGACTGGCTTCTTCGGGTGGACCTATTTACCCGAAGCACAGCGTGGGCTTGCGAATGACCGCATTATTTCACTTGTCACAATGTGGGCGGTACCCACGCTCTTGCTTGCGGTACTGTGGCTGATTGCAATGCGTAGCAGCAGTCGTGAGGCAAGCCGCTTTGGCGATGTGGCATTGCTTTTGCGCAACGAAAGTGACGCGCTCGCTACCCGAATGCGAACGGTGAATGAAGAAATTTCGCTGGCACGTGAGTTTCTGGCCCAGAATGCCCGTGAGCTGGAGAGTGTCGGTCGTCAATCTGCCAAACAGCTCGTTGAATCCGCCGAGCAATTGGCCGCTGCCTTGGCAGATAGCGATCAAAAGGCAAAAACGCTCGAAGCGGTGAGTAATGCGGCTACGAGTAATTTGGAGCAGTTGCGCAAACATTTGCCGGTCGTAACCAGCGCCGCAAAAGATGTGACCAACCAGATTGGCAGTGCGGGCAACAATGCGCAAATGCAGATTAAGTCCTTAATTGCTTCACTTGAGCGAGTTGGCGAGGCTGGAAAATCCGCTCGCAGTTATATCGATAATATGGAAATACGCGCTGACGATGTCGGCGGGAAACTCCAGCAATCCTTGAAAGCGAGTGCCGCCCTGCTCGATGAGCGCGGTGCCGATGCCACCAACCGCACCGCGGAAATGGTAACGTTGATCGAGCGAGCGGCCAATGGACTGACAACTGGCGTGTCCAATGCCTCAACCGCAGTTGACGCTATATTAGTCACAAGCCAAGAGAAAGTTGAGGGTCAATTGACCCTTTTGCGTGGGTCGATAAGCAATCTTTCAGAGCAATCGGCGGCGGAGGAAGCCAGGATTTCGCTTATAATCCGTGAAATTTCCGATCACATCGAATCGAGCGCGAGCCGGATAGCCGAAGTAGACAAGGCTGCTACTGAACAGACGGCAAAACTGGCGTTTGCTGTGTCTGCGCTGGGTGAAAGCACAAAAGACGTCGGATCTGCACTTACGAATAATCATAGTATTACCCAAGACCTGATCGCTCAATCGGATAAGCTTCTTGTATCACTGGACAAGGCCAATCGACAGATTGATGAAGTCCTTCCTGATGCAATGTTGCAACTCAACGAAAGGTTCGCGCAAGGCATTGCCAATCTGGGAAAAGCTACAGCTTCCGCGCATTCACTAGACGAACTCAGCGACAATATGCTCGCTAAATTGACGTCGCTAGAGCAGCTGATCGGCGTGCAACGTGAAACTGTGGACAAATTAATGCGCGAAAGCGATGAGCATTTCGCCGCTCGTCATGAGCAGGCTGATGCACTTGGGTCTGCGTTGCAGCAAACCCGGGCGTTGGTCGAGGACATGACCGACGATGCCAATACCAAATTGGTCGCATCGATGCTGCGCGTGCGCGAGACCACACGACAGGCGGCCGAAAGCAGCCGCAAAATCTTGGACGATGAACTAGCCAATGTCGCTGAGAAGCTAACGGACCAGAACAAGGCTGCGCTTGCGGAGGCGATCGATGCGCAGATTGCGTCGATGAACGATGTCGTGACAGAAGCAATCGAACGCAACATAAAGCTGTCCGAAAGTGCTGCTACCCGGGTTGCTTCGCAGCTTGGCCAACTTGAAGAAATGACCGCAAATCTCGAACAGCGCGTTGCCGACAACAAGGATGGTTTTGAAGGTATTGGCGACGACAGTTTCGCGCGACGGATGGTGCTGCTAACTGAATCGCTGAATTCGACCTCAATCGATGTTGCGAAAATACTGTCGAATGACGTCACCGACACCGCTTGGGCCGCTTATCTCAAGGGCGACCGAGGCGTGTTTACCCGCCGCGCTGTCCGCTTGCTCGATGCAGGCGAGGCGCGTGCCATAGCGTCGCATTATGGCGAGGACGGAGAGTTTCGCGAGCATGTTAATCGCTATATCCACGATTTTGAGGCCATGATGCGCGTTCTGTTGAGTACACGTGATGGTAATGCCATCGGCGTGACATTGCTGTCATCGGATGTCGGCAAATTGTACGTCGCACTCGCACAGGCTATCGAGCGCTTGCGGAACTGATTATTCGGTTGGTCGGGTAATCAGAAAATCGAAGCTGTGCCGGTCAATCCAGCCATTTACATAATTGGCGTAATATAGGCCGAATAGGACGGCTGAGAGCAATGTTGTCCTCAGAACAATAACGCCAGGCCGGAAATTTCCTGGCGCACTGTCTGCCTGACCGGGTGTCTTTTCCAGCCCCAATTCTTCATGTGTGCGCACACCAATCGGTAAGATCACGAAAGCTGTCATGACCCAGAACAACGCATAAATGGCGATAATCGATGTCCAGCTCATGCCGTCTCCACGATCAGAACGTCAACAATGGGCTTTTTTCCGGTCCAGCTGGTCGCGACGCGCCGCACTGCCAGCCTTATACTCTCGCGCAACTTGTCATAGTCGCCACGATTATCTTTAACCGCTTTGACCGCTGCGTCGTTGGCTTCTTCCAGAAAATCTTCGAGATCTTCTTCAATCGGTACGCCATGCAGGCGGATTTGCGGATCGCCAAGCAA
>JBGSPK010000246.1:0-11015 GCA_041738665.1 Sphingorhabdus sp. | reverse complement strand
GCCTGTGGACAAAAATCGGCGCAAGGCTTGGCAAAATAATTTGACCAGCTAACACAGCAACATGAGCGACCCGCGCATCATTAAAGTCGAGCTGGATGAAGCAACGATACTCAGGCGTAATGCCGATATCGAGCAGGAGCGGCGCGTGGCGATCTTCGATCTTATAGAGGAAAATTTCTTCAAGCCGCTGCGCGACATGGGCGATGGCTATGCCGGGCCATTTAACCTCAACATCAGCGTCGAGGAAGGCCGCCTTATCCTGGATATCCGCCGCGAAGACGGTTCGCCCTTTGAAACGTTGATACTCGGGCTTGGCCGTTTCCGCCGTATCGTCAAAGATTATTTCGCGATTTGCGACAGTTATTATCAGGCTATTCGCAAGGCGAGCGCTGCCGAAATCGAAACAATCGACATGGCACGGCGCGGTGTGCACAATGAAGCAGCCGAGCTGTTGATGGAACGGCTGGATGGGAAAATCGAGGTCGATTTTCCAACGGCACGTCGCCTGTTTACGCTGATTTGCGTGCTACATATCAAGGGTTAGATGCGACCGGCCAAAACGAGTGCCAGTTGCTCTATTCCGGCCGCATCATCGGCGTCGAACCGCATCAGCGAAGGGCTATCGAGATCGATAACCGCGATGACTTTGCCTTCATGTTTAACAGGGACAACCAATTCCGATGCGCTGTTGGCATCACAGGCAATATGGCCGGGAAAAGCATGCACGTCCTTGACCAATTGCGTTTCACCGCTCGCCGCAGCCGTGCCGCAGACACCCTCGCCGAGCGCGATACGGATGCAGGCGGCCTTGCCCTGAAACGGCCCAAGCACGAGTTCACCGTCGACGACGCGGTAAAAACCTGTCCAGTTCACGTCTGGCAGATATTCCCACAATAAAGCCGCGACATTCGCCATGTTCGCGACAGCATCGGGCTCTCCTGCGGTCAATGCGTCGGCGGAACGGACGAGCTCCCGGTAGATTTCGTGTTTGGGGGCAGCGGTATCGATAGTGAATTCATACATGACGCCGCCTCTATCAGTCGAAGCTGACCTTGCCACGGTTTTTCTTGACCGTAGCCCGACCCTTTTTGGCATCGACGCGGCGCGCTTTGGCAGCCTTGCTCGGCTTTGTAGCAACGCGTCGCGCCTGCCGAATATGCGCGCGGTCGATAAGTTCGATGACACGTTCGCGGGCTTCGGCGCGATTGGCTTCACGGGTACGGTGGTTGCGCGCAGTGACGATCAGTTCCCCGCCGATGGTCATCTTGCTACCCGCCAGTATTTTCAACTGCCGGAACGCATAAGGCTCTAGCCCCAAAGCAAAGACATCGACGCGCAACTGGCACGCAGTGGCGACCTTGTTGACATTCTGGCCTCCCGGGCCGGTGGAGGCCAGGAAGGTTTCTTCGAGCAAGTCTTCGGGGAGGTCATAGGCCATGGCAGCCTCATCCTAGCCTCGCCTAGTCAAAGCGCCAAGCGTCCATCGCGAGAACGGCGTGATCAACGCTGGCGTGCAATTTGGTAGCTTTGGCCGCGGCACCTCCCGCACCCAGCGCAACGAACAGCGGCAAGATGTGCTCTGGCGTTGGGTGATTGTCATGGCCATGCGGCGCTTTTTCAATCACCTGCAATGCAGCGTCGGTGTCGCCGGCTTCCAGCCTATCGTCGAGCCAGCCCAAAAAGTTGGCCACCCATCCTTCGACCGGCGCGTTCGCCGGAAAGCCACCGCGAAAGAAGGCGCGCAGATTATGCGTCATTGCGCCTGACCCCATAAGCAGCACATTTTCGTCGCGCAACGGCGCGAGTGCGGCACCCAGCCGGAAATGATATTCGGGCGACTGGTTGGAATCGATCGACACCTGCACGACGGGAATGTCCGCCTTCGGCCATGCCAGCATCATAGGAGTCCATGCGCCGTGGTCCAGCCCGCGCTGCGCATCCAGCCGGTTTGCGATTCCGGCACCGTTCAGCAATGCAGCTATGCGGCTAGCCAGCTCGGGCTGGCCGGGGGCAGGATAGCGCATCGCATACAGTTCAGCCGGAAAGCCGCCGAAATCATGAATAGTTCCCGGCATCGCTGTAGCTGTAATCGACGCCACGCGCTCATCATGGTGTGCCGAAAACAGGACAATCGCATCCGGCTGCGCAGGAAGCACACCCGCCACACCCTCAAGGAACGTCCTTGCGGGGCTGTTGTCGATCACAATCATCGGTGAACCGTGTGACACGAACAGTGCGGGCTGCTTTTTCATATTTCAGGCAGACAGTTTCGCTGCCGTCTCTGCGACGCGTTTGCCGAGATAGCGCGCGCCATCGAGTTCGGTCTCGCTGGGCTGGCGGCTGCCATCGCCATTGGCAATCGTCGTTGCGCCATAAGGTGCACCGCCGGTGACTTCGTCGTTGCGCATCTGGCCGGCAAAGCCATAATCGAGGCCGACGATGGTCATGCCAAAGTGTAGCAGGTTGGTGATGATCGAAAACAACGTCGTTTCCTGACCGCCATGCTGCGATGCAGTCGAGGTAAAGGCTGCGCCAACCTTGCCGTTAAGTTCACCGCGTGCCCATACGCCGCCCGCTGTATCCCAGAAGCTCGCCATCTGGCTCGACATGCGGCCAAAGCGCGTGCCGGTGCCGACAACGATGGCATCATAATCCTTGAGGTCGTCGATGGTCGCAATCTCGGCCTTTTGGTCCAGTTTGAAATGTGCGGCCTGCGCAACTTCAAGCGGTGCTGTTTCAGGGACGCGGCGGATGGTGACGTCCGCGCCCGCGCCACGTGCACCTTCGGCGATGGCTTCGGCCATAGTTTCGATATGGCCGTAGCTCGAATAATACAGGACTAGGACTTTGGTCATGGAGGTTCCTTTTTGGGAGAGGGGGTGCCCCCTTCCGTTTTGCAGAAGGGGGCTTGGGGGGAGGTGTTATTCGCTATCGACGAGTACGATTTCGGCGTCCTCAAGCGCGGTGATCGTAATCGGGCCTTCGCCCATCGCCACGCCGTCGCGGGCGTTGGCACGCTGGCCGCCGATCTCTACAGAACCAGTTGCTGGCACCATATAAGCGTGGCGCGTGGCGCCAACTTCATAGGTCAAGCTCTCACCCGCCTTTATCGTCGCACCAAGCACACGCGCATCCGTGCGGATGGGGAGTGCGTCGGCATCGTCGGCAAAGCCGCTCGCCAGAACTTGCCATGCACCCGAACGGTCGCCTTTGGGAAAGGGCTTGGCACCCCAGCTTGGCGATCCGCCCTTGCGGTTGGGCATGATCCAGATCTGGAACAGGGTCGTCGGCTCGTTCTCCAGATTATATTCGGCGTGGCGGATACCGCTGCCCGCGCTCATCACCTGCACGTCACCAGCTTCGGTGCGACCTTCATTGCCCAAGCTGTCCTTGTGGGTAATCGCGCCGGTGCGGACATAAGTGACGATTTCCATGTCGGCATGCGGGTGCGGCGGGAAGCCGGATTGCGGGGCGATCAAATCATCATTCCACACGCGGATCGCGCCCCAACTCATGCGGGCCGGGTCGTAATAATCGGCGAACGAAAAATGATGATGCGCATCGAGCCAGCCATGATTGGCGGCGCCGAGGGATGCAAAGGGACGGATTTCAAATTTGGTTTTGATGTCAGCCATGTCGGTCACTCCTTTTTGGGGTGGATTTCATGGTCATAAAATAGGCATCCGAATTAGGATTGAAATAGAAACGTTAGAAACATATTGTTTCCAAATATGAGACTTCCCGATTTCGAAGCCTGGAGCATTTTCGCCTGCGTGGTTGAGCATAAGAGCTTCACCGGCGCGGCGGATGTGCTTGGCCTATCCAAGGCCACCATATCAAAGGCCGTCACACGGCTGGAATCCCAAGTTGGCGCGCCGCTCTTCCACCGCACCTCACGCCGGCTGTCGCTGACCGACAGCGGCGCGAAGCTAGTCGAACATGCGCGCGCGATATTGGTCGAGGGCCAAGCCGCCGAAGAAGCCGCGCGCGACGAGGCATCCGAACCTGTCGGCCTAGTCCGCCTCGCCGTCCCGATGAGCTTCGGGTTGAGTCATGTTGGTCCGGTAGTTGCCGAATTCCTGTGCGAATATCGTGGGATCAGTATCGACATGCACCTCAGCGACGCAAAGGTTGACCTGATCGGAGAAGGCTTCGACATTGGCCTGCGGATCGCGTCGCTGCCCGATAGTTCTTTGCGCGCCCGAAAGCTGCGTGATATCAAAACCCACATCGTCGCCGCTTTATCCTATCTCGATCGCATGGGCACCCCGCGCCACCCTGCCGAACTTGGCGAGCATGAATGTCTGCGGTACTCGTTGCTCACCACACCAGAGCTTTGGCGCTTTACGAACGCCAAAGGCGAAGAAGCCGCTGTTCGCCCCCATGGCCGCCTGCGCGCCAACAACAGCGATGTCATGCTCTACAGTTTAAGGTCGGGCCATGGCATCGCGGTGGTGCCTGACTTCATTATCGACGCCGATCTGACAAGCGGCGCGGTGGTGCCGATATTAGAGGGCTGGCGACCCCAGCCTGTCGCACTGCACTTGGTAACACCGCCGGGGACAATCCGGCCTGCACGAGTGACAGCGTTGATTGACTATCTGGCGGAGAAATTGAGTTAGCGGTTAGTCCGCATATGCCCTCACCAGATCATACATATAATCGCGCCCCATATAGACCGACCGGACTTCCATTCTTTCGTTGAGGCCGTGCACACCATTTCCATCGGGATCGCCCCACATTCCGGGGATGCCGTATGTGGCAATGCCAACCGCGCCCAGAAATGTGGCGTCGGTATAGCCGTTGGCCATCGACGGTATCACTGGAATGCCCGGCCAATATTTTGCCGATAGCCCTTCCATCGGGCCGATGATTTTTGGGTCCAGTGTTGGTGCCGGTGGTGATGGGCGCGGTGGCGGAAGCGTGGTAACCGTAACTCCTGCATCGCCAATAATTCGCGCTAATTCCGTCCGCGTCTCTTCGATGCTATGGCCGGGAAAGATGCGGCAGTTGATATTGGCCCCGGCGCGCTGTGGCAGAGCGTTCGCGGCATGGCCACCATCGAGCAAGGTTGCAACGCAGGTCGTGCGCAAATTGCTGTGCAGGAACCGATCGGTGTTGACGATGGCTTCGGCTTCCTTGTCGTTCAGGTTCGCGGCGAGCTTCACCATCGCGTTACCGATATCATCGCCACGGCCTTTGCCCGCCTCGGCAAAATAGCGTCGCGTAACATCGGTCATTTCAGCAGGAAACTGATACTCGTCGATTTTAGTCAGCGCGCGCGATAGCTGGTAAATCGCGTTGTCGCGCACCGGCACAGAGCTGTGGCCGCCGGGGTTGCGGGTTTCGAGGCGATAATTGGCGAAGGTCTTTTCACCGACTTGCACCGACTGACCAATTACCTTGCCTTTGCCATCGCTGTCGCCGCCACCGCCCTCGTTCAACGCAAATTCGGCATCTATTAAGTCACGACGGTTTTCCGTCAGCCATTGCGCACCGTTGAATGCGCCGTTGGTCTCCTCGCCACAGGTGAGCGCCACCTTGATCGTGCGCTTGGGTTTATAGCCCTGCTGCTTGAAACGGATAAGTGTATCAACCCATACCGCGGCCTGCGCTTTATTGTCGGCAGTGCCGCGGCCATAGAAATAGCCATTTTCTTCGACCATAACGAACGGATCACGTTCCCAGTCGGCGCGCTTGGCCTCGACGACGTCGATATGCGCAATGAGCAATAGCGGTTTCAATGTCGTCGAGGTGCCGGGATAGACTGCAACCAATCCACCTTCCTTGGGATTTTCAGGGATGGCAAACAGGGTTATCTGATTGTCGCTAAATCCAGCAGTCTTTAACCGCGAGGCCATCCGTTCCGCGGCCAATGTACAGCTGCCCGAGGATAAAGTCGTATTGGTCTCCACCAGTTCCTTGTAAAGTTCAAGGAACGCCAACTGGTCGGGACGCGGATTGGTTGCAGCCGACACGCTTGGCGCAATGAGGCTCGAAGCCAACAAAAGCAGTACCGATTTTATCATCTGGACGTTCCCCCCCTCGGAAATTCACACCAGTCTATTCGGCGGCGAAAAAAGGGCAATCGTTAAAAAACGCGTCGGTATCGGTGCTGAGAATCCGAGCTACTTCGGTCAAATCTTCAATTTCTGTCGTTAGAGCGGTGCTTCGGCGCCTTCTTGACGAAATATTTTCTCTCGGCCGAATGACTCCTAAACCCGCGGAAATGAGTCATTTCTTATCTTAATCTTCGCTTGCGACTCGTTGGAATCGCTGCGTTAAGACGAAATTAACCTTTTCAGTTCATTTCCAATATGGTTAATGAAAACCAATGACCGCATCGCAGGGGTGTGGATCGGTCGTTGGGTAGTTGCAAAACTAAAAGGGGTTTGCCCAATGCGTGTGCTTTTGATTGAAGATGAGCCTACCACCGCGAAAGCCATCGAGATGATGCTCGCGACCGAAGGATTCAATGTCTACACCACCGATCTGGGCGAAGAAGGCCTCGATCTGGGTAAGCTCTATGATTATGACATCATATTGCTCGACCTTAATTTGCCTGACATGCACGGCTATGATGTGCTGAAGAAACTGCGCGTAGCCAAGGTGCAGACGCCGGTGCTTATTCTTTCCGGCATTTCGGAAATGGACAGCAAGGTTCGCTCATTCGGCTTTGGCGCCGACGATTATGTCACCAAGCCGTTCCACCGCGAAGAACTCGTTGCCCGCATTCATGCGGTTGTGCGCCGTTCGAAGGGCCACTCGCAATCGGTAATTCGTACCGGCAAGCTATCGGTCAACCTCGATGCGAAGACAGTCGAAGTCGACGGCAGCCGCGTTCACCTGACCGGCAAGGAATATGCAATGCTCGAGCTGCTTAGCTTGCGCAAAGGCACGACGCTCACCAAGGAAATGTTCCTCAACCACCTCTATGGCGGCATGGACGAACCCGAACTCAAAATTATCGACGTTTTCATCTGTAAGCTGCGCAAGAAATTGTCGCTGGCCTGTATGGGCGAAAACTACATCGAAACCGTCTGGGGCCGCGGCTATGTGCTACGCGATCTCGACGATATGGAACAACCTATGGTTGCTTGACGTACGTTAGAAATTAAACCCCGAGTAAATGAAGGGCGCAGCCAGATGGGGCTGCGCCCTTTGTTTATGAGCACTGCTCAGTTCCGGGGCGGCAAACCTGCAAAAGTGATGACGCTCTCTTTACCAGAAGCGTTCACCGCAGAAACACCGACAAAATGGTCATCGACGATAACGCCTTTCAGGGTGTGAGACGCAGCCAGAGCGTCGTCAACGGCAACGACATCGGTCCAGTTCGGCTGATCGGCCTTACGCGAATAAATACGATAGCCGGTTGCCCCAGCGACCGGCGCCCATTCCACTTTGGTATCCGAAGAAACCGCACCGCCGAGCTTTGCCGATGCAGGTGCCGGTGGAGCCGCAGCCAGCGCATTGGCGGTCGCGACGTTCAGTGCTGTCACCTTCGCGAGATAATCAAAATCCATCTTGTCGACGGTGTCACCATATTCGATGCCGTTCTCGGTGCGCAAATCCTGATGCTGGTGGTGGTAATTCTCGACACCCACGGTGAAACGGATTGCAGGAAGTCCAAGCTCGAGCGCTGGCAAATGGTCGCCGCCGCGCGCAAAGCGATCGGGGCGGCGGACGCCGAATGCATCCAAGCCGATTTTACCCATTTCAGCTTCGGCCACCTTGTCAGCATAGCGCATCAGCGCACGGCTTGGTCCATCATCCTCGCCGCCGCTGCCACGCCGTGCAAGTTGCGCGGTCATATCCTCCGACGCGCGGATGCCTTCGCTAAAGATGCGGACGACATTGTCGACCTTGCGACCGTCAGTGCCAAGCGTTCCGCCCACGATGTCGTTGTTGAGCATCGCGGTCACCTTCCAGCCACGCTCTTTGGCTGTCTCCGCAAGCAAACGTCCGCCAAACAGGCCCTGTTCTTCACCAGACAGCAAAGCGAAGACAATCGTCGCCTCGCCTTGCGGCTGCTTCGACATCAGTCGCGCGGCTTCGATAACCAGCGCACTTCCCGACCCGTCATCATTGGCCCCCGGCGCGTCTTTGGTGAAGTCCATCACATCCGAAACGCGGCTGTCGATATGGCCCGCGATAATGATGACATGATCCCAACCCATTTTGCCCGGCTTGATCGCAAGTACGTCGACGATGTTCACGCCGTTCGGGACGCGCGGGCCGGACATCTTGCGCTCGAGCATTTCGGTGGTCAGGCAGCCTTTGCAGGCCTTGGAAATTTTCTCAAATTCTGACTTGGCCCATGCCCGCGCTGCACCAATGCCCCGTTTGGGGTCGGTCGCTGAACTCAGCGTATGGCGTGTACCGAAGCTGACCAGTTTTTCGACATCGGCCTTAAGTCGGGCTGGACTGGCTTCGTTCTGAGCGATTGATGGGGTTGCCACGGTGAGGGCAAGCAGGCTTGCATATAGGGGGAGTTTTCTCATTCCCACTGGCTAACGCATCAGGTTTGCAAATACCAGCGCTCGCCGCCTTCTAATGCAAGCGCAGTCAATTTATCCGAAGCATAAGCGCCGGTATCGATACCAATTCGCGACCCGCGCTCCTCTACTTCGTCATAAATCGTGTGACCGTAGACCACGACCTTTTCGAGGTCTCCGCGCTGATCCACGAAATCCTCTCGTATCCAGCGAAGGTCGCTGGGTTTTTGTTCTGACAGTGGCACACCGGGGCGAATGCCAGCATGGACAAAGGCATAATCGCCGATGACGATCTGGTCCTCGAAGCTCTCGATAAATTCGAGATGCTCCCGCGGCACCAAGGTTTGCAGCCGTTCGCACAGTTGCTCCATGTCTAGCGTAATATACTCGGCGCGCGTGATGGGATAGGATAACACAGTGGCTTCGCCGCCAATCCGCAGGAAGAAACGCGTAACCTTTGGGTCATTGTTGCGACAGGCGCGGACAAATACTTCTTCGTGATTGCCCATCAAGAAACGCACATTTTTACCCGCTGCCTTTAGTGCGATTGCGGTGTCGATTACGCCTGCGCTGTCCTCGCCGCGGTCCATCAGGTCGCCCAGAAAGATGATTTGCGTATTCGCAGGCCCGCGCTGCGCATCGTCAGCCTCAATCTTCGCGAGCAATGATTGCAGCAAATCATTCCGCCCGTGGACATCGCCAATGGCGTAAACGCGCATGCCATCTGGCACCCGCGCGGTATCGAGCGGACGCTGGACAGCAGCTTTTTTGAAGAGGCGACCTAACATGGCTTGGGCCATATAGGCGTGGGCGGCCCGCTTTGAAAGGTCTAGCTTTCGACGGCAAAGGTCAGACCGGCATTTGCCTGCAACCTTTTGACCAATGCCTCGCCTAAAGCAGCACCTGGGGTAGTCACGCCGCCGGCTCCGTCGATTTCGCACAACGCGATCGCGGTTTCGCTGATCATCTTCGATGTCGAACCATAGCCGGGGTCCTTGTCGCCCTTGACGCTTAGCATTGCGCGTTTGCCATCGGCATATTCACCGACGAACAGCACGTCGTAAAAGCCTGTCTCGCGCTCTTCCTTGGTCGGGCCTTCGCCGGGTTTGGGGTCATCGGCCCCACCCATCATCGGCGTCGAGGCAACATGCTTGGCAATAGTCTCGCCTTGCTCGCCCGGGCCGGTGAGCATCATTTCATCATAGACAAAATCCGCACCATATTTCTGACCAAGCAGCGCGTTGGTGCGGTGAACATTTTTGGTATTGATAGGCGCCATCACAAAGTTGGTGGCCCAGCTGCCGAGGCTTTCGTCATATTCAGGCTTGTTGCCCGGCGGTTGTGGCGGCCCTTCAAAGCCGCCGGCCAGACTGAAAGGATTGACCAGATAGCCGATAACCGCAGGGTCTTTTGCCGCAGCGGCCATCGTGGCCTTCAAACTGGCCGCAGTGCCGCCGGAGAAGGTGCCCTTCATCGCGCGAACACGGCCTTTGACGCGCGGTGCAGGCGCTCCGAATTTCTCCAAGCAATGTTTTTGCAACATGAGCACGCCGAGGTCGAACGGGATTGAATCGAACCCTGCAGAAAACACAATTCGCGCGCCCGAAGCCTTTGCTGCTGCGTCATGCTGGTCAATCTTCTGTCGCATCCATGCCGGTTCGCCGCACAGGTCGGTATAGTCGGTGCCGTTGGTAACGCACGCCGCGACAAGCTCATCACCGTAAAGCTGATATGGCCCAACCGTCGTCAGCACGACTTTGGTGCGCTTCGTCATTACGTCGAGCGAGGCGGGGTCGGAAGCATCTGCGACAACCAAAGGCGTACTGGATGGCGCGCCTATCAGGTCGCGCACTTCCTCAAGCTTGGATAATGAGCGTCCAGCCATCGCCCATTTCAGCCCGGATTTGTCCTTCAGATATTCGGCGACCAAGCGTCCGGTATATCCCGTTGCGCCGTAGACGATGATGTCGAATTCTCGTGCGTCTGACATTCAAATCTCTCCCGTGATTCTGTTTCCCATCTGATGGGCTGGGCGAAGAAGAATGTCAAAAGAGCGTGATGCTTTTAGCCAGCCCCAGTTGCAGGATGGTCGCTAGTGGCTGCGACCCTTGCATCGGCCTCCCGACGTTTGCGGGTGCGATAGGAATCGAAGCTCCAGCTTTTCTGGTCATAAGCAAACAGACAGAGAAAGCCGCCCGCGATGGCAATATTCTTGAACGCCATCGCAGCTTGAATGGGGTCGGCAGTCTCGCGGTGGAAGAGCAATGCGGTAAGCAAGCAGAACGCTGCAAAAGCGAGCGCGGTCAGGCGGGTGAACACGCCAAAAACGATCATCAGTCCGCCGACAACTTCGAATAATGCTACTGGAAAAGCCATGCTGGATGGCAGACCGACACTCGCCATATAGGTCCCAGTCCCCGAAATATCAGTGAGCTTCATTGCGCCCGAGATGATGAATATCACCGCGAGCATGACCCGGCCAATGAATGCCAATAAACCTGAAATCATGGTACTTCTCCT
>JBGSPK010000231.1:0-1889 GCA_041738665.1 Sphingorhabdus sp. | reverse complement strand
CGTGTCGCTACAGACCAGAATGTCCGGTTGGAAATACCGGATCGCTGGATGGTTTATTGACCGCGAATTTTTCATGCGGGCCAATGGCCAAGTCCGGTTTTTGAAGATATCTGCGCAGCTGCAACGTCGTGTTGCAGCCTCTGTTGCGCTCGTCGTCGGCGTATGGCTGATTATCACGCTCGGTATGGCGATAAACCAGATTAGTGTGACCATCGAGCGTATGGCGCTGAGCGAAAAGCAGGCAAAGATTGAGTCGGCCGAAGAACGCGTCGCCAATTATCGCGGCTCGATTGACGAGGTTACTGCTGACCTGCAGCGTCGCCAGAAGATGCTTGAATCTTTAAGCGAACAATATCTTGACGAGGTTCCCGCTGTTTCTGGTTCGACAACAGTAACGGAAGAAGACAAGGCCGTAAAAAAAATCAGCGCGCTAGTGCCGGAAGCTGCCGGACTTGCGCAGATTGAAGCGCGTCAGATTCACTTTGCGGAATTTATGACCCGAGTCGCGCTGGCCCGCACGCAAAAAGCCGAAGCAGCAATTCGCCAATTCGGGCTGAACCCGGACGTACTGGCCCGGCAGGCGACAGCTGCGCAGGGTGGTCCATTTGAATCATTCTTCGGCAACGCCAAAAAAGATGTCCGCGACCCGCGCTTTACCAAGCTTGCTGCGTCGCTCGGCCGCATGGACGCGATGGAGCGTGCGCTTGCGGCAATCCCGACCTCAATGCCCGCCGCTGTCATGCTAATGTCGAGCGGCTTTGGGTATCGCAGCGATCCGTTCACCGGAGGCGGTGCAATGCACGCCGGGCTTGATTTCAAAGGCCCCATTGGAACGCCGATACTCGCTGCAGCCGAAGGCAAGGTCACCTTTGCCGGAAATCAAGGCGGCTATGGCAACTGCATCGAAATCACACATGCGAACGGTTTGGTAACGCGTTATGCCCATCTGTCGGGCTTCAACGTTTCGCTTGGCCAGAAGGTTGCGCGCGGTGTACAAATTGCGCGGATGGGCAGCACAGGTCGTTCGACCGGCAGCCACCTGCATTTTGAGGTCCGCCTGAACGGGCAGGCAATCAACCCGCGAAAGTTTTTGGAGGCAAATCCTGATGTTCTCGAAGTCCAAACCGTCGCGGGAAACCGTGCCGACAATTCCAGCAAACTCGCAAAGAAGTCATAATCGCATGAATAATTCGGGACATACCTTCTCTATCATTGCGTCCGACGTGGAAATCGTCGGCAATGTAAATGCACGCGTTGACCTGCACATTGATGGCAAGGTGCAGGGTGACGTAACCTGCGGCAGCATTGTTCAAGGCGAGGGTAGCGTGATTTCGGGTAAAGTTACCGCCGAGTCGGCGAAGCTTTCTGGTAAAGTCGAAGGGTCGATAGAGGCTAATGACCTTGTTATCGAAGCTAGTGCACGGATCATCGGCGATGTCGTTTACAACAATTTGACGATTGCTCCAGGCGGACAGGTCGAAGGCAAGTTCAAGCACAAATCTTCAGGCGGCGCACCGAGCATTTCCCGTACTACGGTTGATATCAGCAAAGTTGCCGATCCTTTGATCCTTGGAGCCGAATCCAAGGTCGCGTAACTTACACCGGCATTTTTTGTGCTCTAACGAGGCCGTCCTTTCGTGCAGCCTTTCTATTTTCCTTGTCGTTATAGCCTACAAAAATGGCCCGAACCATCGCTGGTCCGGGCCGTAAGGTGGATGTTCGCGGGAGGAACACCGGGAGGGGGCGGGGCGTATAAGGAGAGGAGAGAGAACGCCCCGCCGCCAAGTCTTGAAACTCAATAGTTGTAGGCGCGTTCTCCATGTGAGGAGAGGTCGAGACCTTCGCGCTCTGCATCTTCGGTCGGACGAAGACCCATGGTCTTGTCGATG
>JBGSPK010000218.1:0-4194 GCA_041738665.1 Sphingorhabdus sp. | reverse complement strand
TCTTCGCGGACGGCGGTCAGCTCATTGCCGAAAAATGCCTCGTAATCCATGCCTCACTCCCTCTTCAATATTCTATTTTCTTGTTCTTTGCTTCCAAGGCCCAATTCCACAATGCGGAGTCGCGGAACGGAATAGCAAGGAATAAATGTTCGAGCGCCGCCAGCATGCAAAGGCAGCACAAAAGGCTTGCCTGCGCCGCTTCATTAGGTTGGTTTGCGTTAAAAGCAGCATTTGCAAAATAAGCGCCTAATCCGACGATGGCGAACGTCGAAAGCACCAGCATAGGCTGCAAACGCTTGGGGCCGAAATAGCTCTTCAGGTATGCCAAGTGAAGCGGCAGCAATTCGTCGCTCATGTTCGGAACACCCCAATAGATATTGAGCTTCGAAGACAGCCGGAAAATCAGCAATAACGCGAAGGTATAAGCGCCAGTCGGGTTGGTGGTGACTGCGCTCAGCGACAATAGCAACGCCGCCGTCATCGCCAGCGCAATTTCATGATGGATCAGCGCCATCGTCGCGAGCGAAAATCGCTGCCAACCGCGGGCATCGGGTGGACACACCTCTCGGTGCGACCCGGCCACTGCTCCGGTCAGGAAACTGATTTCATGCCAGCTCCAAATCAGCAATCCACCCACAAAGGAAACATAAGCTGCCCAGACCGCCGTCGAGTGGCTGGTCAGCACGAGCAGCGCGAGACCCAAAGACGCACAGATCCCTGCAATGATAACAGCGCGACCGAAGGATTGCCGCAACCGGTGGTTGATCATAGCAACCAGTCCCGTGCTTACAAACCACAGCACAATGACCACCATGAACGGCAGGGCAAGGCTGGTGCCCATCACCATGCGGGCGAAAGCCTGATCTGGCTTGGCAACTCGTTAGTACGCGGTTTCATGAAATACATGCGCGCGAAGGAGAAGCCTGCCTTGGCCATATATTTGACGCGGCCAAACGCGCCTGCGATTCCACCGCGAACTTTCGCGTTTTCGATGCCGACTGATGCCAGCCGCAAATCTTCCATGGCCTTGCGGAAACGTAGGTCATCGGTATCGAGCTCTACAGGGAAGACCTGCTTGCTGATTTCAGTGCAGATCGAGAAAACCTGATACCCATATTCAGCCGGGTGAACGCCCAGGGCTTTATGGAACACTGGGCGATTATGATCGCGCACATACATCGTTGCATAGACCGAGAGCAGGAAGAAACGGATCCACAATTTGTTCGCGCCTTGAAGCAATTTCGGGTCGGCGCGCAGCAAGAGAGCGAAGGCCTCGCCATGGCGGAACTCGTCATTGCACCATTCTTCAAACCAGTCGAATATCGGATGAAATTTATTCTGCGGATTCCGCGCCAGATGGCGGAAGATCGTTATGTAACGGGCATAGCCAATTTTCTCCGACAGATAGACCGCGTAGAAAATGAACTTCGGTTTGAAGAAGGTGTATTTCTTGGTTTTGGTTAGGAAGCTCAGGTCGATGCCGATGCCTGAACCTTTCAACGTTTCGTTGATAAACCCGGCATGGCGGCTTTCATCACGGGCAAGCAGCTTGAACAGCCGCTTCATATCAGGATTCTTTGTCCGCTTGGCAATTTCCGCATAAAGGATGCAGCCTGAAAATTCCGAAGTCAGCGAGCTTGCCAGAAAATCGATAAACTCGGCCTGTAACTCAGGCTCTAAACCCTCAATCACACCTTCGAAGGCATTGGTCTTCTTGAAATGGCGCTTGTTTGGATCGCCTTCCATTTCATCCATCAGACCTTCCCATTCGCTTCGCACCAGCGATACATCGATCCGGTCCATCGCTTCATAATCAGTCGTGTAGAACCGCGGCGCCAGCACCGTGTCAGTGCGCGCAATCGCCATCGTATCAAATTCGGCGACAAGCGGTTTTTCAAATTTTACCGGCGCGTTCATTATAGCCTCCCAGCCGTAAAACTGACTTCGTACAATTCGGTTATCTCAAAGTTGCTGGCAAATTTCGTCCATGCGCGGCGGAAGGCGCCAGCACGTTGCACCGTTGCGTTGCGATGGAATACAACGCTCTCACCGAACGCGACCATGATGGGATCGCCATGTACCCGAACACGGTCGCCAGGATGGATTTGGACATCACCGTCAAGTTCGACATGCGCATGAAAATGCTCGGCGCTTTGTTCGACTTCGATCCGGCACGGCGTGTCGAACATTTCAGTGGACAGTAACCGGGTCATGTAATCGGGTCCTTGAGCATTTCGGCGAAAACCTTGGTATGGTCGGCACCAAATCCATAGATTTCGGCTTCGGTGGCTGTTTGCGGATCGCTCAGCGACAATGCACCATTATCCCACAAAGTCAGTTTGAATGGCGGCTCTGCGCTGATGCCTTCGGCGATACGCCTTTTGGCCATCCGGCGCACTGTCGCACGGAAAAATCCGCCTTGGCCAAAGCCTATAATCTTTACCGTTTCGCCGGTTGCCGCATCACTGACCACGACCGCGCCATCGGCCCGGTCGGCGAAGCGCAATTCACGCACTTGCGCCGCTTGGACATTGCCTGCAGCGCGCGATGCCGTCGGGTCAGCGGTATGAGGGATCAAACCCAGTCTGGTTGCTCCAGTGACTGCCATCGTAAACAGCAGTACCACCGCCACACCGATTAGTGCGCCGCGTGGGACCGTGGGGTCATGATGAACTGCGTGACTCATGCCGGTGCTCCAATCAACGGAATATCGCGTGTGCGCTGCTGCTGCGTTTCTATGGGAGCTACTGCCTGCACCTTCTGTGTGGCCTTGAAGAGCATAGCGGCAACATTGCGTGCATCAGGTATCGCGCGAAGCATCGGTTGCGGGCGAACAAAGCGCATCGAACGGGCATGCGGCCACAGCATGATATAGCCCAAGCGCGGCATGCCTTTGAGGTCGAGCACGATATTGCCATGTCCATCGGCAAGCATTTTCAGATTGGCCGTTTCGATTTCGGAAAGCGGCAAGTTGATGCATTTGTTGAGCGCCACGCCGACCCGCAACACAATGCGCTTGTTGGTCAGCGTGTAGACGGTAGTACGGCCGACGCCCCAAGCAAATAATGTGAAAAGCGCGACGACGACGGTACCGAGTATCGTCACGGCAATGGCAGTATTGAAATCGCTCCTCGACACGGCCCAGATGACAATCACCGCGAAATAGGCAGCGGAGAGGCGGATGTGGAGCGCGGCCTTTACCAGATGTTTCCAGTCCGGCGCTGATTGCCAGAGGATGTGTTCATCATCTGGCAACGCACCGGGGAGCCCCCGGACCGGTTCGTGGTCGTATTCGCTCATATCAGCGGCTCCTGACGCGCGCGATTGGCGTATAGATAGCCGCCGCCAAAATAGGCAACGATCCGCTCTTCTTCGTAGAAGGTGATTTGACCAGCAGTTCCAGGAACAGGTGCTGCTGCAAAGTCCGCGGCATTGATCGCGTCAATTTCGACCTGCCGGCTGCGGCCCTTCACTTTGGACATCGCCATGGGTGCTAGTATCTTCTTCGCGCCGGTATCGATTTCAAGATAGCGGATTACATGCTCAGCCCGATCGACCCAAAGGTCAGTGACGGTTCCGGCAACGGCTCCATCGGCACCGATTACCGACATGCCACGCGGGTCAGCATCGCGGGCATGCACCGAGATATGTTCGGTGGCCCCAATCGGCACAATCCGGTTCCGGCCTTCACCATCCAGATCGGTGTGTTTGGCCCGCTCCGCCCATGCTGCAGGGCCAATGCCATCAACTAGCGGATTTCCGGTCGGGTAATATGGTGCGCCCGGTGAACGGAATGTGCGCGCTCCAGCTATATCGACTTTTTCACGGCCTTGGGTTGGCGTGGTGACCGTGCCACGGCCGAATGGCATATGAAATGTCTTGGGAGTGGCTGCGGAAAGCACACCTCCTGGGGTGTCGATGCGGCCGGTTACCTCATCCTCAAGCGGATAGCCTTCGCGCCGGTCTTCGCGGCGCAGGTAAACCATGAGCCCGAGAAAAAACAGCACGAATGCCAAAAACACCATCTCGGTCACATCGAATGTGCCCACAATCTTCATGTCATCCATCATACATCCTCCTCACACTTCCCGGCTCAGGTCGGAAATTCTGTCAATCCAAAACTCTCACTCGTCATTCTTCTGTTTTCGAGGTGAAGCCCGATAACCGGGCCAAGCACTATCAACGTCACCAGCA
>JBGSPK010000217.1:0-5608 GCA_041738665.1 Sphingorhabdus sp. | reverse complement strand
ATTACGGAATGAGCCCAGAAATAGCTTAAGCGATTTGGACTCAACAATGGTTGCATCAGGCGCGTAATCAATAACCAGATGGGCAAAATCCGGCTGACCGGTTACCGGGCAAAGCGACGTGAACTCTGGCACCGCGAAACGAGTCAAATACAGCGCACCGGGACGCGGGTTGGGGACATAATCTAGCTGCGCTTGCTCAGGCGAAGAAGGAAGCTCGCTTTGGGTACCCAGAAATTTGGTGTTCGGCTGTTCGGTCATGGGCAGCGTTTAGCCTCTTCGTCATGCGAAGCAAACGGGTCATGTGATAAAAGCCTTCCATTCATCGCGCATTCAGTAGATTTGGCAATGAGGGCACCAAACAAGGCGAGGGTCGACATGCGTTTTTTCGCAGCAATATTGCTGTTTTTTGCAAATTTGGGCACGGCGTTCGTGGCTGCTCCGGCATTGGCGCAGGACGCGGTTCCCGAAACGCCCCCAGAGCTTCGCGATTTCAGGCTGGATCAACCGCGCGAACAAGCGCCGCCTCAACCCGCACCGCAGCAAGCTGCGCCTCAGGAGCCGTCAGTCACACCACCTGAAGCGCGCACCCCGCCCGAGACCGCGCGTCCGGCACCAAGTCCCGTGCGCCAGCGGCCGCAGGAAGCCATCCCACAATCGCCCGACTCAGCGTCGTCACGCAGCGACGCATCAGCGCAGGATCAGGAAGTAGCCCCAGTAATCGAACCGGAGGTGACGGCTGATGCGTCGGTTGCACCACAACCGAACCTTGACCAAGCGCCAGCTCCCCCCCCTGCAACGGAAAGAGCAACAGTCTGGAACTTGCCTCTCTTAATAGGCATCCTCGTCGCGTTGTTGATACTTGGCCTGCTTGGATACATTTTGCGGCGCCGCAGACGCGACAACTGGCCGTCAGTCGCAGCCGATGCATCGGGCGAGATTGCAGAACCAGCCCCGAGCCAAAGCATTCCGGCGTCCCCACCAGCGAAGCTCAATCAAGATCCAGTGCTTCCTCCTGCCATGGCCACCGCGCCAGTCACATCACAAAAATCAGCTCAAACGGGAGGTGATATTTCGATCCTGTTCGTTCCGGAAAAAGCGACGATCAGCTTCACCAACCTGACCGTGCAAGGGCAGTTGCAAATCGCAAATGTCGGAAAGTCGCCAGCGCGGGATATGCAATTGCGCGCGGTGCTCGTCTCGGCGAGCAGCGAGCAGCAACGCGCTATCGACAGCTTCTTTGCCGACCCCGCGCAGATTGCGCCGAACGCCTTAGGCGAAGCCAAACCCGGCGAGCGCCTTGGACTGTCGCTTGAATTGTCCGTGCCGCTTAGCGAGATGCAGACTTTTCCAGTCGGTGAACAACTCCTGCTTGTCCCCATCCTTGTCGCCAGCCTGTCTTATGCACAGGATGACGGTGAAAAATTTACTGCCAATCTTGCGTGCATGATTGGCCGAGAAGCACAGCCACCCAAACCCAAAATGGGCCCGCTGCGGATCGACAAGGGGCCGCGCAGTTTCGCGCCATTGGGGCAGCGCCCGGTTTACACCTGAAAGCCTGTATCGCCGGTCACGGGCTTACAGCGTAGCAGGCCGTCATGGCCACACTTATTCCGATACTCGGCGATCAACTGAGCCACGACCTGTCCTCATTGTCAGGTCAGGACAAAAATGACTCCATCATTCTGATGGCCGAGGTGGACGAAGAGACCGGCTATGTGGGTCACCATAAGTCAAAGCTGGCTTATATCCTGTCGGCAATGCGCCATCATGCGGACGACTTACGGTCAGCAGGCTGGCTTGTCGATTATGTGAAACTGGACGAAGCCGGAAATAGCGGCAGCTTTACCGGCGAACTTGCCCGCGCAATCGAGCGCCACCGCCCCAGTGCCATCAGGGTAACCGAAGCTGGCGAGTGGCGGGTGAAGGCGATGCTCGATAGCTGGGCGGATCGTTTCGACGTGCCGATCAATATCATGCCAGACTCCCGCTTTCTGGCTTCGCATGCCGAGTTCGAGAATTGGGCGAAAGATCGCAAACAACTGCGTATGGAGTTTTTCTATCGCGACATGCGTCGCAAATCCGGACTGTTGATGGATGACGACAAACCTGAAGGCGGTCAGTGGAATTATGATTCGGAAAACCGCAAACCCGCAAAAAGCGACATGATGATGCCGAAGCCGTTACATTTCGAACCAGATAGAGTCACGCAAGACGTCATCGAAATGATCGAAGCAAGGTTCCCAAAAAACATAGGCCGAACGGAAAAATTCGGTTTGGCCGTTAAGCGCGATGATGCATTGAAACAGCAGCAGCATTTCCTTGATCACGCCCTGCCGCAATTTGGCGATTATCAGGATGCTATGCTGACTGGCGAGCCGTTCCTATGGCATTCAATCCTTTCTCCTTACATCAATTCAGGACTGCTTGACCCAATCACCTTATGCCGTGAGGTCGAGGCGCGCTATCGCGCTGGCAAGGTTCCGATTAACGCCGCCGAGGGCTTTATCCGCCAGATTATCGGATGGCGCGAATATGTGCGGGGTATCTATTGGTTCGCCGGACCCGATTATGTTGACCGCAATGAATTGGGAGCAACGCGTGACCTGCCGTCCTTCTACTGGACCGGCAAAACCGACATGCATTGCATGAGCGAAGCCATCGGCCAGACGCTTGAATATGCCTACGCCCACCATATCCAGCGACTGATGATTACCGGCAATTTTGCGTTGATTGCAGGCGTCGATCCGCGTCAGGTGCATGAATGGTATCTGGCGGTCTATGCCGACGCTTATGAATGGGTCGAGCTGCCCAACACATTGGGCATGAGCCAGTTTGGCGATGGCGGGATGTTGGCGTCCAAGCCTTATGCATCGAGCGGGGCCTACATCAACCGCATGTCCGACTATTGCAGTTCCTGCCGCTTCGACGTCAAGCAACGTACCGGACCCGATGCCTGCCCGTTCAATGCGCTCTATTGGGACTTTATCGCACGCAATGAACCGAAGCTTCGTGGTAACCCACGAATGGCGATGCCGTACAAGAATTGGGAGCGGATGAACGACCAGGATAAAAGCGCGTTGCGCGCCAGTGCCAAGCAATTTCTGGAAAGGCTTGGCTAGATTGCAAAAGCGTCTTATCTTGCACTGCACAAGAATCAAAAAGTTGCGGGCAAGGACAATAATATCATGGAAATTTTGGTAAGCACCGAATGGTTGGCTAAGGAAATCGGTGCGTCCGACCTGCGGGTGGTTGATGCTACCTATTTCATGCCCGATCTTGGCCGAAATGCTCAGGCGGAATATGAAGGCGGCCATATCCCCACGGCAGTCTTCATGGATCTGGACGAACTCGCAGACGCCAACAGCAACCTGCCCAATACGCTGCCTCCTGCGGAGAAGTTTGCGAGCCGCATGCAATCGCTGGGCCTCGGTGACGGCAGCCGGATTGTTGTCTATGACGATAGCCCGTTCAAATCGGCAACCCGCGCGTGGTGGATGCTCACTCTATTCGGTGCGCATGATGTCGCTGTTCTGGACGGCGGCATCGCCAAATGGAAAGCGGAAGGCCGCCCCCTTGAAACAGGCAAGCCTGCGCTGCGCCACCGGCATTTCACGGTATGGAAGGACGATCAGGCCGTCAGGAACAAAGCCGACATGCTCGCCAACCTCCACAGCAAGAACGCCGAAGTCGTCGATGCCCGCGGTGCCGGGCGTTTTACCGGCGAAGAAGCCGAACCACGCCCTGAAATGGCGTCCGGCCATATCCCGGGCAGCCGCAACCTGCCTTATGGTAATCTGTATAACGCCGACGGCACTTGGAAACGCGGCGATGATTTGATTGCTGCATTCAAGGACGCGGGTGTCGATCTGGATAAGCCAATGATTACCACTTGCGGATCAGGCATGACAGCCGCCGTAGTTCTGTTCGGCGCGCGTCTGACCGGTAAAAAAGATGTAGCTTTATATGATGGCAGCTGGTCGGAGTGGGGTCTGGATAAGGACACGCCCAAGGCGCAAGGTGCGGCTTGAGCCATAACGGCGATTCCCAAAAGCCAGCCACGAAAATCGTTACAGGCGGGCGCAGCAAAGCGCTGACTGGCCCTGTCGTTAACACCCCTGTTTGGCGCGCCAGCACGCATCTGTATGACGATGTTGCTGCGCTTGAGGCGGGAAAAAAAAGTAACGAGGATGGTCGGTTTTTCTATGGCCGCCGAGGCTCGCCGACCCAATGGTCATTGTCTGAAGCGCTCACCGCGATGGAACCGGGCGCGCATGGCACGATGCTGTATCCGTCGGGGGTTGCCGCCATTTCATGTGCGTTACTGTCGGTGTTAAATCCGGGCGACGTGCTGTTGATGACCGACAATGCCTATGATCCCAGTCGCGCTTTTGCAGACGGCTTCCTAAAACGGTTCGGGGTCGAGACACGCTATTTCAATCCCATGACCAATGATGTCGAAGGCCTGTTTTGCGACAAAACAAAAGCGATATTGCTGGAAACACCGGGCAGTCTGACTTTTGAGGTGCAGGACGTCCCTGCCATCTGCGCCGAGGCCAAAAAGCGCGGCGTTTTGACCTTGCTTGATAACACATGGGCTACACCGTTTTTCTACACAGCGCTCGACAAGGGCGTGGACATGACCATCCTTGCCGCCACCAAATATATTGTCGGGCATAGCGATGTAATGCTCGGCAGCGTTACCACGCATAAAAGCCTATGGGCCAAACTTCGCCAGACCGCGCATCAGCTTGGGCAAGTGGTGTCGCCAGACGATGCATATCTTGCCAGCCGCGGCTTGCGCACGCTTGCTGTGCGGATGAAGGCGCACGAAGCCTCCGCGCTGAAAATCGCGCTTTCGCTAAACGACCGTCCCGAAGTCGAAGCTGTATTCCACCCTGCTTTGCCTGACTGCCCCGGGCATGACATCTGGAAGCGCGATTTCACCGGCTCCTCGGGGCTTTTTTCGTTCGTTCTGAAAGGCAGCAAGGCGAACGCGGCGGCCTTTGTCGATGCGCTGGAGTTATTCGGGATTGGCTATAGCTGGGGCGGATTCGAAAGCCTTGCCCTACCGGTCCATCCCGAAACCTGCCGGTCCGAAGTCCTCTGGGACAAAAATCGCGCAATCGTCCGCCTGCAGATCGGTTTAGAAGATGTCGATGACCTTATCGCCGATGTCGAACAGGCACTCGCTACAGCAAATAATAGCAACTGACCTAACGCGTTGGCGCTATCGTGTAGGTTGGGGGACGTCCCCCGAATAATCGTAAAAGCCGCGCTTCACCTTGCGCCCGTACCAGCCTGCCTCGACATATTTCTGCAAAATCGGCGCAGGGCGGAATTTGGGGTCGCCGGTTGACGTGAACAACACATTGGTGATTTCCAGACATGTATCAAGCCCGATAAAGTCGGCCAATGTCAGCGGCCCCATTGGGTGGTTCAGGCCCAATTGGCAGGCGGTATCGATATCGCGAATAGTAGCAACGCCTTCTCCCAAGGCGAAACAAGCCTCGTTGATCATCGGCATCAGCACGCGATTCACGATGAAGCCAGGGGCGTCATTTGCGAACACCAGTTGCTTGCCTAGCGCTTCGCCATATTGGCGCACGAC
>JBGSPK010000216.1:0-3320 GCA_041738665.1 Sphingorhabdus sp. | reverse complement strand
GGGAATATGACCGCCTTCATATTCAGCCGCCGCATTACGGCCGGCGTCGGGCATGAAATAGGTGGCATCGACCACACGCAGGTCGGACGCACCGATTTCTTTAGACAACCATTCGGTGCTTACCAAAATTTCCATGATATTTCTGTCCTTGCCCGCAACTTTTTGATTCTTGTGCAGTGCAAGATAAGACGCTTTTGCAATCTAGCCAAGCCTTTCCAGAAATTGCTTGGCGCTGGCGCGCAACGCGCTTTTATCCTGGTCGTTCATCCGCTCCCAATTCTTGTAAGGCATCGCCATTCGCGGGTTACCACGAAGCTTCTGCTCATTACGTGCGATGAAGTCCCAATAGAGCGCATTGAATGGGCAGGCATCGGGTCCGGTACGTTGTTTGACGTCGAAGCAGCAGGAACTGCAATAGTCGGACATGCGGTTGATATAGGCCCCGCTCGACGCATAAGGTTTCGAGGCTAACATCCCGCCATCGCCAAACTGGCTCATCCCCAGCGTATTGGGCAATTCGACCCATTCATAAGCGTCGGCATATACCGCCAGATACCATTCATGCACCTGACGCGGATCGACGCCTGCAATCAACGCGAAATTGCCGGTAATCATCAGTCGTTGGATATGGTGGGCGTAGGCATATTCAAGCGTCTGGCCGATAGCTTCGCTCATGCAGTGCATGTCGGTTTTGCCCGTCCAATAAAAAGACGGAAGGTCTCGGTTCGCGCCGAGTTCATTGCGGTCGACATAATCGGGTCCGGCGAACCAATAAATGCCCCGCACATATTCGCGCCATCCGATAATCTGGCGGATAAACCCCTCGGCGGCGTTAATCGGCACTTTGCCAGCGCGCCAGCGCGCCTCGACCTCACGGCATAACGCGACCGGGTCAAGCAGTCCCGAGTTGATGTAAGGGGAAAGGATTGAATGCCACAGGAACGGCTCGCCGGTGAGCATGGCATCCTGATAATCGCCAAATTGCGGCAAAGCGTGATCGAGGAAATGCTGCTGCTGTTTCAACGCATCATCGCGCGTAACGGCAAAACCGAATTTTTCCGTTTGGCCTATGTTTTTTGGGAACCTTGCTTCGATCATTTCGATGACGTCTTGCGTGACCCGATCTGGTTCGAATTGCAGCGGTTTTGGCATCATCATGTCACGCTTTGCCGGTTTGCGGTTTTCCGCATCATAATTCCACTGACCGCCTTCGGGCTTGTCGTCATCCATCAACAGTCCGGATTTGCGACGCATCTCGCGATAGAAATATTCCATGCGCAGTTGTTTTCGATCTTTAGCCCAATTCTCGAACTCGGTATGCGAAGCAAGAAAGCGGGAGTCTGGCATGATATTGACGGGCACGTCGAAACGATCCGTCCAGCTATCGAGCATCGCCTTCACCCGCCACTCGCCGGCTTCGGTTACCCTGACGGCGTCAGGGTGGTGGCGCTCGATTGCGCGGGCAAGTTCGCCGGTAAAGCTGCCGCTATTTCGGGCTTCGTCCAGTTTCACATAATCGACATGCCAGCCTGCTGACCGCAAGTCGCCTGCATGATGGCGCATTGCCGATAGGATATAAGCCAGCTTTGACTTGTGGTGACCCACATAATTGGTCTCTTCGTCCACCTCGGCCATCAGAATGATGGAGTCATTTTTGTCCTGACCTGACAATGAGGACAGGTCGTGGCTCAGCTGATCCCCCAGTACCGGAATAACTATGGTCATGGCGGCCTGCTAACCCGGAAACCTGTTACCGGCGATACAGGCTTTCAGGTGTAAACCGGGCGCTGCCCCAATGGCGCGAAACTGCGCGGCCCCTTATCGATCCGCAACGGGCCCATTTTGGGTTTGGGTGGCTGTGCTTCCCGGCCAATCATGCACGCAAGATTGGCGGTGAACTTTTCGCCATTGTCCTGCGCATAAGACAGGCTGGCGACAAGGATAGGGACAAGCAGGAGTTGCTCACCGACTGGAAAAGTTTGCATCTCGCTAAGCGGCACGGACAATTCAAGCGACAGCCCAAGGCGCTCCCCGGGTTTGGCTTCGCCTAAGGCGTTGGGCGCAATCTGCGCGGGGTCGGCAAAGAAGCTATCGATAGCGCGCTGCTGCTCACTACTCGCCGAGACGAGCACCGCGCGCAACTGCATGTCCCGCGCTGGTGACTTACCTTGATTGGCGATCTGCAACTGCCCCTGAACGGTCAGGTTAGTGAAGCTGATCGTCGCCCTTTCCGGAACGAACAGGATCGAAACATCACCTGAAATTTGGGCTGATTTTTGTGCTGGGACCGGCGCGGTGGCAGTCGGAGGCGTTGGCGCAGGCTCGTGGAGGAGCTTTTCTGGCGGAGAGGCCGGAATGTTTTTGCTGGGGTCTGGTGTAGCAACCTTGCCCGATCCATCCGCGTCGACTGACTGCCAATTGTCGCGTCTACGGCGTTGCAAGATGTATCCAAGCAGGCCGAGCACCAACAATGCGACGAGGATGCCTGCAATGAGCGGCAAATTCCAAACTATCGCGTTTTCGGTTACCGGAGGGGCGATCTGTGCTTGGTCAGGATCCGGCTGTGGCCCGATAGATGGTACAGTTGTCGCCTCCGGTTCGATTGCCGGGGCTACTTGCTGATCCGGCGCGGGTACATCGGTGCGTGACGACGCTGTATCGGGCGATTGCTGGGTAGCTTCCTGCGGCCGCTGGCGCACGGGACCTGGCGCCGGACGAGCGGTCTCGGGCGGGGTGCGCGATTCAGGTGGTGTGACCGACGGCTCCTGAGGCGCTGTTTGCTGTGGCGCAGGTTGCGGCGGCGTCTGGTCGCGGGGTTGATCCAGCCTGAAATCGCGAAGCTCTGGGGGCGTTTCGGGAACCGCGTCCTGCGCCAATGCCGGAGCAGCCACGAACGCCGCGCCCAAATTTGCAAAAAACAGCAATATTGCTGCGAAAAAACGCATGTCGACCCTCGCCTTGTTTGGTGCCCTCATTGCCAAATCTACTGAATGCGCGATGAATGGAAGGCCTTTATCACATGACCCGTTTGCTTCGCATGACGAAGGGGCTAAACGCTGTCCATGACCGAACAGCCGAACACAAAATTTCTGGGTACCCAAAGCGAGCTTCCTGCTTCGCCTGAGCAAGCGCAGTTGGATTATGTCCCTAACCCGCGCCCCGGTGCGCTGTATCTGACCCGTTTCGCGGTGCCAGAGTTCACGTCGCTTTGCCCGGTAACCGGTCAGCCGGATTTTGCCCATCTGGTTATTGATTACGCGCCTGATGCAACCATTGTTGAGTCCAAATCGCTTAAGCTATTTCTGGGCTCATTCCGTAAT
>JBGSPK010000201.1:0-30395 GCA_041738665.1 Sphingorhabdus sp. | reverse complement strand
GAGGCGTTGCATCGATTGGCGCATCAACCGGTATTGCGATGGGTCTTTGAGCTTCGGATCATTATCGAGCGACAGGCTCGCCGCTTCGGCCGCCAGTTCGCCGTATGGCAGCGACTTGTTGGATTTAGCATGGATGACGCGACTATCCTGTGTTGTCAGTTCGGAAGCCGGAACGCCCAGCCTTTTGGCCGCCGTCTCGATCAGCGCCAGCCTGGTGGCCGCGCCGACCTTTTGGAAAGTGACCTGCCCGGTATAGCGAAGTGCTGACGAGCCGCCGGTGATTTGCAAATTCATCTGCCGCGCAATGAAAGACAGGAAGGATTGCGGGATGCCGTTGACGATCCCCGGCTGCCCTGTCATTTCGCCCAAAAATCCACGGCCCAGTCCGGTGTTGGCAAAAGCCGATTCAGCTGGTGCCGACACGAGCTTAACCGTATCCCATGCCGCGTCGAGCTCTTCGGCGAGCATCTGGGCAAGGCCAGTGTTCGATCCCTGACCGATGTCGGTGTGCGGCGAATAAATCGTTATTGTGTTGTCTTCGGCGATCTTGAGCCAGGTCGCAAAGCTATGCTCGCCCTCGCCAGCGGTCAGCTTAGCGGCGCGTTTAACCGAGTTGTCGTCGGCCATCGAAATGCCAAATAGCCCGGCGCCGACAACTGCGATGCCAGCGATCAGAAACGCGCGACGCTTGACGCCCTTGCGTTTCACACGTGCGGCAGGTTCCATTTCAAGGGTTGGGTTATCAGCCATCATACGGCTCCTTGAACATTAGTTGCAGCTTGCCCTGTGGCGGCGCGGATTGCCTTGCGGATGCGCGGATAGGTTCCGCAACGACAGATGTTGGTCATCGCCTCGTCAATCTGTGCGTCGCTCGGCTTTCCTGTCTTTTCAATGAGCGCGACCGCGGCCATGATTTGGCCCGACTGGCAATAGCCGCATTGCGGGACCTGAGCGGAAATCCACGCCTGCTGTACCGCATGCAGCGTTCCGTCTGCGCCTTTCAGGCCCTCGATAGTGGTTATCGATTTTCCGGCAACTTCGCTGACCGGTACGCTGCACGAGCGGGTTACTTCGCCGTTGACATGCACCGAGCAGGCTCCGCAGGCGGCGATACCGCAACCGAACTTTGTGCCGGTCAGGCCAAGCTCCTCGCGAATGACCCACAGAAGGGGCGTGTCGGGCTCCGCTGTCAGGCTGACCGCCTTGCCATTTATGGTTGTTTCGATGGCCATGCTTGCTCCTCCGCTCGACATTGCGTTTCATATAGCAACCTGTTTCCCGCTTTGCTAGGCCATCCCAAATGAAAACAGGTGCAGCCGACCATCACCGGATATTGGCCAGCGTGCAGGCATGGCGCGGCGCATCGATGGCGTTGGGCACGGTGGTCGAAACCTGGCGCTCGGCGCCGTGTCCGATTGGGACGCATATGCTTGTCCATGAAGATGGGCGTTTTGTAGGATCGGTTTCGGGGGGGTGTGTTGAGGGCGACATATTACAAGTTGCCGCTGACGTGATTGAGGCGAACAGCTTTGCCATCCGGCGTTATGGCGTTGCCGACGGGTCGGCATGGGAGGTCGGGCTGCCGTGCGGTGGCGACATTGTTGTGCTCGTGCAGAATGTATCGCAGGATTTTTTCCCCGGCAAACTGTTCGGCACGTTAATCGACGCGCAGGCGGTGGGAGAGACCGTGTTGATCGGCACAAATCTTGACACCGGAGCAAGCAAGCAGGTTTGGGAGGATGCGGACGACCTGTTTGTCAATCACTACCTTCCGCCCAAGCGGTTGTTAATTATAGGCGCTGTGGAAATTGCAGCGGCCTTGTCCGTCATTGCGCAATCAATGGGCATTGCCGTGACAATCATTGATCCTCGGGCACGATTTTTGACCGCTGAGCGATTTCCCGGCGTTGCGCTTGATGAACGTTGGCCGGACGAAGCCATTGCTGCCCTCAGGCCGAACGCCCGGACAGCAGTCGTGACGCTCAGCCATGATCCCAAAATCGACGATCCGGCCTTGCATGCTGCACTGGCCAGCCCCGCGGCGTATGTTGCGGCACTTGGGTCAAAGGCATCGCATAGCAGGCGTTTGGAACGGCTAACTGCCCTGCGCGTCGATGCCTCCCAATTGCTGCGTATCGATGGGCCAGCCGGAGTTGCGATCAACGCCATCAGCGCGCCCGAGATTGCGCTGTCGATTGCAGCAGGGATGGTGAAAGCGTTTAATGACGGACTTCGCTGATATTGCCGTTGCCGTGCTGGCCGCAGGGAAAGGCAGGCGCTTTGGGTCGGACAAGCTGCTGGTTGATTTGAATGGCGTTGCTTTGGGGCTTCATATCGGCCGGACGTTAGCGCCGGTAGGCTTTGGCTGGCGTTTTGCAGTATGTGCCAAAAATACGCTGATGGCGATGGGCTATGCGGAGTTGGGGTTTGCCGCCATCGTAAATGAAGTGCCTGAGAGAGGCCAAGCCCACTCGCTTCATCTGGCGGTCGGGGCCGCGCTCGCAACACCGGCAAGGGGTCTGCTGGTTACGCTGGCCGATATGCCTTTTGTGTCAGCAGACCATATAAGACTTGTCGCAGCGGCCGGCATGCTGACTGCGTCCAGCGACGGCAACGCCCTTATGCCCCCGGCATATTTTCCAAGAGAGATATGGCCCGAACTGCTGGAAACATCGGGTGATCGCGGCGCGGCGGCGCTGCTGAAATCCGCGCTGCTGATTAAGGCAGAACCGGATATGTTGCGCGATATTGACGCACCTGCTGATTTGCCCGCTTCAAAATAGCTGCCAGATCGCATAGATGATTTTGATGACGGCCCATTCCGCACGCAACGCCATTGAAGCTGCGCTTCGCAATCCAGTTCTCGTTAACGCAGCGCTCGCGTTGTCAGAAGACCGGTTGCACGATGCCGAACCGCTCTTGCGGGGGCGCTTGCATGAAGCGCCGACCGATGTGGCGGCTATCCGGATGATGGCCGAACTGGCCGCACGCGTTGGTCGCCTGAAAGACAGCGAAACTTTGCTGCGCCGCGTGTTGGAGCTAACGCCTGATTTCGGCGCGGCGCGGGCGAATCTGGCGACAGTGCTCTACAAGCAGAACCGCTTTCCCGAAGCGCTGGAGCAACTCGATGCGGTATTGGCTGAGGAAGGGGACAACCCGGCCCAGCAAAATCTGAAGGCGGCGACGCTTGGCCGGATCGGCGGCTATGATGAGGCACTTACGCTTTATAAGGAACTGACGACTCGGTTTCCGGACCATGCCAAATTGTGGATGAGCTACGCCCATATGCTGAAAACAGTAGGGGAGCAGGAGAGCAGCATTGCCGCATATCGTCGTGCGCTCGAAGTTGAACCTACATTAGGCGAGGTATATTGGAGCCTCGCCAACCTCAAAACCTTCCGCTTTTCCAATGATGATATCGGCGCGATGGAGGCAGGGCTGGCAGGAGCCAAACTGAGCCATGAAGACGAATTCCACCTCCATTTCGCGCTGGGAAAAGCGAATGAAGGGCGTAGCAATTATGACAAGGCGTTCGTGCATTATGCAAAGGGAAATGCCCTGCGCAGCAAGGACCTGGAATATGATCCGGGCATTACTACGGCGCAGGTAAACCGGGTAATTGACCGCTTTACGCCCGAATTTCTGGCGGCACGGCAGGCACAGGGCCATGTTGCCGCTGACCCGATTTTCATTGTCGGGATGCCGCGCGCAGGTTCCACATTGATTGAGCAGATATTGTCGAGCCATTCGATGATTGAGGGGACGATGGAATTGCCCGACATTCCTGCCATGGCGCTTAGGCAAGGCAAGGGGCAGGATCGTGGCAACCCAGCAGGATGGATTGACGCCGTTGCGGAAATGCCGGCCGCGGAACATGAGGCACTCGGTGTGGAGTTCATCGAGCGCACGCGGATCCAGCGTAAAACCGAAAAGCCTTTCTTCACCGACAAATTGCCGAACAACTGGGCCTATCTGGGCTTTATTCGCCTTACCCTGCCTAATGCCAAAATCATCGACGCGCGCCGCCATCCGCTCGACTGCTGCTTCTCCAACTTCCGCCAGCATTTCGCCAAAGGGCAGGCATTTAGTTACGGTCTGGAGCATATGGGGCTTTATTATGCCGACTATGTCCGGGCGATGGCGCATTTCGACGCGGTTCTGCCAGGCTATGTCCATCGGGTAATCCATGAAGAACTTCTGGAAGAGCCCGAGGGTGAAATCCGCCGATTGCTTGCGTTCTTGGATTTGCCCTTTGAAGAGGCTTGTCTGAGTTTTCACGAAAACAAGCGCGCCGTACGCACCGCGTCGAGCGAACAGGTGCGTCGCCCTATCAATCGCGACGGCGTTGATCAGTGGAAACCCTATCAAGAGCATTTGGAACCGCTGAAACAGGCACTCGGCAGTTTGTGGATCACATATCCCGCAGTTGGATAGTTGCGGCATTGCAACACACGTTTGCAAAAAGATGCAAAGAGCCGACGTTAACCGAAAATATATTGCGCTGCGGCAAGGAATGTGAGTCTATTCACATCAGTGTAATAAGGGAGGGTCGCTTCATGCGCCGCATTAAAAGTAAAACCAAAGTCAGCACAAAAATGTCGTTATTGCTCGCATCGACCGCACTTGGCGTCGCGATGCCCGCACTTGCGCAGGAAGCTGCAGATGATGACAAGGACGTCATCGTGGTCACCGCGCAGAAGCGCGAGCAGAATCTGCAGGACGTGCCGCTTGCGATCACCGCTATTGGCACCGAAAAACTTGACCAGCTCCAGGTCAGCGAGTTGCAGGATGTTGTGAAGTTCCTTCCTTCTGTTACCATCCAGCAGGGTGCTCCGGGTTTTGCACAAATCTATTTCCGTGGCGTTGCATCGGGCGAAAATGCCAACCATTCGACCTCGCTGCCGACTGTCGGCACCTATCTTGACGAAATGCCGATCACTACGATTCAGGGCGCGCTTGATTTGCATGCCTACGACCTGGCGCGTGTCGAGGCGCTCGCTGGCCCGCAGGGTACGCTCTATGGAGCAAGCTCGATGGCAGGAACGTTAAAGCTCGTTACGAACGCGCCTGATCCCTCTGGCTTTTACGGGTCGGCAGGTGTCGAAATCAATAACGTTGCCAAAGGTGATTTTGGAGCCATCTACGAAGGCTTCGTGAACGTTCCGATCAGCGAAGGCGCGGCTGCGCGTCTTGTCGGCTGGTATCGGGACGATGGTGGCTATATCGACAATATTTTTGGCGCGCGGACTTATCCGACATCTGGCGTCACCCAAAACAATGCCGCTTTGGTGGAGAAAAACTACAACGATGCGCAAACCTATGGCGCGCGTCTGGCGCTGGGTATCGACCTCGACGATAACTGGACGATCAAACCAACGGTAATGGGGCAAGTTCAGAAGACCGAGGGCAGCTATTCCATCGAACGTTCGGGCCAGACCAATGGCGGATTGCAAACGGTGGCCTATAATCCAGAAGGCAGTCAGGACAAGTGGATCCAGGCCGCAATGACTATCGAAGGCAAGATCGGCAATTGGGATTTGACTGCTACGGCCGGTCATTTGCGCCGGAAGACGGAGACGCAGAGCGATTATTCGGACTATTCCTATTTCTACGACGCGCTCTACGGGTCGGGGGCCAATTTCTATGATAACCTTGGAAATGTGGTCAACCCGAACCAGTATATCGAAGGCATCGACCGCTATCGCAAAAGCTTTGGCGAGATACGTATTGCCAGCCCCGCAGATGCGCCGCTTCGGTTCATCGGCGGTGTGTTCGCGCAGCGTCAGTCGCACAATATCGAGCAGAATTACATCATCGACAACATTGCCGATGCGATAACGGTTCCAGGTACGGACAGTAACATTTGGCTGACCAAGCAGCAGCGCGTCGATCGTGACTATGCGGCCTTCGGCGAACTGAGCTATGATCTGACCGAAAAGCTGTCGCTGAATGGTGGGCTTCGCTATTACAAGTTCGACAACTCATTGCAGGGCTTTTTCGGCTACGCATTGGCTTTCCCGTTCTCGTCAGGGGAAAAGCAGTGCCTGAATACCGATGGAACAACACGTGATGCCAATCCGGCGGGTACACCAGTGCCAGTGCTGGTCGATGGCAGTCCATGCACCAATGTCGATAAATCGACGTCGGATACGGGTTTCACCCACAAGCTGAATGCAACCTATAAACTCAGTGACGACGCGCTGATCTATGCAACTTGGTCGCGTGGTTTCCGCCCCGGTGGAATCAACCGTCGCGGTACTCTGCCGCCTTATGGTTCCGACACGCTCGACAATTATGAGCTGGGCTGGAAAACCACTTTCGGTGCTTTCCGCTGGAACGGTGCGGTTTACCAAGAAGACTGGGATAATATCCAGCTAAGCTTCCTCGGCGCCAACGGGCTGAGCGAAGTTCGCAACGCAGGTATCGCCAGAATTCGCGGCGTCGAAATGGACGTTGGCTATCGCGCTGGCGGATTCAGCTTGAATGCTGGTTTTAGCTATAACGATGCCAAGATCCGTCGCGATTTCTGCAAGATTGCCAACCCGCAATTTGATTGCACAATTGATGTTGATTTGAACGGCAATGGCATCGTCGGTGACCGCTCCAGCGAAATTAACGCCACCTTGGCACCAAGTGGCACTCGCTTGCCGGTGACGGCGAAATTCAAGGGCAACGCAATCGCGCGTTATGAATTTCCGATTGCCGATTGGGACGGCCATGTTCAGTTTGCGGTAAACCATATCGGCAGCCGCCGGAGCGATCTGCGACCAACGCAGAATGCTCTCAAGGGTAATTTGGGCGCCTACACCACTGCTGACTTCTCGATCGGAATGAAGAACGAAGTTTGGGCAATTGAAGCCTTTGCCACCAATTTGTTCAACGAGCGCGGCGTAGTGAACACCGGCGTAGGCTGTCTGGAAGATGTCTGCGGTACAGGCGTCACGGCTGGTACACCGACCGGGGGTGCATTTTATGACTCAATCATCAAGCCGCGGATTATCGGGATCAAATTCTCGCGGGATTTTTAAAAGTTAGTCACGTCCATCGGTAATTACCGTGGGTGACAGGGGGAGAAGCCGGGCCTTTATTGGTCCGGCTTTTTCATTGAGGCCTATCGAAACAAGCGTCCCATGAAGCTGCGGTCAGCCAAAACTTCTGATGCGCAATTGTGCCCCGGTGCGCCGGTGACGCCGCCGCCGGGATGGGTGCCTGCGCCGCACATATATAGACCCTTGAGGGGGCCGCGATAGGCACCGTGACCAAGGACGGGACGCGCCGACCACAGCTGATCGAGGTTCATATTGCCGTGCATGATGTCACCCCCGACGAGGCCGAATTTGCGTTCGAGGCCCTTGGGGCTGAGGATCTGGCGTCCGATAACCGAGGCGCGGAAGCCGGGTGCGTAGGCCTCAACGGTATCAATGATCGTATCGGCGGCTTTGCTTTCCTCCAAATCCCAATCGCGTCCGTCGGGCAATTCCGGTGCGAATTGCTGGCAGAATAAAGACGCAACATGCTGACCCGGAGGAGCTAGGCTATCGTCGATCGTGGATGGGATCAACATCTCGACAATTGGCTGTTTCGACCAGCCGTCGCGCTTTGCGTCGAGAAACGCGCGGTCCATATAATCGAGCGTTGGCGCGATTATGATTCCCGATTGATGGTGCTCGCCGGGTTCGGGTAGACAGGTGAATTTGGGTAGCTCGGACAAAGCCACGTTCATCCGGAATGTGCCGCTGCCGGCCTTGAAGCCCTTGACCCGCCGTTTGAATTCCGGTTTCAGGTCAGCTTCGTCGAACATGCGCTCGTAGAGCAGCTTCGGCCCGACATTCGCGATCACGCGGTCAGCGGCTATTTCCTCGCCACTTTCCAGCCGCACGCCTGCGACCTTGCTGCCATCGACCATCACGCGTGATACCGGCGCTTCAAGGCTGATTTCGACACCCAGATCGCGGCAGACCTTGGCCATGATCTGCGTGATATTGCCCATACCGCCGATGCTGTGGCCCCATGCCCCCTTCTTGCCGTTCACTTCGCCGAAGACGTGGTGGAGCAGGACATACGCGCTGCCCGGCGTATCGGGGCTGGCATAGTTGCCGACGACCGCGTCGAAGCCGAATGCGGCCTTGACCGCCTCACTTTCGAACCAGCTGTCGAGGAAACTGCGCGCCGATTTGGTGAAAAGCTCAAGCACATCGCGTTGCTGGCTCAGCGAAAGCTTCATCAGCCCGCGTCCCTGTCGTGCGGCGTCGATTAGCGTCTTGAACCCGTCGCCAACATTGGGTGGCGATTTAAGCGCCAGATCCCGCAGCACATCGGCGACCCCTTCGAGCATTTCGTAATAATCCGGAAGCACCGCAGCGTCATGTTTCGAGAAGCGGGCAAATTCGGCCTGTGTGCGTTCGAGCCCACCGCCAAGTTTCAGATAGCCGCCATCTTCCTGTGGCAGGAAGTTCGAGATCGGGCGTTCGATCACGCGATAGCCATGATCAGCCAGCTTCATGTCGGCGATGACTTTGGGTTGGAGCAGGCTGACGGTATAGCTCGCCACCGAGTTGCGGAAGCCCGGATGAAACTCCTCGGTCACCGCCGCGCCGCCCACGACATCGCGGCGCTCGACGATGCGGACCTTAAGGCCAGCGCGCGCGAGATAGAAGGCGCAGACAAGGCCGTTATGGCCAGCGCCAATGATGAGGGCGTCGTATTTTTTGGTCATGTGTGGCTCCAGCCCGCAGGTGGGCGATGTTCGAGACGGGCTTCGGGAATGAGTTCGCGGATTCGGCGGCAAAAGCTTTTGAGGCACACTTCCTTGTCCGACAGCGGACCCATAGTGAAAGTGCGCGAGGCCATGCCCTGTTGCACGCGAGTGATAAGCACGGTGTCCTCGGAATTGACCTGCCGGTTGATCCGCCAATTGAGGTAACGCGCGGCGCGCATTTCCCTGCGCTCATCGGGCAAGACATAGCTAATTTCGCGGATGATGCAGCTGGTCGGGCCGGTCGGCAGCCATTGCATGAAGTCGACCTGATCCGGGTAAATGTCGAAGGCAACCGAGGGCCAGAGCTTGAAATAGAGCCAGCGTTTCTGGTTCGCGTCGGGAAGATGGGGAACCGGCGGCAGCAAATTCTGATAGGCGCGCTCGGACCAGTTCGCCGATGGCCTATCGACCAAATCGCCCCACATGCGGTCGACATGTGGTTCGGCTTCGATGCCATAGCTCTTGCCGAACAATCGGGTCAGGCCGGGATGCGCAACGGGAATGTGGAGCCCGTCGGAATAATTATCGCCGACATTTTTCCAATTCACGTCGCGCGGACGGAGCGTAACGCGGCCCAGTGCTTCAAGTTCTTCGAAACGGTAGGGCGCGACCTGCACTTCATAGGGTGCCATCATATCGGCGACCGATGGCCCGCCGCTTTCGATCCGGACAAAAATGAACCCGCGCCAGATTTCCATATCGACCGAAACCAGACCAGCCTTGTTCTTATCAAGCGTCGGGTAGGACGCGCTGTCGGGAACGCCGGTCAGGTGACCGTCGAGGTCATAGGTCCACGCATGATAAGGGCAGACCAGCTTCTTCGCGCAACCGCTAGAGCCGTCAACCAGCCGCGAACCGCGATGACGGCAGACATTTGTAAAAGCGCGGATTTCGCTATCAGCGCCGCGCACGACGATGATGCTTTCGCCGACATAATCAAGGCTGTGCCAGTCGCCGGAGTTGGGGACATCGGAGATATGGCAGACAACCTGCCACGCCGGCCGGAAAATACGGTCGATTTCGACATTGGAGAACTCGGCATCGTCATAGGTCCAAGCGGGAAGGGACCAACCCTCAAGTGCGTCCCGGTCTATATATGGGTCCGACTCGGACATGTTGCGCTCCTTGTTATACGAGTGTATAACAACAGCATGAACGCGCGACAAGCCTTTACCCGCGAAAGCGCCGATACACGCCGTGAGTCCTTGGTTGCCGCCTGCGCCAGATGCCTTGCGAGGCACGGTGCGCAGGGGACCTCAGTACGGGCGATTTGTCTGGAGGCGGGGGTATCACCGGGGCTGCTCCGATATTATTTCGAAGGCATCGATGCGTTGATCGCCGAAACCTACCGGGCGACCGGCGCGCGAGTGGCCGACGCCCTTTACGTAGCGGTCGCGGCGATAGCAGCCGATAGCCCACGCCGCCGTTTGCTGGCATTTATCACAGCCAGTTTTCGCGAGCCCATTGCAGATTCTGAGCTGCTAGCAACATGGCTTGCCTTTTGGAGTCTTGCGCGCACCCATCCAGCAATCGGCAAAATCCACGACGAAATTTATGCCGACAACCGCCGTGATATGGAACGGCTCATCATGGCGTGCCCCGGCGCGCCTGCCGACCCGCGGCTGATGGCGGTCGCGCTCACCGCATTGGTCGACGGCCTATGGCTTGAACTAAGCTTGGGCAATGCGCCTTTCAGTGCCGATGAAGCCGAGGCGCTCGCTGAAAAGTGGCTGGATAGTTTCATTTGAAACGGTAATGTCTTGGCATGACCGATGCCCCCCAAATTACGCCGCCCATGACATATGCGCGCTACCTGGCGCTGGACGACATTCTCGCCTGCCAGAATCCGCAGTCCGAACTTGACGATGAGATGCTCTTCATCATCATCCACCAGACTAAGGAGTTATGGCTGAAGCAGATGATCCGCGAGTTGCACTTGGCGCAGTCGCAAATCCGGAACGACGCGTTGATTCCGGCCTATAAGGCGCTAGCGCGAGTCAGCCGGATTCAAGCCGTTATGACGCTGAGCTGGGATGTTTTATCAACAATGACCCCGTCGGACTATACGCGTTTCCGGCACGTATTGGGGCCGAGTTCGGGTTTCCAGTCGGATCAGTTCCGTACTGTCGAGTTCATGCTTGGTTTGAAGGACAGCAATCATCTGAAGTTTCAGGATGACCGTCCCGAAGCCCGTGCGGCGATGGTCGCGGCGCTGACTGGCCCGAGTATATGGGACGATACGATCATCGCGTTGGCGCGGGCCGGGATTGATGTGCCCTTGAATCAGCTGGATCGCGACTGGGCGCAACCGCATGTGTTTTCGCCGGAGGTAGAAACAGGGTTCCTGCAGGTATATCGCGACACCGAGCGCTATTGGGAATTGTACCAACTGGCCGAGAAGCTGGTCGACCTCGATGATGCGATGGCGACCTGGCGGCACAAGCATGTGATTACCGTCGAGCGGATCATTGGCGGCAAGCGAGGCACTGGCGGGACCGCAGGGGTTAGCTATCTTACGAGCACCCTGACGAAGCGGGCCTTTCCCGAACTTTGGTCGCTGCGTACGCAGCTATGAAATCTTACAAGCATCTTTTTACCCGTTCGCTTGCTGCCGCACCCGACAGGTTACACTTTGCCGCGCACAGCCACCATCTATGGCCCGACGCGAGCCATGACGGGCAGATGGCAGCGTGGGCCGATGCGGCGCATTTGGCGGACCATAAATGGGGCGTGATCATGGGGTCGCTCTGGTCGGAAGCGCAAGGTAACGTCGCATCCGAACTTGCCTTGCCCGATCCGACGACGATCAGTTTTTCATCCAACACGCATGATTTTTTGCTGCGAATGATTTCGGCGATTGACCGCAATGACGGAACGCCGATCCGCGTACTGTCAACCGATGGCGAGTTTCACAGTTTCCGCAGACAGATGACGCGCTGGTCGGAAAGCGGAAAAATCACATGGGAGACCGTTGCTCCCAGCGCGCTGCTCGCTACCGCATCGGCGGGCATTCATGACTTAATCTTCGCCAGCCATGTGCTTTTTAATTCCGGGACGATCATCGATTTCGAACCGCTGGCCGAGCTATCTCAAGCCGACGGACCTTGGGTGGTCATCGATGGGTATCACGGTTTCATGGGCATCCCGACCGACCTTTCGAAAGTTGCTGGCCGCATTTTCTATCTTTCGGGCGGATATAAATATGCGATGGCGGGCGAGGGTGTTTGTTTTCTGCACGCGCCACATGGTTTTGCACCACGACCCGAAATCACCGGCTGGTATGCCGAGTTCGACGATCTCGCTTTGCCGCCAGGCAGCGTGGGTTATGCCCCCGACGGCAGACGGTTTCTGGGGAGCACTTTCGATCCGTCCGGTCTCTACCGTTTTTGCGCAGTCCGTGCGATGCTGGAGGTCGAGGGGCTGAGTACGCAAGTTATTTCGGCACATGTCACGCGGTTGCAACAGCAATTCCTTAGCGGGGCAAATATGCCGAATATGGACCTGCTGAATCCGCTGACCAATGGGCCGCATGCGCGCTTCCTGGCATATAAAGGCGACCGTGCACCCGCGCTGCACGACCGGCTGGTTGAGCACGACGTCGTTACCGATGTGCGCGGCGATGTGTTGCGGATTGGGTTCGGCATTTATCAGGACGAAAGCGATGTTGACCGGCTGGTTGGGATAATGAAGACAGTATTTTAGGGATAAGGGGAACGTAAATGTCGTTGATAATCAATCGCCGCGCCTTGCTGGCCACTGCCGGTTTCGGAATCGGCGGACTGCTCCTGCCAGGCGGAGCCGCGATGGCGCAGGCGCTACTTGGGCTGACCGGATTTACCCACAACGTTGCCAGCGGCGAGCCTGGTCCGGACTCGGTGTTGTTGTGGACCCGTTATGTGAACCCCACTGGCGGGCCATCCAAAGTTCGTGTCGAGATTTCTGAAAGCAAGGATTTCGTCAAAATTGCGGGCGGCGGACAGATGGTAACCGGCCCGTGGCGCGACCACACGGTCAAGATTACCGTGGACAATCTCGCGCCCGGCAAATGGCACTGGTTCCGTTTCATCGCGCCCGATGGCACCGTGTCGCCGGTTGGTCGCACCAAAACATTGCCGGTCGGCAATGCGTCGAAGTTCAACATTGCAATCTTCTCTTGCTCGAACCTGGGCTTTGGCGAGTTCAATGCGTATGGCCATGCCGCCATGCGAGAAGATATCGACCTGGTCCTGCACATGGGTGACTATATCTATGAATATGGCAGGGGCGGATATGATGGCGGCGCGAAGTTTGCTGCGCGCATGTTCCCTGCAGACGAGATCCTGACGCTGGCGGATTACCGGTTGCGCTACGCCAGCTATCGGGCTGACCCGCAATTGCAGGCGCTGCATGCCAACTTCCCCGTAATCCCGAATACCGACGATCATGAAGGCGCGAATGACAGCTGGGAGGGTGGAGCGCAGAACCATACGGCTGATGAAGGCGACTGGAGCGCGCGGCGCAATGCTGCGATGCAAGTGTGGCGCGAATGGTTGCCTGTCGGTGAGCAACCGTGGAAAGAATATCCGATCGGCGATCTGGCGACTTATTATCGCACCGACACGCGAATGGTGGCTCGCTCGAAGCCCTATTTTCACGGCGATCTGCTGCGCGGCGCGGACCCTGCCAAGGCGATGGCCGAGTTTCGGGATGGCGCGTGGCAGGACTCTGCAATGACGATGTTCGGGACCGAACAGGAGAGCTGGCTGTTCCGTTCGATTGCACGTAACAAGTCTACTTGGGCGGTCCTGGGGTCGGGGACCAACATGGGGTATAACTTTACGCCTGAAAGCGCCATGAACTGGTTTCCGCAGGACGCGCCCGACCGGACCAAGAATTTCGTGCGGCAGGGGATTGCTGCGGCAAAAGCCGGCCTTCCCTATAATCTTGATAACTGGGGCGGATATCCGGCGGCCCGTTCGCGCATATTATCTGCAGCGCAGCGGGCAGAAGCCAATCTCGTTGTGGTCACGGGCGACAGCCATAATGGATGGGCGTTCGACCTGCCTGAAGGTGGAAAAGCTGCGGGCGTCGAATTTGGCGGGCATAGCGTTTCGTCGCCGGGCTTCGAAAGCGCGACGCAAGGGACCGATCCATCGGTCATCGCGCGTGGTTTGCTAGAAAGCAGCAAGCAGGAACTGCGATGGGTCGATACCTCAAACCGGGGCTATATGCATCTGTCGCTAACGCCGCAGGCAGCGACCAACGAATGGATATTCATGCAAACCGTCAAAGATGTGTCCATGGCGACCAAAGGCGGTCACCGTATGAAGGTTCGTCCCGGGCGAAACCAGTTGGAGAACGCCTGACCTATTCGATCGCGCCGCTGGCCTTCAAGTCTGCAATGGCATCGGGTTCATAGCCCAGTGCGGTTAAAAGCGATATGGTATCAGCGCCTGCTGTGGGAATTTGCGGTGAGGTGATCAGCCGCTCGCCATCCATTTCGATTGGCAACGATGGCAATTTCGTTTCCCGCCCATCGGGCAAAAATACGGGTTCCAACCCGCCGCTTGCGTTCAGATGCGGATCATCGAACATGTCTTCGGGCTTGGCAATCGGCGCGAAAGGCAGGCCAGTGCCCTCCAGCTTCGCAATAATCTCGGCGCTGGTATAGCCTTTCACCATATCGCGAATGACAGGGATTATTCGGTCTCGCGCCTGCACCCGGACATTGTTGATGCGCAACGACGTGTCGGCCCACAAGGCGTCCAGCCCGAACAAGGCGCAGAATTTCTCCCACAGGCTATCGGTAACCACGCCAATAAACACCGGGTCGTCTTTCGTTTCAAACACATCGTAAACCGCCCACGCCGAAATCCGCGCGGGCATGGGTGCGGCAGCTTTGCCAGTGACCGCCATCTGCGCCATGTGCTGAGCGATCAGATAGGCGGTGGTTTCAAAGAGCGCGCTCTGCACCTTTTGCCCTTTGCCCGTTCGATGGCGTTCTTCGAGCGCGGCTTGGACGGCAATGACACCAAACATGCCGCCGGTGATATCGACAACGCTTGACCCGGCACGCAGCGGCCTTCCCGGCGGCCCGGTCATATAGGCAAGCCCGCCCATCATCTGCGCCACCTCATCGAGCGCGGTGCGTTCTTCATAAGGTCCTGCAAGGAAGCCCTTGGCCGAACAATAAATCAGGCGCGGGTTGGTTTGCGACAAGCGCTCATAATCCAGACCGAGCCGGTCCATCGCACCTGGGCGGTAATTTTCGACCAATATGTCGGCACTGTCGATCAGCTTGCGAGCGACCGCGACGCCGTCATCCGATTTAAGATCGATGCCAACGCTCTGCTTGCCCCTGTTGAAAGTGGGGAAATATCCGGCTCCTGAGCCAAGCAGTGTCCGCGTCTTGTCGCCGCCAATCGGTTCGACATGAATGACCTCAGCACCTAGTCCGGCAAGGATGGCACCGATTGACGGCCCCATGATCATATGGGTGAATTCGACGACGCGCAGGCCGGAAAGCGGTGCCCTGCTCATGGGGCTATCCTCTGCGCGAAATCGAGCGGCAGGCCAGCATCGGGCGTAAAGCCATAAAGTTGCTCGCCGGGTAGCGCGGCGGCGACGATGTCGCGGACTTTAAGCAGCCGTTCCAGATCGATGCCCGTTTCCAGCCCCATTGCCTGCAGCATGAACACCAGATCCTCGGTGACGATATTGCCCGAGGCGCCGGGGGCAAAGGGGCATCCGCCGATCCCGCCCAGCGATGCATCGAAGGTGGTGATGCCCTCCTCCAGTCCAGCAAACACATTGGCCAAACCCAACCCGCGCGTGTTGTGCAGGTGCAGCGTCGTCAGCATATCAGCGCCCACCGCCGCCTTCACTTTGCGGACCAACCGCTTGACCTGTGCCGGGTCGGCATATCCGGTCGTGTCGGAAAGGCTAAGTTCCTTGGCACCGGCGCTGACTGCGGCTTCGGCAAGAGCGACGACCCGATCTTCGGGAACATGTCCTTCGATTGTACATCCAAAGGCAGTGGATAGGCTGACCGCAAAATGGATGCCTGCCGCGTCAGCCACTTGCGATATGCTCGATATTTCCGCGATCATCGCGCGGTGATCTTTTCGCACATTTTTGATGCTGTGAGTCTCTGACATCGAGAACGGGATCGACATGCCGTGCACTCCGCATTCGGCGGCTCGCATTGCCCCTTTGATATTGGGGACGAGTGTGACGACATTCAGGCCCGGTATCGTTTTGGCATACGCCACAACTTCGGCGGTGTCGGCAAGCTGCGGCAGCAACGACGGCGGAACGAAGCTGCCGACTTCGATTTCACTAACACCGGCCTCGGCTTCGGCCTTGATCCACGCCTTCTTGGCATCAAGCGACATGATGCGGTCGATGCTTTGCAGTCCGTCACGTGGGCCGACTTCGGATATGAGAATCTTTGTCATGTGCGCTTTTCCAGATAAATCCACGGGCGCGTTGCGCGGTCTTTGGTCTGCCAATCGGTAATGGCATGGCGGTATTTCAAGGTCAGGTCGATGGCATCGACCCCCTCCAGCAACATCATCTTGGCGTCTGCATCCATGCTGAAATGATAACCGTTGACAGTCTGGCGGGCGAGATCGACGGTGGCGGTTCCGCCGGCAAGCGTGCCGATTACCGAACGTGGCAAAACCAGCGGAGCAAGGCCGTTCCGTACGCAATTATTGTAGAAAATCGGCGCGAAGCTCTCCGCCACGATGCAGCGTATCCCATATTCGGCGAGCGCCCAGACCGCATGTTCGCGGCTTGATCCGCAGCCGAAATTTGCGCCGCTCGCAAGGATTTGTGCGCCGCGATATTCGGGTTGATTGAGAACGAAGTCGGGATTTTCGGTTCGCGCTGTTGCATCGGTGTAACGCCACGGCGCGAAAAGACCGTCGGCCAAGCCCGTTTTGCCGGTGCTCCGCATTTCGCGTGACGGGATGATAGAGTCGGTATCGACATTGTCGCGCGGCAGCGGAGCGACGATCGACGTCAGGATGGCAAACGGCGTCACGGCGCTGTGATCCTGCCCGCGATAGCGCTCGCCGCCACTATTTCGGGGCTGGCAATATGTGTTCGGATGCCCGGACCCTGACGGCCTTCGAAATTACGGTTGGTCGAAGAGATAACCCGGCTCCCTTGCGGGAAGCTCTCGCCGCCAGAGTAGAAACACAATGAACAGCCGCTCTCCCGCCATTCAAACCCGGCGTCGGTAAAGATGCGGTCAAGCCCCTCGGCTTCGGCGGCCCGTTTGACCGCCGACGAGCCCGGCACGACCAGCGCCAGGACATTAGCCGCTTTGTACTTGCCTTCCACTAGGGCGGCGGCACGGCGCAGGTCGGAAAGGCGGCTGTTGGTGCAGCTACCGATGAACGCAACATCAACCGGCAGGTTCGCCAATCGCTGGCCTGCCGCCAATCCCATATATGCCAAGGCATTCGCATCGGCATTTCGCGGGACAGTACCCGATATCGCGATACTTTGCTCAGGCGAAGTTCCCCAGCTTACCATCGGTTCGATGCTATTGGCATCTATGCGAATTTGGCGGTCAAAAAACGCTCCGTCGTCGGTCGCTAGGTCCGCCCAATCCGGCAGCGGATCGGGAGCAAACCGGCGTCCACGCAAATATTCGAAGCTTTTGTCGTCAGGCGCAATTATGCCCGACATCGCCGAGAATTCGGTAGCCATGTTGCACAAAGTCATGCGTGCTTCCATGTCGAGCGCGCGAACGGCATCACCGGCAAATTCGACTATGTGCCCTTGTCCGCCGCCAGACTTATGATCGGCGATGAGCCTTAGGATCATGTCCTTTGCGGTGACTCCAGCGCGCAAATGGCCATCGTAAACTACCCGCATCGTTTTCGGTTTCGCAACTCGCAGGGTGCCCGTTGCCATCGCATGTTCGGCCTCGGATGAACCAATGCCCCAGGCGAGTGCGCCCAACGCCCCTTGCGTGCAGGTGTGGCTGTCGGGCGCGATCAGGGTGCAGCCGGGAAGCACGATACCAAGTTCTGGCGAGATGACATGCGTGATCCCCTGATCAAAATCGTTGACGTCGAACAGCGTGATCCCGGCAGCCATGCATGCGGCCCGCGTTTCGGTTATGAACGCATCGCCGCCGGGCATCAAAGTCCTATCGCCACGACCAGGGCGTGTGTCGACGATGTGGTCCATGACCGCAAAAACCCGAGATGGGTCAGCGACCCTGCGTCCCGCCGCCGCCATCGATTTTAGCGCTGCTGCGCCTGTACGTTCGTGCAGAAAAATCCGGTCGATTGCAATTAGTGCACTTCCGCTGCCCAGATCGGTGACGAAATGGGTATCCCAGATTTTTTCAAACAAAGTGCGCGGTGCGGTCAGTTTAGATCTCCAGCGAACGCCAGTTTTTGGTCACCAATGTCTCCTGGATCGCGGTGCGCGTTTCGAGTTTGCCGTTCCGTATCCAGTGCCATGTCCGGCAACGGTTCTGGCCGTCATCCGAAATCTGGATCATCTCGTAGAGATACAGCAGCGGATCGCCTTGTCTCTGCCAATAAAGCATGACTGATCGGTTATACTCGTCTAACCCCACCTCGGCAGCCCAGCCGACAATGAGATCGTTGTTCCACCATACTCGCTTATCCCGATATTCGGCTGGGAAATCGCGAATCTCGGTTCGTCCGTCGCCCCATGTATAATGATTGGTCTGATGATAGGGATGCGGGCCGCTGTCGGGAAAGCGGCAGAAAAGGCGCGACTTGTGCTGGTCGATCTGCTCGTCCTTGTCGTTGAAATAGGTGTAGGTGCCGTCCCATACACCTTCATGACGGGCCAAAAGCGGCATGTCCTCACGGATACCCATATTATGTTCCTTCGCTCTGCAATAATGCCAAATGATACGCCCGTGCCGCCGTCGCGCGGATCAGCGCACGGTGGTCTTTTGCCAGCGCTGCGGCAGTCACGTTCGCCTGTCCGAAGTTCACCGCGTTGGCGGCGGTGACTTGATACCAAGGGGCAAAGAAGCGGCGCGCGCGCACGATGCCCCATGTGGTGGTTAGATACGACCCGAAACGATCAGGTGTTAGATCGGGAAACAATCTGTCCGGTTCACCCACCTCCGCCGCTGGAAGCAAAATCTCTTGCGCGCCGAGCGCATCTTTTGCCGCATCAATGACCGCTTGCCAAGCCGACCAGTCAGAGGGATCTGGACTGCGCCAACCACTGGAAAGACCATGGCCCGGGAGATCTATCCCGATACTATTGGCCGTATCCTGCGCAGCAAGTTCGCGACCGGGTGCGTGGACGACCAAATGTTCTGCATTTGGCGCGCCATGCCAATGAATGAGCCCGTCAAATGCTGCGGTTTCGACCGCAACGAAACCCCGATCCTGATCCTCGGCTAATATCGGACATTCGGCAGATGCCAGCGTCTGCAAAAAAGCAAGGCTGGTCGCTTGGTGTTCGGCGGGTGTTCCGACCTTGCGGGCGTGCCAGCCTGAAGGCATTTGGCCCACTCGGTCGATATGCGCCTGCAACGGATCGCCATCATATGCGGTAATCAGCACGGGTGGCACAATCGCATCCATGGCCGGAATGTCACGCGGTGCTCGCAGCACAGCGCCATAGCCAAGCCGGTATGCATCGCCCGCGTCGAGCATCTCCATGACTATTGCATGCACGCGGGCCGGATCGTCATGCGCGACCGAAAGCCGCGCTTCATCCCGGATGTCGAACCATGGGAAGAACCAGCTCTGTTCCAGCACTCTGTTCCAGAGCCAGATTAGATGTTCACCATAAGCAGAAGGAAGGAATGGCGGCAGATAGGCCTCGCCGAACACTGCCATTTCCTGAGGCGTCCAGATAGCATAGCCACCGACGGCAAGGCCGTGGAAGAATTCGGGGTGGCGTCTCAACGCGGTAACAAGAATGATCCCGCCCGAATGGAAACCATAAGCGGGGGTTCGGTCAAGGCCGAGCGTGCGAGCGAACTCAACAATCGCGTCGGCATAATCGTTGATGTCCGGATTGGCTTTAGCCAACGCGTCCGATTGGCCAAAGCCGGGTGTGTCGGGCGCGATGCAGGTGAAGTGCGCGCCCCATTCGCGCATCAACGGTTCATATTCGGCTGATGAGCGGGGGCTTTGATGAACCATCAACAGTGCAGGACCGCTGCCACAGCGCCGGTAATGTACGGTGCGTCCATTGATTGTCAGATAATGGCGCGTTATCTTCATAGTGTAAAAGTTGTCCGGACAAATATTCTCTCGACAAGCCATTATCCTGTGGCCACTATGGATGCAAGTCTAGGAGGTAATTTAATGAATCTGCTCGGGACAAGGATGGTCAGCGACGGCAAAACCGCGCTGCAACTGTTTGAAGAAGTCATGACCAATCCTGCCCGTAAGAAGTTCGGATTCGGTGAAAAACTTGCTATCGTCAATGTCGATTTTCAGCAGGCCTATACCCGTGTCGATATGTTTCCAACCGCATATGAAACCGACCCCCAACAAATCGAATATGCCAACATGATTTCACGGCTGGCCCGCGAAAAGGGCATGCCGGTTATCTGGTCGCGTGTCGGCTATATGGAGAGTGCGGGAGACGCAGGCATATGGGGAACGCGCACCGACACGCCCGATTCATTACAGAATATCAAATATGGTTCGGACCGACACGCTTATGACCCGCGCTGCGAGATCGATACACACGATATGCAGTTCACAAAACGCATGCCAAGCGCATTCTTCGAAACGCCGCTTGCAAGCTATCTGACCTGGCACAAGGTGGACACGGTAGTTGTGACCGGTGGCAGCACGTCAGGCTGCGTGCGTGCAACGGCCGTAGATGCGCTGTCGCACGGCTATCGCACCATCGTCCCGATTGAAACCTGTGCCGATAAGCATGAAAGTTATCACTTCGCCAATCTGACTGACCTCCAGCTCAAATATGCCGATGTCGAGCCGGTGCAGACGGTGATCGACTGGCTGGAGGCGCGCTGATGGACGAGGGCGCAGGCGATCCCGGTCTTTATGATTATGCAGGCTATCGGGGGCGTAAAAAGATCCAATGGCCCGGCGGTAAAAGCTGCGCCGTGTGGGTTGCACCCAATCTCGAATATTATGAAATCGACCCGCCTTTGCACCCCAAACGCAAGGCGTGGACAAGGCCGCATCCGGATGTCGTCGGTTACAGTCACCGCGACCATAGCAACCGCGTGTCGCATTGGCGAATGGCCGATGTGATGACCCGGCACGGCTTCCCCGGATCGGTTTCGCTGTCGGTGGCATTGTGCCAGCATCACCCTGAAGTCGTGGCGGACGGTGTCGCGCGCGGATGGGAGTTTTTCAGCCACGGCATCTATAATACCCGCTACGCCTACGACATGTCGGAGGAGCAGGAGCGTGCGATAATCGAGGACTCGATTGCTACGGTCCGTGACGCAACCGGCCAATCGATCCGAGGCTGGCTCGCGCCTGCTTTAACCCACACACCGCGCACGCTCGACCTGATTGCAGAAAATGGGTTGGATTATACCTGCGACCTCTATCATGACGATCAGGTGCAACCGGTGAAGACAAAATCCGGCAATCTCGTGTCGATTCCCTACAGCCTTGAGGTCAACGACCATTATGGATTCTTCGTTTATAACATGAGCCCGCGCGAATATGCAGATACGCTTGTCCGTCAATATGAGCGGCTTGCGGAGGAAGGCGGCACCGTGATGTGCATTCCTCTACACGCCTATCTGATCGGCCAGCCGCACCGGATCGGACCTTTTGAAGAAGCGCTGCGCCACATTGCGGCGGACGGCAGGGCCTGGCTGACGCGGGCAGGGGATATTGTCGATGCCTATCACAATCAAATGGGGAGGGCGCAACAATGAGCCTTGACCCTGCCTATCTGGAATATTCCAAACGCCGTCTTGGTTATGACCACGACTTATATGACTGGTCTGCTATCCACGAGCGCAAGCCTGTTATCTGGCCGGGTGACAAATCGGTCGCTGTATGGCTTTGCGTCAGCCTCGAATGGTTCCCGATTGTGCCAACCGACACGCCATTTCGCGCGCCGGGGCATATGCAGACGGCCTATCCCGATTACCGCCATTATACCGCGCGCGATTATGGCAACCGGGTCGGAATTTATCGCCTGCTTGATGTGTTTGCAAAAGCGGGGATGAAAGCGAGTTTTGCGACGAACAGCGCAATTGCCGTTCGCTATCCCGAACTGATTGTCGACATTGTTGCTGCCGGACATGAGATTATTGCCCATTCGACCGATATGAACGGAACGATTGCAAGCGGGCTGCCATTAGATGAAGAGAAAGCGCTGATCGCAACGTCACTCGACACGCTTGAGCGCGCCACGGGAATCCGCCCGCAGGGTTGGCTGTCCATTGCCCGCTCGCAGAGCTGGAACACACCTGATGTGCTCCGAGAGGCAGGCGTGCGTTATTGCTGCGACTGGGTGAATGACGAACTGCCCTACCGCTTCAATAACGGCCTCATCAACCTGCCGCTTAATCATGAATTGTCCGACAGGCAGATCATTAATGTGCAGCAACAATCGGCCGATAGCTATGCACAGTCGATTCGGGATGCGTTCGACTGGTTGGCGGGCGAGAAAGTCGGGCGCCTTCTGCCCCTTAATATGACGCCATACATCATGGGACTTCCCTATCGGATTTCGGCGTTGGAAAAGCTGTTGTGCGATCTCGCCGCACGGCCGCAGGCGTGGGCCGCGACGGGCGCTGAGATTGTCGATGCCTGGGAGGTGCAGCAATGAAGGTTCGCAACCCGCGCACAGGCGAATATGATTATGAAATCGCGTCGCTTTCAAGCGAGGCGCTGTCCAGCCTTGTCGCGAACCTGCGCACCGCTCAGGCGTCATGGGCAGCGCGGGATATTGCCGAACGCAGTGAGATATTGTCGCGGCTTGGAAATGCCATCGCGCGGCATGCCGAGGCGATTGCAAACGCGCTTACCATCGACACGGGCCGGGCAAAGATTTCGCGCATTGAAGTTGAAGGAACATTGCGCCTGGTTGAGCGATGGGCCGAATCTGCGCCGGACATTGTTGCTGCCGCGATGGTTCAAAACCGCGCCACTTCGGTATCTGGCATTTCAACGTCTACCCGGCTTACGCCATACCCGCTTGTGGGGGTTATCAGCCCCTGGAATTTTCCACTCACGCTGGCGCTGATCGATGCAATCCCGGCGCTGATGGCGGGCTGTGCTGTCATCATAAAGCCGTCCGAAGTAACGCCGCGCTTTATTGCTCCGCTGATGGCAGCAATCAGTGAAATACCCGAACTTCCAATGGCGGTAGTCGAAGGGGATGGTGCCACGGGTGCTGCTTTAGTGTCCTTTGTCGATTACATTGCCTTCACCGGTTCGGTTGCCACAGGGCGCCACGTGGCAGCATCGGCAGCTTGCGCTTTCATTCCCGCAAGCTTGGAACTCGGCGGAAAAGACCCGATGCTGGTTCTTGCCAGCGCCGATCCGGTCAGCGCAGCAGAGATCGCGCTTCGGGCGTCGGTGGTGAATAATGGACAGGCCTGCCAGTCGATCGAGCGTGTGTATGTTGCTAAGGAAATTGCTGCGGATTTTCTAACGGCGCTGGCGCAAAAAGCTGCGACCGTGCGAGTGAACTATCCTGATATCAACTGCGGTGATATCGGCCCCTTCATCTTTGAAAAGCAGGCAGCGATAGTGCAGGCGCAGATCGACGATGCGATTGGCAAAGGCGCGCGGTTACTTGCAGGGGGCAAGGTCGAAAATCTCGGTGGCGGGCTATATCTTCGTCCGACGGTGCTTGCCGATGTGACCGACGCTATGACCGTGATGACCGAGGAAACCTTTGGCCCTGTCATCCCCGTTACGATTGTCGACAGCAGCGATCATGCGGTTCGTCTTGCCAATCAGGGCATTTACGGCCTCTCCGGCGCGGTGATTGCGGGCACGGCGGAGGAAGCGGAAGCGGTCGGCGCGCTTTTGAATGTGGGTGCCGTTTCGATCAACGATGGCGCGCTAACGTCGATGGTGTGGGAAGCGGAAAAATCGAGCTTTGGCATGTCGGGGCTGGGCCCGTCACGAATGGGGAATAACGGCCTGCTCCGTTTTTTCCGGCGACAGGCGCTTATTCGGCAGTCCGGCATGGCGCTTCCGCTTTCTGCCTATGCGGAGGATGGCCAAAATGGCTAGGCCGGATTTCGCCGCCGCAATGCCTGGCATGCTGGCGCACGAAGGCAAATGGGAAGGCATTTATCGGCACATCGCCGCAGACGGCACGCTGCTCGACGAACATAAAATGTGGACCCATTGCGAATTTCCTGATGATGGGCCTTACGCTTATATTCAGCACAACCGCCTGACATGGGACGAGGGCCGAACCGCTGAATATGTCTTTGGCGGGGTCTATCGTGACGGACGTTTATACTGGGATACCGATCGCTTTCACGGCTATGGATGGGAAACCAATGAAGGCACGCTGATGCTTCGGCTCGACCGGCTCGACGTGCCGGGCAGCTATTATATCGAAATGATCAACTTGGCACCCGATGGCCAGACGCGAGCGCGGACCTGGCAGTGGTTCAACGATGGCCGCCCGTGGAAACGCACGCTCTGCGACGAATGGAGAACTACATGAATGCTGTGCTTTTGTGGGGCGCTGCCATCGCCGCAGCCGCTCCCGCCGAAAACGCCGTCGATCTTTGTGATAACAAGCCGGTATTGATGGTCGTCTCCGGCCCAACTCATGATCGCGACCGGATGATAGCTTATGGTAAGGCCATTGCCGACAGCGGACTTTATAAAAAATTGGGCGGATATTATCTCAATTCGCCCCGGCCGCTTACCGTGTTCGAAGGCAGTCCGCCGCCTACGACATCCTTGCTTATCGTCCGCTTCCCATGTCTCGCCAACGCCAAGGCGTTTTGGTATTCGAAGGAGTATCAGGAAAAGATCAAGCTCATGCGGCTTAACCCATCTGCAGGCGACTATATAGTTACGGTCTATCCGGAAATTCCGGTGCGCGAGGACATGGTTGGAAAGGTTGGCGACAACGGATATCTCGCACCGTTCGACCGCTCCGAAGTGGAGCCGTTAATCCAGCCTTGATTTATGTGAGCCGCCCACCCCATAGAGTACCGTGAGAGTCTTAGGGAGTGAAGCATGCAACTGGCAGGGTTAGGTTACAGCGAGGAACAGATTGAGCTGCTGGATGTGGCCACCAGTTTTTGCCGGGATAAATCGCCTATCGACCGGGTTCGTCGGCTTATCGACAGCGATCTTGGCTATGATGCTGACATCTGGGCGGAAATCGCTGCGCTCGGCTGGACCGCGATTGCCATTCCGGAAAGCTTTGGCGGGGTCGGCCTGACGCTCGCAGAAGTCGTGCCCGTGGTAGAGCAAATGGGGCGTCATTTGATGGCATCGCCTTTTGTGGCTTCGACACTGGCAGCGCAGGGGCTTGTTGCTGGCGGAACCGATGCGCAGAAAGCGGAGTGGCTGCCAAAAATTGCCGAAGGCGTGATTGGCACGCTGGCGCTGTCGGAAGCCCATGGCGACTGGGATCTCACCAACCTTACTGCAACCGCCAAATCTGAGGGTGATAGCCTTATATTAGCAGGCGAAAAGCTGTTCGTGTTGTGGGCAGAATCGGCAGAGATTGTCATCGCCTCGGTCATGTTCGACGGCAAGCCAGCACTGGTCCTGTTAACCGCAGCAGACATCAAAGGGCGTCTTCGCCGCGAATTTATCATCGATGAGACCAAGCGCAGCTTTGCGGTGTCACTCGATGGCCTTCGCATAGCAAAATCGGCAATGCTTGATGTCGATAAGACAACCCATGCGCTGGCGCATATCGAGCAGGCCGCGGCGCTTTTGCAAAGCGCCGAAATGTGCGGCGGGTCGCAAAGCGTTATCGACTATACCGTCGGCTATCTTCAAACCCGCAAGCAGTTCGGCAAGATCATCGGCGAATATCAGGCGCTAAAGCACCCTATTGTCGATGCCTATGTCGACTATGAAAAAGCGCGGTCACATCTGTATAGCGCCGCATCCAGCTTCAGCGATCAGGGTCAGGGGGAGATCGCGGTGCGTATGGCGAAGGCCGCGGCGGATGGTACCTACAGCTTCGCTGCCGATCGTGCGATCCAGTTTCACGGCGGTTTCGGTTTCACGCATGATTGCGACGCCGGCCTGCACAGGCGCGCCGCGATTTTCCACGCCTCTCAATTTGGCGATGCGGCGTGGCAGCGCGCGAAATTGGGCGACCTGTTGCTGGGTTAGCCTATATTTTACTTCACGAATTTCGAGGCGCGGTTTGAACGCGAGAGCATCAATCGGCGGCGTTCAAGGATGCGCCTCTAATCCTGAGGATGCAATAAATCGCAAGCAAGATATAAGCAGCCAAAGACGAAAGTGGAACCAGACTGCCTGCGGCTGGTGCCGCAAAGCCGGCCAGTCGCGCGGCTGCGCAGATTCCGACCGCAATGGCGCAAACGCGGTGGGTCCAGCAACGATCTGAGCCAATCAGAAACGCAAGGCCAAGCATCAGCAGCGCAAGACCGACTACCTTTACATTGTTGCCTATAGCCAGCCATGAGAGGAACACATCTGTTTGCGGCCATTCGTTTAAGATTTCCAGCTGAGCATTGGTTTCAATAACGTCGCCAGTTACCGTTACGAGTAACAATGTAATGAGCAAGTACACGCTCAGCGCATGCGTCTTTCTGAACATGAAAATGAGACAGGCTAGGAAGCCCGTGTAAATCGGGATGAAAACCATTAAATCCGCTATTGCCAGATGACCTAGCTCCATTCTCAGGATGAAGTGGCACGACGAATCTATATCGCCTATCACAGCAAAAAGGTCGCTGACTGACCTTGCATTTTGAAGAGCAAGCAGCGGCGGTACGGGCGAAGCATTACAGTCATTGCGCGGGCTAACAATGGCAAGCCATATAAAGACCGCGACAGTCAGTATTCCCAGGGCAGCCGCCACCCAAATGAGTTTTTTGGACCTTGCTCTTGGAACGGCGATTTCTTCCTGTGCAGATGGCATTTGCTGTCTCCTATTTGTGCCATTTTTTCTTCGCGCTCCGGCAACGTCATGAGCCGGAACAGGGAAGACATCGGACAACCTATTTTTGCTGTGTACTGCATGGGCAAGCAGCAGGACTGAGGGGACGGTTGCACTTTATTTTGGCGCCTTCAATATGCGAAAGAATTGTGCCTTGTTTCAAGATATTCTGTTCTCAAAATCTTGCGCTCAGCGGTTGAGGTTCCCATCCGTTTGCTCAACCCTATGGTGATACCGCCATCGGAACCATTGGCATGATCGGGCAGTATTTGCGAAAATTCGCAGCCTTGTTGTCCAGCGATTTACGTAGCCGGAGAATATCGGCGGCCTTTCCCCGCATAGTCGTGATTGGCAGGGTTCCCTCGGCCATCATATTTGTTCCGCCAAATATATCGGGCTGTGAACGGATATTCCATTCCAGCGCATCGCGGCCGGTTCCGAAGGCGAGCAGATTGTCTAATGAAATAATGGCTCGGGTACTCAGCCCTTCGTTACCATATTGATGCCAGAGCGTCATCGTGTTCAGGCTTGTCGCCATGGGATGCCGATCTTTTCCTGCACTGGCTGACCTGTAAAAATGCAGCCAGCTTCTGGCTGGCTTTTCGAAAATGGTGCCATTTTTAATAGCACCATTTTTGGCTACAAACGCGAAATGCATGTCGAGCATTATCTGGTTTTCAGGAATATTGCGCTGCGGGCCAGTATCGGCTGGCCAGTAGTAGACCATGTCCCAACTGAGCTTCATACCGGGTGCAAACTCGATAGCTTCATTGGGTTGCCATCTATAGGTATCGCGCGTTGCAGTCGCCGATTCCTTGCCGGCAGCGATATCGCGCGAGGCGCGCCATGTTCCTTCGAGACTTATTTCATAGACCGAGCACGAATGGAGTGCAGAATAATCGGGATTCTGAGTATTGCCAGGCGTTGCAGCGGCCAGCCCAGTGATGGATACCAAAATTTTAGCGCGCTTCAGACACATGATGTTTTAGGTATCGCAATCGCGCGAATGTGGTGGCGCATTATTTTGCACTGGTACACCGCCATTCCTCCAGAGGCATTTGGCATCTGATAGCAGGATTTTGTCAGTTCGCGATGGGGAGGTCGGCTTGAATTTCAGGATCTTCCTTTTTGTTGCGGTATTTTATGCTGCAGCAATTACGCTTTCAAACTCCCACGCCATGGCCTTTGCACCGGGACAAATGCTTATTGGTGACGCGAAGAACGGCGATGCAACCCGGCTGACAACCGAACGGGACTATCCGGACTCGCCCATGCGTGGTTACGAAACTGGCATACAGAAAATCGACCTCATTCCCCGTCAGTCACTTTTCGTTGCCGATGTGGGGAGCAGCTCTGCGGAAACTGAAAAATCTGGCGGTTTCGGTCCAACAAAGTCGGCCCGCGCTTTGCGACGCAAAGATCGGCGCACTTTGGTTCAACGGCAACTTTACGATGCCTTTATACTTTACGCCAACGAACAGAATGAATCCGCTTTAGCCATAGTCGAAACTGTCATTGCTGAGTTCGAAAGCAATCGAAAAAATACCGACAAGACATATTATTGTGCATCGGATAGGGCCGAAAAGGCAGCGCTGGTTAAGCTTGCGGCGCGGAATGGACAGCATGCCGAAATAGGCGGTAGAGAATGGTGCGACGCGCTTTTCCACAAAGCTGTACTTATGAGTGAATTTAAGCGGTTCGATGAGGCAGATCGGGCATTCGCGCAGTCGGTTGACATGGCGCCGTTCAACATGGGTGGTTTGCGGAAATATGCGTTATGGCTTCAATCCAGAGGACAGTGGCAAAGGTCGATCAATGTCTTCCGAAGTGCTATTTCAATGAACGATTATATTCCTCGAAAATCCCGAGCCAATTTTCCTGCACGTGCTTATCGGGGAATAGGTTTTGGACTGATCGCTCTTGGGAGACTGGATGAGGCAGAGGCCAGTTATCGAGAGTCATTGAAATATGATCCCGACGATTCGTTGGTTCCGCGGGAACTGGAGTATATCAAGATGCTGCGCGAAAACCGGGTACCTATCGATCACATGCGCGCGATTGAATTTTGAACGCGTCTGCCCATAGTTTCTGTATTGATGTCTCTTGTGATGTCGACGCGGGTGATATCAGGGCGCTAGCCTAGCGGGTCGAGGATGATACCGGGCAGGCTTCCTTTATGAAATCTACGAGCGTCTTGCGCCAGCACTGGTCGCGCTTGATTATGTTAAAAGAACGCTTGAGCTAGTTCTCAGCCCTGTTCTGAAATGGCGCACCCAAGAGGATTCGAACCTCTGGCCTCTGCCTTCGGAGGGCAGCGCTCTATCCAGCTGAGCTATGGGTGCCGATGCCGCGCGGTTAGCAGGGGAGTGGGCTTCTCGCCAAGTCATTTTTTGGGCGACCTGGCAAAATGGCCGCCGCGCATCCTTTCTCGTCCAATGGAACCGAGCGCATTTCCGAGCGTTTTATGCGGTGAAACGAGGATGATAAAAAATGGCCGCCAAATTGCTGTGTGTATGTGCAACCGTTATGGGGGCCGCGCTCGGCGCCTGTCTGCCGGTTTCTTCAGAAGATAAGGCACGAGAGCAAGCTTCTCGCGACATGTCTACCGCGCCAGTGGCTGATGTTCCCCTCGAGATCGTCATTAGTCAGTTTCCACGAGGGTACCAAGGCAGATGGGCGAAGTCTGCTTCGGGTTGCACCGGCGATCCGGAAACGAGTGAGGAAATGATCTCGCTTCAGGGCAGACTGGTCAAATTTCACGACTCCATCGGAACCATGACAGCAGGTAAGCGCATGACTTCCCGCACGATGGAGGGAGAGTTCGAATTTGTCGGTGAGGGCGATAAATGGAACAAGCCTATCGCGTTTAAGATGAGCGAGGACATGAAGCGGCTGACGCGCACCGACAAGGACAACGGGCAATCCTATCGATATGTCCAATGCCCCAAGCTAATGGCTGGATAAGTAAAATGCGCAATGCTACGGCGGCGCCATGCAAAACCAATTTGAACTGACCGAAGATCAGGTCGCCATACAGGATATGGCAAAGAAATTCACCGCTGACGCAATCACGCCATTTGCCGCGGAATGGGACGAAAAGTCGCATTACCCTGTCGATGTTTGGAAAGCCGCTGGCGAGCTTGGCTTTGGCGCGATCTACGTATCCGAAGAATCGGGGGGTACTGGCCTTGGGCGGTTGGAGGCGGCGCTGATTATGGAAGCGATGGCTTATGGCTGTCCCGCCACGAGCGCGTTCATTTCGATCCATAATATGGCGGCGTGGATGATCGACTGTTTCGGCAGCGCAGAGTTGAAGGCGCGGTTTTTGCCGGACCTGATCGGCATGGAAAAAATTGCATCATATTGCTTGACCGAACCGGGAAGCGGTTCGGACGCAGCGGCGCTCAAGACGACAGCCCGACTCGATGGCGACCATTATGTTCTGAATGGCACAAAGCAGTTCATTTCAGGCGCTGGCTATAACGATATCTACGTCGTCATGGTCCGGACGTCGGACAATGGGGCAAAGGGCGTTTCGTGTCTCGTGGTCGAAAAAGACACG
>JBGSPK010000198.1:0-3565 GCA_041738665.1 Sphingorhabdus sp. | reverse complement strand
TCGACCACCTTAATCCCCTTCAATGGCCCGGTTGGTTCCTTGTCCCATTTCAGTTTCGGCCACGCTGCCATCGATGCTCTCCTTTATCCTTGCATCGACTGCTAGCATATTTAAGCGTGCAGTTAAGAGATAATCGAGAGGCAATCATGGCAGACTTCGATCCGGGCGCACCCGTCATTATTGGGGTTGGCGAGGCGAGCCGCAAGACGGTGCCGGGCGAATGGCCAAGCCCGCGTGAACTGGCTGGTGCAGCGATCAGGCAAGCGCTCGCCGATACCGGCCAAGCCGACGCCGTATCCACTGCCATCGACACCATCGCTGCCATCCGTACTTTTGAGGATAGCGGTGTGTCGATGGGCACAGGCTCACCCGATAACGTGCCCGAAGCCTTTGGTGCGGCAGGCGGAATCAGCGCTGCGCGCTTGATCTACGCCGATATCGGCGGCCAAAGCCCTCAGGCGATGGTCAACGAACTGGCAAGCGCGATCCGGCGTGCCGAAATTGAGGTTGCGGTTATTGTTGCTGCCGAGGCCAACGGCACCGCGAAACGCGCGCGCAAGGCCGGCGTCGAGCTTGATTGGAAGCTGCCGTCGGACACGCCGTTCGATAACCGCCTTTCCAGCTTTCCGATCCTAAGCCGAACCGAAATCCGTCACGGCATTATCTCGATGCCGCTGGCCTATTCGCTGCTCGAAAATGCGCGGCGGCTGAACCTGAAAATGTCGCGCGACGATTATCTCGTTCGAATGGCTGAACTTGGCGCAGCGATGTCGGTGAAGTCGCTGACCAGAGATCATGCCCAGTTCGCCAAGCATTTCACCGCCAGCGATCTGGTCCGCGAGGATGACGGCAACTATCCGCTCACCGATATCTACCGCAAATGGCATGTGGCACAGGATGCGGTCGATCTGGGCGGCGCGATCATCCTGACCAGTGCAGGCAAGGCTCGCGAAATGGGCGTTGCTGATGACAGGATGGTATATCTGGCGGGCGCTGCCGAAACAAAAGAGCCGCCTTATTCAGAACGCGCCGACCTTGTGAATCCGCTGGCGCTGGATCACGCATTGCATGCAGCGCTCGACCAAGGCGGGGTCGCGCCAACCGATTTGGGTCCGGTTGACATATACAGTTGCTTCCCCGTCGCGGTGTTTGCAGCAATCGATACGCTTGGCGACCCAGCACGTTCGCTCGGCAATTACACGCTTACGGGCGGTCTAAATTTCTTCGGCGGTCCGGGCAATGGCTATGCCATCTACAGCATCGCAGCTATGGTTGAGGCGTTGCGCAAAGACGGTTCCAAACCGGCGCTCGTGACTGCAAATGGTGGCGTCATGTCGAAACAGGCGGTTGGCGTCTACACCGCGCATCAGCCGCCCCGCCCCTGGACTGGCGAAACAGCGACCGGCTATCAACCAAAATCGGTCGAACTGGACGACGCTCCGCAGGGCAAAGGGCGAATCCTGACCTATGCCCGCCCTGTCAGCAAAGGCGTGATGGGAGCCGCCACGCTGGTGCTTGATATGGAGACCGGAACGCGAGCAATGGCGGTTTTGGAAGGCGTTGATGATTTGGATCTCGGCGGAATGATAGTCGACGTTACACCGGGCAAAAAGCGTCACATGGCAGCGCTGATTTGATAATATCCTGTTCAGGTCATTTGCGCTAAGATGCATTCAAGGAGACACTGTATGCGATCCGTTTCGCTAGCTGCATTTGCAATAACACTGCCATTCCTCGCTGCGTGCGCGCAGGTGGACAGCACCCCCAAACCGCTTACCGACAAACAGTCGGAGTTGCTGACCAACCAGCTCGCGGGCAAAGTTGCAGGTGCGCCGGTGAATTGCATAAGCGATTTCAACGGCACCAACGTCATCCGTATCAGCGACGACATATTGCTTTATCGCGTTTCGGGTAACTTAGTTTACAAAAACAATTTACGAGGTAGCTGCCCCGGTCTTGCACGAGACAGCGACATCATGGTGTCCGAACAATTCGGTGGCCAGAAATGCCGCGGCGACCTTATCAAGCTGGTCGATCGCGTCAGCGGCATGCAAGGGCCGGTCTGCAGCCTTGGTGAATTTATTCCCTATCGAAAGGACAAGAGCGTAGGTTAAATCCGCCCGCTAATCGCGCAAGAATATCGCCTCAATCGGCATCGCGAACACGTCGGATATCCGGAATGCCAGCGGCAGCGACGGGTCGTATTTCCCCGTCTCGATGGCATTGACCGATTGCCGCGATACGCCAAGCGCTTCGGCCAGATCCTGCTGGCTCCAGTCACGCTCTGCGCGCAAGACTTTCAAACGGTTTTTCATGATTTGCGATTCTGCAGCATTTGCCCGATCCCCATGCCAATCGCCCAAATTGGAAAAGCCGCCCATGCAGGAACATCGGGTACCGCACCGAACATTTCCAGAAAACCCCACGGCGTTGCAAGTGCCAGCAACAACGCAGTTCCGATTAATCCGGCATTGGCGGCACGCAGGCGAAGATACTCGTCTTTTTCCTCGCGCATGTAACGTACCATTGTCCAGATCATGCCAAAAACGGGAAGCCCGGGAAGCAAGCCGGCGAACCATAAAATCGGGTCCGATAACATCATTTTCTGATGCATTGTTATGGCAATGGTAAGGGCTGCCATATAGCCAAAGGTCCAAATCATGAACCGGCGGTTGTAGTCGACGAGCGCAGGCGATGCACAGCCCATCAGGGCCGCGCGTTGCTGTACGGCCCGGACCATGGGAATCAGCATCGCCATTACCGGTATCATCAACAATATGGCGCCCAACCGCCCGATTCCGGCATAGATTTCAAGATAACCAATCGCCGCCATCCCCAATGTAAAACCTATGCCCCAAACAGCGGGATGGAGTGAGTTACTGGTGGCCTTGTTGATATCACCATCCATTTGTGGAGTGTCCTTTCCATAATGACAAGGAAACTTTACTATTTGGTTGCGAGTATGTCAAGTTTCCTTTTCATATTGCCTTTGTCGCCCTGCAAAGCCTTGCCGCGCGGCGCTGTCCTCGCCATAGGCAATCCAATGTCCGAGATGTTCAAGATAACCCTTCCCGATGGCTCTGTGCGTGAAGTTGCGCCGGGCTCCACTCCAGCCGATATTGCTGCTGCAATTGGCCCTGGCTTGGCCAAGGCGACCATCGCCGCGCGCGTCGATGGCGAGCTGCGCGATGTCATGCGGCCATTTGATGGTGATGCTAACCTTGCTTTGGTAACGACGCGCGACGAGGCGGATGCGCTTGAGCTTGCGCGGCATGACTTCGCGCACATATTGGCCGAGGCGGTGCAGGCGCTGTTTCCGGGAACGCAAATCACATTTGGCCCGTCAACCGATGATGGATTCTATTACGACGTGATGGCCCCTTCGTCGCGCGGTCCGTTCACGCTCGACGACCTGCCGCTGATCGAGGAAAAGATGCGCGAAATTATCCGCGCCGACAAGCCGCTCCGCCGTGAAGTGATGGTGCGCGATGCGCTGATCGAAACATGGCAAAAAGCGGGTGAAAGCTTCAAAGCCGAATGGGCGAAAGAGCTTCCAGAGGGAGAG
>JBGSPK010000183.1:0-8854 GCA_041738665.1 Sphingorhabdus sp. | reverse complement strand
GAAGATGGCGTCACCACCTACACAAGGCAAAATACAAAGCTGTCGGTGACACTGCTCGACCGGGTCAACCCGGCAACGGCGCTGCCCGAAATCCTCGCGGTCGCCACACGGTTCGACTGTTTTCTGGAAATGATCGACGATCGCCTGAATGCGGCGGAGCTTTGGGAATATTTTTTCGACGAGGCGTTGCCACCGAGCGAGATGGAGGCCCGCGACAGGGTAAGGGCTGCGCTTCAACTTACTGAGGATTCCGCCATTTTTGGCGAAGATGATGCCGAAGAAGACTTGCCTATCGAGTATAAATCGATGGACGGTCTGCTTAAGCGGACCCGCGATTCATTCCTCGCCTTGGCTGTAATGCCCGCGTTTGACCAAAGTCTGCGCGACGCCGACTGCGATCATCAGCACACCGAAATAATAAAGATACCAGATAGCTATGCTCGTCATTTCAGAATCGGCGAGCGGTCCAAGGCGCGCAAAGATCAGCAAATCCGATATCACGAACAATATCGCGCCCATACCGACGCGGTAACGGGGGAAGTTGCTGCTCCACGCCATTGCCGCCATCGCGGCAAGGATGATGCTGTACGCCGCGACCTGGATGCCTTCGCCGGGTGTTGGCGGGAGGAAGTAGGCTATCACTGGCGTGAGCAGCAAGATCGCCACAGCGAACAGCTTCTGGCTGAAAGTCGGGCTAACCCGCCGGTGCCGGAAATAAAGCCATATCCCGATCAGATGGCCGGCTGCAAAGGCCAACGCCCCTGCAACCATGCTGAATTCGATCAGCCCGTCGCCCAGTGCATAGAAAGCCAGCGTGACTGCAAGCGGCACAAACTCGCCCTCATGGTGACGGCGCAGCGCAAAGGGAACAAGGAAACCAACCGCTGCCATTTTCCAGATAACAGCGAACAATCCGCCTTCAAGTGGTAGCAATAGCCAAGTGACCGGAAAGCTTAAGCCCGCCAGCAGGCTGGCCAGCAGCCATGGTCGTTTATGCGCGAGATCCTGCCCCATCGGCGGATGCTTCGTCCAAACAGCCGCGCAAGACAAGCGGAATTTGGCCAATCATACCGTCGGCTGTCAAACCCGGCCCGGCGCGCACCCCGATATCGCCGTGCAGCCATGCACCAATGCAGGCGGCGTCGAAGGCGGGCGTGCCTTGGGCGAGCAATCCGCAGACGAGGCCAGTCAACACATCACCCGACCCGGCGGTCGCCAACCACGGCGAAGCGTGGCGGTTGATGGCGATGCGGCCGTCGGGCGCCGCGATGATGGTTTCGGGGCCTTTGAGCAGGACCACCGCCCCCGACCTTTGCGCGGCCAACGCGGCGGCCCGTTGCCGGTCTCCGAGTGGTATGTCCGGAAACAGCCGCGTAAATTCTCCGCTATGCGGTGTCATGACGTCATGTGCGCCGAGATGGTTGAAAAGCCGCGCAGAATCGGCCTTGAACGCGGTAATCGCATCGGCATCCAGCACAGTCGGAATGCCGCGATCCAGCAGCGCGCAGACGGAGTCTGCAATGTCTGCCCCTGCCCCCGGCCCAATCGCGAGCGCCGTCACGCGGCTGTCGATCACGCACAGCGCAGCATCCGCCTCGCGCAACATGATCGCGGTCACATGCGCGGCCTGTTCCACCAGCGCAGCCCGATCGCCGATGATCGTCACCAGTCCTGCGCCGACCGCCAGCGCGGCCTGCGCCGCCAGTCGCGACGCGCCGGTCCTGAGCGGCGGTCCGCTCCACAGCATCGAATGGCCGCGCTGATATTTATGTGCGTTGACGTCCGGCGGCGTGAGCATTGGCGCCAATATCGTGCCGTCGTCTGCGAGGTTAAGCGTAAATCCCATAGTTCATCATGCCGCTTTTGCCTGTGCACGGCCATGAAATTTTGTTAGCCGCCCGCTCATGCAAAAATCTTACGACGTTCATATCATCGGCGGCGGCCTTGCTGGCTGCGAGGCGGCCTGGCAATTGGCGCAGCGCGGCGTCAAGGTGCGGCTATCCGAAATGCGCGGGGGCGGCGACACGACGCCTGCCCACCAAGGCAACGGCTTGGCGGAACTGGTCTGTTCGAACAGTTTCCGCTCGGACGACGCGGAAAGCAACGCCGTGGGCCTGCTGCATCAGGAAATGCGCGATTTGGGGTCACTGGTGATGATGGCGGCAGAGGTCGCAAAGGTACCGGCCGGTTCGGCGCTTGCAGTAGACCGCGATGTGTTCTCAAGTGAAGTTGAAAAGCATCTGCAAAATAACAATAATATTGAAGTTATACGCGCGCGCGTTGATGCTGTTCCCACCGATGGTCATGTGATTATCGCCACCGGCCCGCTCACGGCAATGAGCCTTGCGGAGAGCATCATGGCCCGAACCGGCGAGGATCGCCCGCCTTTTTCGACGCGATTGCGCCGATTGTCTATCATGACAGCATCGACATGGACGTCGCGTGGTACGCCTCACGCTGGGACAAGGGCGAAGGCAAGGACTATATCAACTGCCCAATGGACGAAGCGCAGTACCGCGCCTTTCATCAGGGTTTGCTCGACGCGGAAAAGACCGAATTCAAGGAATGGGAGACCAACACCCCCTATTTTGAGGGCTGCATGCCAATCGAGGTAATGGCGTCGCGAGGCCTCGATACGCTGCGATTTGGCCCGATGAAGCCCGTTGGCCTGGATAATCCGCGCACGGGGCGCTGGGCGCATGCCGTGGTGCAGCTGCGGCAAGACAATAAGCAAGGTAGCATTTGGAACATGGTCGGGTTTCAAACCAAGATGAAGCACGCTGCGCAGGTCGAGCTGTTCCGCACGATACCGGGGCTTGAAAAGGCAGAATTTGCGCGGCTTGGCGGACTTCACCGCAATACGTTCATCCGCTCGCCCATATTGCTGGATCGCCAGTTGCGCCTAAAATCATCGCCCAAAGTCCGTTTTGCCGGACAGATTACCGGCTGCGAAGGCTATGTCGAAAGCAGTGCAGTCGGTCTGATGGCAGGGATCATGACTGCCGCTGAACTAGCTGGCCGTGAAATCACTCAACCTCCACCTACAACCGCCTTTGGCGCGCTCTTGGGCCATATCACCGGCGATGCACATGCAGACGACTACCAACCCATGAACGTCAATTTCGGCCTGTTCGCGCCGCTCGAAGACAAGGTTCACAAGAAATCCCGCAAAGCAGCAATGACCGGCCGGGCTCGGGCTGATCTTGCTAGCTGGATTTCGGGTAACCAGATCGCAATCTAACAGCGACAGCCCGGTTTCGCGGCCACCTTGGGCCGCGTACTGGCAAACTCCTTACGCGTCAGCAACTTGTCCCTGTTCGCGTCCGCCCCGGCAAAACGATCTCCAGTCGCGGCCGCCCATTCTTCAAAGGTCAGCAAATTGTTGCCGTCTTTGTCGAGTGCCTTGAACGCCTTGGTGCGGCTTCCCATCATCTCGACGCGCGATACCAGCTCGTCGCGGTTGCGATCATATCGGTTGAAGCGCACTTCCTCGCGGCTGGCCTTGGGCGCCTCAGGCGGAGTTGGCGGCGCGGGGCCGAACGCAGGAGCATCGGCCGCAGCTTCGGGTAGTGCATCGGAAATTGCTGCTGGCGGCGGCGGGGCCGGTATCGGGTTATCCTGTGACGCCTGCCCTTGCCAGAGCCATAGGCCGCCCGCTACCAACATCAAAGCCCCCACTCCCCCCGCCAGAAATCGCCGCATTTTGAAGGCCTTTGCTCTGTTTGACGTCATGACTATCTGCCCGCAAAATCACCGTCCCGTCAAGGCATGCCAGATCAGCCGTGGACCAGAAGCACCGTTGACGGAGTGCGCCAATATCGTGAGTGGACGTAACAAGCGATATCGCGGGAAGGAAATTGATTCAAATTTCTGTTCGCACCTATTCCCGGTCAGATCCGATATTGCCCAAGCGGTGCCAAGCTCGTCCAGATCCGCATCGCAACCCACAAGACGCTGATAGCCTCCAAAAATCCCAGCGCTCCGATCACGGGCAAAGCGGTTCAGCGCGGTGTCCGTCCCGCCATCCACCAACAAGATTTCCCAAGCGTCGAGTAACAGCAGCAATTCTGCCTGGATGGCATTGGCGCCTAACGCGCCGATCCGGGTGAAAAGAAGCTCGCCTCTCGGGCGCCTAACCTGATCTGCCATTGCCGCATCCCGCCACCATGCCAGCTTCAGCTGTCCGATCAGAGTTTCGGACGTCGTGGCGACAATGTCGCGCATCTTTGCATCGAACGCCAGCAGCACCGAAAACGCTTCACGCACGTCGCGTGGCGCATAGACGACTGCGAGTCGTTGGGGGGGCGAAAGGGCATTACGAATATCAAACATCAAACCACCCAAACGAAATTCCGAGCCAAATCAAGGTTAACCTGACGGTAACCCTGTTCCTTCAAATACTGCTTACTACGCCGCGTCTAATTGAGATGTTGATTTATATCTGTGGAACAGGGGAACGCCACGATGACCGCTACCAATTCGCCCGCCATACGGTCGGGTTTCTTGAAGCGTTTAATGCAGGATCAAACGGGCAACACGCTTGCGATAGCCGCAGCAGCCGTATTTCCTGTAATCGGGATCGTTGGCGGGGCCGTAGATATCGGTCGCGGCTACATGACCAAGTCACGTTTGCAACAGGCGTGTGACGCAGGCGCGCTTGCAGCACGCAAAGCCATGGACGGCGCTGTTTTGTTGGATACTGAAAAAGCAGTTGGCTACCGATTCTTCGACTTCAACTTTGCATCGGGCACATATGGTACCAACAATCTGGTGCGAACCTATTCTCAGCCGTCCACAAACGCTACGCCGCCGGTTCCCCTCCCCCAGATAAACGGAAGTGCATCACTTGAAATGCCGACAGCATTGATGCGCGTGTTCGGCAATGAAAGTCTTACCATATCAGTCAGCTGCACGGCAAAACAGGATGTCAGCCACGCCGACGTTGCAATGGTTCTGGACGTTACCGGATCAATGGCTGGTCAAATGAAAATGACGACTGCATCAAGCCCGACCGAATCTCGGCTATCGGCGCTGAAACGTGCAACAAAGGCGTTTTACGACACATTGGGACCTGGCCGAGCAGGCGGTGACCTAACTAAAGGGCGGATTCGTTATGCGGTAATACCCTATGGTCGTGTGGCTAATGTTGGAAATCTGCTGACCACATCACAAATGGTTGACAGTCACACCTATCCCAGCCGAAGCCTTATGGCGCCGCAAACATTTAATCATTGGTCCGACACTACCGCTGATCTGAACTCGACATGGACCTGGACACCGACAGCTTCACAGCTCAACAACATCAAAAATACCGCAAATTATCCTGCTGCAAATTGGAGCAGCCAAACCGGAACTGGCACTTACACCTTTGATAACATCTTAAATGATGCACCGACGACCATCGATAAGAAAATTACTACCGTAGGGGGTGTAGCGGCAATAGCGGCCAATTGTTACCAAGCCAATCTGTATGTTGCTGGAGCGAATGATAGCGCGCCCGGATTATTTGGTGTTGGCCGGCGCAGCGACAGCATCTCTAGCACAAATGATACTAGCGGCAACGTTGCTCCCGTTCATCCTGCAACATTCCGAGTCATAAATAACCGCTCGGCAAAGCTAACGACAAAATCGTTAGGAATCCGTTATAAATGGGTGTCTAACGAGTGTCGACTGCAAGTAGCAAACGGAAACACGAGTACTAATTTTAGTAAACAAAATGTTGTTGGAATGAGATACAGAGATATTTCCTGGGCATCCAGAACCGCCAGACTTTTCAACTATCAGCAGTATCTGTTAGACGTCTCCGCGTTAAAGAAAGCGAATGGCACCTTTAACAGCAGCCTTTCGATCCCCAACATCGATGCAAGCGGCGGTACCAGTTTGGACGTCCGCTTGTCAGGATCGTTAGCAACTCAAACCAGTTATGCGGGATCGACGCCCGCTGCCCGGACTGTCAATTGGCTGGGCTGCGTCGAAGAACGGCAAATAGACAATACGATAACCGGCTCGACATCTTTTACAGCCATTCCTTCGGCGGCATATGACCTGAATATAAAGATCCTGGCTGCTGCTGCCGACGACGCAACACGCTGGCGACCGTTTTTGGATGAACTGGTTTATACTCCTGAAGCGGTCGCGTTTAAGGATATGGATGATTCAGATCCGGTGGGTGGCGTTTACGGAACCGCCGGTGGTGCAATTTGCCCCTCGCCGGCGTTCAAATTACAGGAAGTTTCCAGCTATAACGCCGATCCGTTGGATATACCGTATTTTGCAGATAAATTGGTATTCGATGATAACGCTTCAGGCGCAGCCGCTTATTATTATCCTTACATGGCTCCGACGGCGGACAACCCTTCGACTACTACGGTAAATGAAGCCAACAACAACAATTTGCCGACGTTAAAAAATTACATCGACAGAATTCGGATGACACCAGGCACAATTCACGACCCTGCGTTCGTTTGGGGAATGCACCTTGTGTCAGGTCAGGGAATGTTCGCTTCAGAAAATCCTGATTACTTTGAAGGGATGCTGGTCGGGCGACATATCGTGTTTATGACCGACGGCGAGGCGAACCCTGGCGAAGATAAATATACGTTCAGCGGCTATAACATGGTCGACGGTCGTGTCGCTCCCGCTAACACCAGTGATGCCGCAATGAAGGTAATTCACAACAGCCGACTTCGTATTCTATGCGAAGAAGCTAAAAAACAAGGTATCACCGTTTGGGTTGTCGTCATAAAAGACGGCGTTTCCTCGGATGCAGATCTCAGAGGATGCGCTTCAAGCGCCAGCAACTTTAAATCCGCCACAAACTCCGCGGAGCTGATATCGAGCTTTCAAACGATCGCACAAAGTATTGGCGGTCTGAGGATCACCGAATGACCCGGTTTAAAGATATCTACCCTTCGCTTAAACGTGATCAATCCGGCGCAGCATTGGTTGAGTTCGCTTTTGTCGCGCCGGTTTTCATGCTGATGCTTATGGGCGCGATGGACGTTGGTTATACCATGTACGTCCGCGCAGTTGCGTCCGGAGCGCTGGAGGAAGCTGCACGTGCTGGCGCGTTGCAAGGCGCGACGCCATCCCAATTGGAAGCCGATATTCGGAATTCGATGTTCAACATTCTGCCTGAATACGCTCGAACCGATGACAACGTCATTATCTCAACCAAAAATTATACCGACTTTTCCAGAATTGATGCCGCCGAAAAGATCGTCCTCGACAATGATTCCGACGGGGTACTCGACACCGGTGACTGTTGGATCGACGAAGATCTGAACAACGAGTTTGGCAACAATGATGGCGCCAATGGCATTGGTGGGGCCGACGACAGCGTATATTACAATGTCACGATCCAAATGGAATCGTTGTTTCCGCTTTATCGTTTCATCAACGGTTCCAGTTTAAAAACATTTTCTGTTAAAACGCTCGTAGTAAATCAGCCGTTCGCGGCGCAGGGATCGCGCCCAACGGTTTGCAAACCGTAATGATGTCGAACCTGAAGGTGCAATAATGAAACAGCTGCCACACCATCGATTGCGAGACCTTTTTGCCGACACGACAGGCATTGCATTAACAGAATTCGCATTGATTCTGCCTATATTTCTGACATTTTCCGTCGGGTTTGTTGAACTTTCCAATTATGTGCATGCACACACGCGGGTCAGTCAGATTGCCCTATCTGTCGCCGATAATACCGGACGTATCATACAGACTATCGACAACACCGATGTTGACGCGGCCATGATCGGCGCACGGATCGCCGGCGAAAGTATCAACTTTGCCCAAAATGGCAGGGTTATCGTGTCGATGATTGAAGAGAACGGCCAAACGGGCGCGAATGCCGGGCAGAGAATCACTTGGCAACGCTGTTTTGGATTGAAGAATGTTGCATCGTCATATGGGCTTGAAAACGCCGGCGCGACAAGCGCGACCTATGCCACAGGTTTTGGACCAACCGGTCGAAAAATCATATCCGACAATGATGATGATGACGGCGTGATGATGGTTGAGGTCATTTATGACTATGTGCCGATCTTTCCAGTTGGTCAGTCGTTGATCAACGGCCTGCGCGGCAAACAGATTCAGGCAACTGCGGTATATCCCGTACGCGACCGTTCAAATAACGTTCTACAAAACGGCTTCAACATGGTTGCAACCGACCCACGGCGTCGACTTTGCAGTTCATTTTCTGCGACCTGATTACCGCCCCACCACCTTTTTCACACCCACAACGATCTCGTCAGCGTTGACCAAGGCCGCCTTCTCCAGATTAGCCGCATAGGGCATCGGCACATCTTCATTGGTCACGCGCATAACTGGCGCATCAAGGTCGTCAAAGCCTTCTTCCATGCAGATCGCGATGATTTCGCTGCCGACCGAACATACCGGCCAGCCCTCTTCAGCAACAACCAAGCGGTTGGTTTTCGCAAGGCTGGCAAGAACCGTCGCCTTGTCGAGTGGACGAATGGTCCGCAGGTCGATAACCTCAGCACTAATCCCCTCGCCTGCCAGCTTCTCTGCAGCTTCGAGCGCTAAGCCCACGCCGATAGAATAACTGACGATAGTGACGTCCGTGCCTTCGCGCATGATCCGGGCTTTGCCGATAGGCAGGACATGATCGTCGAGCGCGGGAACGTCAAAAGTACGACCGTACAGCAGTTCATTTTCTAGAAACACCACCGGGTCCTCACAACGGATCGCGGCCTTTAGCAGACCTTTTGCGTCGGCCGCATCATAGGGGCAAATGACAATTAAGCCGGGAACACTGGCGTACCACGGCGCATAATTCTGGCTGTGTTGGGCACCGACACGCGCCGCAGCGCCGTTAGGACCGCGGAAGACAATG
>JBGSPK010000146.1:0-2873 GCA_041738665.1 Sphingorhabdus sp. | reverse complement strand
CAACATTACCGTTGTCGGCGGACGGGCTGAAGCCAACCAGAACAACGCGACGGCGATTGGCGCCAATTCGGAAATAACCGCCGAAGACGGCACGGCGCTTGGCACCAATACCGTGGTCAGCCAGGCAGGCGGTCTTGCGCTAGGCTTTGGCGCGCGTGCCGAAGGGCCGAGCACTACCAACCCGGTATTCGCGTCGACTGCAATGGGCTATAATGCGCTGGCCGTCGACAATGCAGTTGCCATTGGCAACAGCGCCATCGCCCGTTTCGGTGGCACGGCCAACCCGCTTGCAACCGGCATAAATTCCGCCGTAGCGCAAGGCGCAGGAGCGGTTGCGGTCGGTGCGAATACGGTAGCAATCGGCACCACAGCCCGCGCGGGTACGGGCTTTACCTTCAATACGCCGGGGGCGGCGGTCAACGCGAGTAACAATGCAACTGCCGTCGGCGGACGTGCAGAAACCAACGCAATCGGCGGTACAGCCATTGGCGCCAACAGCAATGTTTCCGGCACAAACGGCACCGCGCTGGGCGTGGATAGCCAAGCCACTGCCGACGACGCGCTTGCCATCGGCTCCGGGGCACAGGCCACGGCACTCGGCAGCATCGCCATCGGCGCAGGCTCAATCGCCGATATTGCCAATACCTTTTCGGTTGGCTTCGTCGGAGGCGAACGGCGAATCGTGAACGTCGCCAATGGTACCGTGGCAGCGGGCAGCACTGACGCGGTTAACGGCGGACAGCTGTTTGCAGTGCAGACAACCGCCAATGACGCCGCGACTGCCGCTGCTGCTGCGCAGACCGCTGCAAATGGAGCACAATCAACGGCGAACACCGCTTTAAGCAATGCCGCTACCGCGCAAGCGGCCGCAAATACCGCACTTGCCAATGCAGCAACGGCCCAAGGCACGGCCAACGCAGCGTTGACGAGCGCTGCGGCGGCGCAGTCCACGGCGAATGCGGCCGTCGCGCAGAACACCGTGCAGGACACGCAGATTGCAGCGATTCAGGCGTTGAACACAACCCAGAACAGCCGCCTCACCGCGCTGGAATCACTCAGCCTCGGGGCCATCCCGGCGCTGCAGGCATTGACCAACCAGCACAGCGCGCAAATCAGCGAGCTGTTTGCACTGACTGATCGTGACCGGCGCGATGCGCGGCGTGGGACCTCGACCGCGTTGGCGCTGACCACGGCAGCAATGCCGTCCAATGTCGGCGGGGTCAGTTATGCATTGAACGCGGCGACCTATCGTGGGGAGCAAGCCATCGGACTGTCCTTTGCCTACCGCGCCAATACCGAAAATCCGTTCGCGGTGACCGGCGGTGTCTCCTACGCGGGCGGAAAGAGCGTTGGCGCTCCTGTCGGTGTGGCCGGCGAGTTTTAAGCTGACAGGGAACCGTTCGGGAGGCTTTGGCTAGTCTCCCTGGCATCCCGAAACGGTGCGGGCCGGAGCGACATGTTCCGGCCCGTTTCAGTTCAGCAGATTTTTGGTCGCAAATTTGCCCTTGCCCGAGATGCTGATCACATCGCCGTCATGCATGACTTTGATTGGGCCGGAATAATGGCTGGCGGCATCACCGGTCAGCGCGAATTCCAGCGGCTTCGGCACCGAAGGCACGATATGGGTGAAGGCCAGCATGCCGACATCAGCTTTCTGCGCCACATCGGCGGCCTGTTCGGGGCTGATATGATAATTCTGGATGTCGGCGAAGATCTTGGCCCGATTGGGGTTGCCCGCTTTTCGCGAGCTATTCTCCAGAATTTTGACAAGGCGCGGCGCTAATAGTTCGCTGACGAGCAAGTCGCTGCCTTTGGCAGCTGCTGCCAACGCAGGCGTGAAGGCGGTGTCACCGCTGATGGTCACGCTGCGGCCTTTCCAATCGACGCGGTAGCCGAAGGCCGGCTTGATCGGGTCGTGATCGACCGCAAAGGCTGTGATTTTTACGCCATCATTATCGTACACATTGCCGGGAACAATCGCGGCGCCAGTCATGCCGAAACCCGAAGGCGGTACGACCGCTTCACCATGATGCGCAATACGGTAGGTCGAATCGATCCGATAGACAGCGTTCAGCCCCTCAGTGATTTCGGTCACACCCTCGGGACCAAATACCGGCAGCGGCGTTTTGGCGCTCGTTCCTGCCCAGCGTTGCAATGTGAACGGCCCAAGCCCTTCGAAATGGTCGCTGTGTAAATGCGTCAGCCAGACACCCTGAATTTTATCGAGCGGCAGGCCCATCAAAGACAGGTTGTTTCCCGACCCCCCGCCCATGTCGAAAACGAATAGCTTTCCGTCCGCTATAACAACGGTGCACGCAGCGGCACGGTCGCGACTGGGGAGCGGTGATCCGGTGCCGCAGAAGCCGACATGCAGTTCATTGCGCGCAAGACCGGCCATGACATTGCGGGTCATTGCCGCATCGGCCCCGCGCTGGATAAGGCTTATCGCATTGGCATCGCGCTTCCCATAGGCGATGCCGCCTGCCACCAATGCAACGCCGAGCGCCACCCAAAGCCATTTTTTCCGCATAAACCCTCCCCCAAGGTGCGAAGGTCAGTCCTTCGATTTGGAAAGCTTACGCTCAATAGCGCCCGATAGCATATGAAAAGCTTCACCTGCAGGCGAGCGGTGCGCGAACACGCCGACCGGCGAGCGGTGGACTGCCATCTGCTCGACGGCGCTCGCCATCGGAATGCGCGGCCAGTCGGGATTGGCCGACATCGCAGCAACGTGCAGATTGCGTCTGCGGTCAACCATCGAGAAGACGGGCAGCAAGGGCGCATGGCCTTTGTGATGCTCCCTCAGATGCGCGACCACATCGTCCAGTGCGCGCTGCGACAGCGGCGACGGGATGACCGGCACGATAATGATA
>JBGSPK010000111.1:0-4927 GCA_041738665.1 Sphingorhabdus sp. | reverse complement strand
CATCCTCAACATCATGATCAGCCTTGCAGTGCTGATGGTCGCCATGAATGTCGCCAAGCCACTCGACTTTTCGGCATTTCCTACCGTGCTGCTGTTCGCAACCTTGTTCAGGCTCGCGCTCAACGTCGCATCTACCCGTGTTGTACTCGTCGATGGCCACCAAGGCGCTGCGGCAGCAGGGCATGTCATCGAGGCATTTGGCGCGGTTTTGATCGGCGGTGACTATATTGTCGGGCTGTTCGTTTTTGCCGTGCTGATGATTATCAATCTGGTGGTCATCACCAAAGGGGCAGGCCGCGTCTCAGAGGTGTCCGCCCGGTTTACGCTGGATGCGCTGCCCGGCAAGCAAATGGCCATTGATGCCGATCTGAACGCCGGGTTAGTCACCCCGGACGAAGCCAAGGCAAGGCGGCAGGAAGTCGCAACCGAAGCCGACTTCTACGGCTCGATGGATGGCGCATCCAAATTTGTGAAGGGCGACGCGGTTGCAGGGCTACTCATCCTGTTCGTCAACATTTTCGGCGGGCTGATACTTGGCGTTGTCAGCCATGACCTGAGCTTTGGCGAGGCAGCGCAGACTTACATCATGCTCGCCATCGGCGATGCGCTGGTGGCGCAGGTTCCGGCGTTGCTACTGTCGATTGCGGCGGCATCGATTGTCACCCGTGTGTCATCCCCGCTCGATCTCTCGGGGCAGATCGGAACGCAATTTGGTCATGCCAAGGCGTGGGGTCCGGTGGCCGGCATATTGACGCTGCTCGGACTCGTTCCAGCTATGCCGCAACTCGTCGTGCTGCCTGCAGCAGCGCTCGCAGGTGGCATCTGGTGGCTACTGCGCAAATCCGAAAAGCATCCGCCTACCATAACCGACCCCATTATCGATTCCGCCCCCGGTCATGTCATCGAGTGGCACGAAATCGCCGAAACCGCGCCGATCACGCTTGAACTTGGCTACGGCCTCGTCAGCCTGATCGATGAACGCAAAGGCGCGCCGCTCATGGGCCGGGTCACCGCGATCCGCCGTCAGCTGTCGCGCGAATTCGGATTTGTGCTGCCAATGGTCAAGGTCGCCGACGACCTTTCGCTGCCCGGCAACGCCTACCAGATTCGCATTTCCGGGGTACTGCTCGGCGAAGATCAAGCTTGGGCCAATGAACTGCTCGCGCTCGATTCAGGCGATGTCCTCGAAGGCGTAACAGGACGCGCGGTCAAGGACCCGAGCTTTGGCCTCGATGCGTTGTGGATCGCGCAAGCTGACCGGACAGACGCGGTCGCCGCCGGCTACACCGTGGTCGATCCCGCAACCGTCATCGCGACACATCTCAATCAACTGGCCACCGCGTCCGCTGCCGAACTGTTCGGGATGGACGATGCGCAGGCGCTTATCGATAATCTCAGGGAGAGCTATCCGCAGCTGGCAGGTGGGCTGACACCGTCTCCTTATTCGCTCGCCGCAATCACGGTACTCTGCCGCGCCTTACTCGCGGAACGCGTTCCGCTGCGTGACTTTCGCCGCGTGGCTGAGGCAATGATCGATCTAGCCCCGCGCAATCTTGATGTCGCAGAGCTGGTCGAAGCGGTTCGCCAGAGACTTAGCGCGCTCATCGTCCAGACCATCGTGCCCGCCAAAATGCCCCTGCCCGCCATCACTTTCGACGGCGATCTGGAAACGCTGCTGGTGCAGTCAGTGCAGTCCGCGCCGCAAGCCAGCTGGCAGTTCGAGCCGGAGCTCGCCCGCCGTATCATCGCCGTCATCGACGAAGCGGTTCAACCCATGCTGATCGCAGCGCGTAGTTTCGCAATAATTACATCTCCGCTCTGCCGCGCTGCGGTCGCTCGCCTGCTGCGGGCGCAATTCAGCGACGTCGCAGTGCTGTCTTTCCTCGAAATTCCGGAAACCAAAAAGGTCGATGTCATCGCCGTCGTCGGCGGTCAAACCCGCCTTGCCGATGCCTCGCAAGAAGTTGGAGAACCTCATGCCGAATGAAGCCCGCAATGCTTATGTCCGTCCAGATACCAAACGCGCGCCACGATTGATCGAGGCGCACAGCGCGCTCGTTCGCCGCATTGCCTGGCATGTGCACAGCCGCATGTCGACCGCGATTGAGGTCGAAGATCTGATCCAGATCGGCTTGATCGCGCTCGTTCAAGCCGCGCAACATTTCGAGGATCGCGGCCTAGCCTTTGCGCCTTATGCCCAGACCCGCATACGCGGCGCGATGGTCGATGCACTGCGGCGCGACGCACGGATGGGACGGGCGGGTATGGCCAACCGGCGTTATCTGGCGGGCATCCGCGCGCGGCTCGAACAGGAATATATGCGCGCGCCTAACGATGCCGAAATGGCCAACGCGACGGGGCTTGAACCCGATGCCTATCACGCGATGGCCGCATCTACGGTACCCATCGGACAGGAGTCGATAGACGAGAGCTATTCGGATCATGACATGTGGTTTGCCGACCTTGCCGACGGGGCAGATACTGCACTTGAAAAGGCGCAACTGCGCGAGGCGCTGGCAGCCAATCTCGGCAGGCTGTCCGAACGCGAGGCGTTGATATTACAGCTCTATTTCGCCGAGGAACTGAACCTCGATGAAATCGGTGAGACGTTAGGCGTCGGCGCAGCGCGCGTGTGCCAGATCAAAAAAGCAGCGTTAGATAAGATGCGGATGATGATGGCGGATTAAGGGGTCAGCACCAAGGCCGTCGTCCGCCTTCATACCAGCGCGCGAGCCCATTATCGACCAACATTCCGCCAATGCTAGCACCACCACGGGTCAGGATTCTCAACTGACGGCCATATGGATCAATATCGCGGTCAATGCCCACGATAGAGAATGCGCCAGCATTCAGCAGGCTGTGCAATTTGTTGGTCGCCGCTTCGCCCAATTCCGCCTCTCTAGCACAGCCCGGGGGGTGCGTTTCAGGGGTATCGATATCGGCAATGCGAATGTTGTTGCCTTGATACCAGATCGTATCGCCATCAACGACGCAGTTATAACCGCCGCCGGAGTGGCAGAAGCCAAAACTGCCCGATTCTGTGTCACCGGCGACCGCAGTCGAGGACATTGAAGATACTGGCTGCGCTCCATATCCCAGATAATCGGGAACAAACCAGAAGATGGCGAAGGCGGCCATACCGATATTGAAGATAGTTGTTCCCGATGGATTCCAACTCATCGTTCGCTTGTGCGGCCTTCTTAAAGGTCGGACGGTCCTTCGTGATTGCGTCCGTTCGGCGCGTTGGCGTAATTCATAGGCGGCCGTCGTTTCTGCAGATCGCTTGTCCAATTTGGCCAAAGCGTCGCGATTGCGCCCTTCAGCTCTGGCGGCAGCATCCTTGATAGCTTGGGCGGTATCGAAGCGGACAATTTTTCCCATGCCCGGCTGTGGCATGGCGGTGGTCAACAATATCCTAAAGGCGCATCGATATTGGTGCGGCATCGCTCCGCTTTGGAGGGAATTAGAGCGTGACCGTCACCTCGACTGTGTCACCGGTGACCAGCCCCTCGGCTTTGCGCACGGCGGCTTTGACCGGCAGGAGCCAGCCCTTGGCCTCGTCTGCAGGGAATATCGATGTTTCCCAGCTTGTGTCGCCAATTGTCGCAGACACCTTCATCGAGCCCCAACCCCGCCGCCGTCCGTTCTCCAGCCGCCGCATCAGCGCGAGTGCGTGGATCGCCTCGCCTGCCTCGCCATCGATGGTCAGAAAGTGCCAGCTGGCCGGGGCTTTTTCGCTGGTCCACAGCCAGAGCGGGGTGGTGACGGTGTGCGTCTCGGAGATCACTTCGCCGGCTTGCGCCGCACTGGTACCGGAATATTGCAGATATCGGCACCGCCCGCTGGGACATTGAAGAACGGGTCACGCCGGTTGGCCCGCGCATCGGCATAGGCGGCAAAGCTGGTGCTGTCGGTCGAGAGATATTCGAATGTCGGTACATCTTTTGCCTCATTGCCGAGCCGAACCGAAACTATCGGCACCCGCTCCTCTTCCTTCTCGTAAAAGCCAAGCGCGCCGGTGCCGCGCGGCAGGCTGGAGAGATGCTCGATCCCCTCAATCACTCGGCCAACCAAAGCGATATTGCGGTCGAGATGCCGCGGTGCATGGCCGATAACGGTGTAAAGTTCTGCGCCGGTGCCGGTATCGGGCGACAGATTGCGGCCCACGCCGACCATGCCGTAGCAGTGGGTTGGCCAGGCATCGTTAAAGTCGGTTGCTACTGGCCAGCCATTAAAATGAAAAACGCCGGCTGAGAACGAGTCCCCTCGTTGTAGGTAATGGGCGCTATTTGCTGAACAAGAAATGCCTCCATCTTCCTCCTTACAATTGACCGTGCTTCCTATTGCCTTAGCTAGGTTTACGGCACTTTTAGCCTCAATAGACGCACGCATTTCAATGACACCAGACGCGAAATACGCACTCTCCGGCACCACCGCCAACCCCTCCGGCAGAGCCTTCTTCTCGGTCGCGTCGCCCCATTGCACGACATAATTGTCCTGGACGCGGTTGATGCTGGTGCCGTCCCACCATTTTTCGGCGGCGAGCTTGCGGATATTGCTAACCCAGCCTTGGCTGAACGGCGCAGGTATCAGCTGGATGACCACGCGCCGCGGGTTGGCGTTGGCATCAGGCGCGAGGTCCATCACCAACAGATCCGACGGCGCAATCGCCACCCACTCATCCGCCTTTGCCGCCGCAACAATCTCGCCCGGCGCGGGATACGTCTTCGCCTCTTGGGCAGAAAGAGGGAGCGCGGCAAAAATCGCGGCGCTGGCGGCGAGAGTCAGATATCTTTTCATGGCCACGTTATTGCAAATCCGTTGCCCTTGCGAAAGCGCAAAGGAGCCGCTAGGGGCGTCGCTTCCCGAATGGGATGCGGAGACGTGGCCGAGTGGTCGAAGGCGCACGCCTGGAAAGTGTGTATAG
>JBGSPK010000103.1:0-3888 GCA_041738665.1 Sphingorhabdus sp. | reverse complement strand
TCGGAAAAGGAAATGCCCGAGGCTGTGCGTAAGGATGTGATCGAAAAGCTTGAAAAAGAGATCCGCAAGCTCGAAGCCCAAGCGGACAAGGCAGAGTAACAGGGCGCCTTAAACAGAACCCCAGCTCCCCTTTTCGGTTCTGGCGGGGCGGTTTCGAGGCCGCCCCACTTTTTATCAGCTGCCTGAACTCTGTTTTTCCGCGACCGCCTTGCTGACGATACGGAAATCCTTGCGGCGGGCGTCGGACAGATATTGCTGGGCAATTTTCTGCAGATCGGCTGCCGTCACGGTTTCGATCATTGAGCGAGTGCTGCGAACGCGCTCCAGTCGGTTGGGGTTTCCTTGGGCCTGGGCAATGGCGCCCTGCCAGAAGGTATTTTCGCGGCTTTCCTTGTCGAATCTTTCAAGCAAGGGTTTGCGCGCGCGTGTCAGAAGGTCATTGCTGACCGGAGCATCGCGCATTTCTTTGGCGATACGGCCGATGGCGGCATTGACCGCCTCCATCTTGCCGGGCTCGGCAACAATATCGACCGAGATATAGCCAAAGCCTGGGAAGGCATCGGAGGCGAAGGATGCAGTGATCGGTGAATAAGTCGCGCCCAATTCCTCGCGCACTACATCGGTTAGTCTGATTTGCATCACGTCTGACAGCATGTTGCGAAGGAAGTGTGACCGCATGTCGCTGTCGTCGGTGGTTGCCCAGCGCACCGAAACCACTGCTTGGTCGTCTTTGCCCGCATGCGTGACCGTTACCGGATCGCCTCCCGTCGGCATATTGATTTTGAGCGCTGATTCAGGAAGCTTGGCAGGGTTACCTCGCTTTGGCAGCGCGCCAAAGGTGCGTGCGACCATATCGATGGCCTTGGCTTCGTCGATATCGCCAGCCAGGGTGACCTCGATCGGACCGCTGGCAAGCTGCGGCTGCAACGCGGCTTTCAGCTCGCTTGTGTTACGCTGGATCATTTCAGCTGGTTCCGACAGCCCGATCCGCCCGTCGCCACCTGCCATCAACCGTGGCAGCTTGGTTTGCGAAATTCCTATTGGGTTCGCTGCGAGCTGCCCGGTAAAGCCCGGAACCAGATTTTTCCATAAGGTGTCAGCTTCCGGACGATAACCGAATGCCATTGTATACGCCGCCAATAGCTTCATCTGCAGCTTCGCATCGGTCGGTGTGGTCGTTCCTGACGCGCCGAAATATGCATCGTCGGCGACCAATCGGTTGAAGATCGTATGTCCAGCAAGCAGCTTCTGTAGTTCGTTTGAATCATGCGCTTCCAACGCAGCCTGTGGCGACATTGATGACATGAATGTTCCCAGACCGGGCTTATCAGAGGGAAACGCCCGCTGTCCGTCACCGATGCGAACCCCGAATGCGATCTTTCCAGCTTCGAAATCGGTTTTCTTTATGTTGAGCATCACGCCGTTGGCAAACCTGATTGCACGAACGCCCAGATCGGCAATCCGTGTATCGCTCGCGACCTTTCCAGCCGGGCCGAAATCCTCATAGGCAAACGCCTTCGAAACAGCTTCGACTGGGGCCGCGACGGCGACCTTCATACTGTCTTGCAGAGCGGCCATCACCGTTGGTTGCAGGTCGGTAATCGGTGTCTTGGTCGAGATATGCAGAAAATTGGGGCCGGTCGCCCATGCCTTGCGCAGCGCATCATTCACCGCCGCCAATGTAAGCTTAGGCTTCATTTCGCCAAAACTGGCCAGCCGGTACGCGGCCGTGGTCACGACCGACTTGTCGTTAAGCGTATCGACGATCCGGTTGGCGATTTGTCCACTTGGCTCTGCGGACGCCTGTAATGCCGCAGTTTTTAGGCTGTTTTCGCTATTGGCCAGCGCTTCGTCCAGTTCGCTCTGCGTGAAGCCGTGCATCAGGGCGCGACGCAGCTCTTGTTCTGCGGTGGTCGCTGCACCCTGCCAGTCGCCTTCCTTGCCGTTGACCATCAGCATGTTCATCCGCGCTGCCCGGAACAGATCGGTAATAACGCCAAAGCCGCCCGAAATCCGCGTGTCGCTTTTCAGCGCCAGCTTGGCGAGGCGCTGGCTGAATATCGCGCCAACAAGTCCCTCGACAATCTCCTGCTCACGTGCCGCCTTGCTGTCTTGCTCTGCAACAAAGGGCTGGATACGATACAGTACCGCTTGGACCGGGATTGCCGGATCGACAAAGTTATTAATTTCGAACGCCTTGGCCGCGTCGATTTTGCCACGATCTTGCTGTGCACCCGCATCGACCTTGGCCTTCCAGTCGCCAAAGCGTGCCTTGATCTTCGCCTCGACCGCATCAAGGTCGAAGTCGCCGACCAGCACCAGCGCCGCATTGTCGGGTCGGTAATAGCGGCGGTAGAAGTTGCGGATGGTGTCCGCCGAAACGGTTTTCAGTACCTCTTCGGTGCCAATGGGCAGCCGCTTGCCAAAGGGTGTTTGCGGTACAATCGTCTGGAGTTGCTGTTCCAGCTGGCGCAGTCCGGGGCTGTTGCGGGTTTGCCTTTCGGAGAGCACAACGCCGCGCTCGCGATCGACTGCGGCCTGAGAAATGGTCAGTTCGCTCGCGGCTTCACGCATCAGCATCAGGGCTGAATCGACCAGCGCATCATCGTTACGCGGCAGCTCCAGCATATAGATGGTTTCGTCAAATTTTGTGGTAGCGTTGGTGTCGGCTCCAAAGGCGAGGCCGAGCCGTTCGAGCATCTTCACCATCTCGCCCTCGGGTACGTTGGTTGAGCCGTTGAAGGCCATATGTTCGAGAAAGTGCGCAACGCCGCGTTCATTTTCGGCCTCGGCAATTGACCCTACACCAACGCGCATCCGCACCGACCCGCCGCCCCTGGGCGTTGTGTTTTTCTGGAGGGCATATTTCATGCCATTGGGCAGCACACCATAGCGGATGGAAGGATCTGGGGTCAGATCGTTCACTGGATGGCCCCATGCAGTAAGGGTGGTTGCCGCTTCTGCAGGAGCTGGCGGCGTTTCCGCTCGCAGCGCCAACGGCATAGCGCCGAGCGCCAAGGCAATGGCCACGGCAGATGATTTCGCGAAGATCGAACCGGAAAATCTCTTTTGCATGCTACGCTCCCTATTAGAACAGATGTCGAGAGCTCTTTACAGGCATGTCCAGAGTTCTTTACAGCGTCATTCGACAAACGCGCATTCGGCGACGGCGAACGACAAAATGGTTTCGGTGGCTTGGTGGTTGCGCCATAGTGCAGCGATGAGCTGGCCAGACACCATTCACGCAGGCGAAACCGAGAGCCACGAGCCGCTTGTCCGCCGTGTGCTCGCACCCAATCCGTCGCCCTATACCTATACCGGCACGCAGACGTGGTTAGTCGGGTCTGGCAGCGACATCGCCGTCATCGACCCCGGCCCGAGCGGCAGCGGGATGAGCGTTGGCGATCCAGCGGACATCAACGGAAAAGGCCATGTCGACGCCATCTTGCGTGCAATCGGAGATACTAAGGTCACCGCGATTCTGTGCACGCATACACACCGCGACCATTCACCCGCCGCCGCACCGCTGAAGGCAGCGACCGGCGCGCCGATCATCGGGTGTGCGCCGTTGGTGCTGAAAGACGACGGTCCACGCGCTGATAGCGCCTTCGACCCCGATTACGCGCCAGACCGGATTATGGCCGATAGCGAACGCATCTCGGGCGATGGCTGGACGATAGAGGCTATCGCAACCCCCGGCCATACTTCGAACCACCTATGCTACTCGCTTGTCGAAACCAAAGCTTTGTTCACAGGCGACCATGTGATGAAATGGTCGACCAGCGTTGTCAGCCCGCCCGATGGCGACATGAGCGATTACATGGCGAGCTTGCAAAAACTCTACGACCGCGATGACCGCATCTATTATCCTGCCCACGGACCCGCCGT
>JBGSPK010000064.1:0-3909 GCA_041738665.1 Sphingorhabdus sp. | reverse complement strand
GAAGTCTTCGTTGGTCTTCGAATCCTTCATCTTGTCGAGCAGGAATTCCATCGCATCGACGGTGCCCATCTGCATGAGGATGCGGCGAAGCACCCACATTTTCTTGAGCTTGCCTTCCTCGACCAGCAACTCTTCCTTGCGCGTACCGGACTTGCCGACGTCCAGCGACGGGAAGATACGCTTGTCGGAAACCTTGCGGTCGAGCACGATTTCGGAGTTACCTGTACCCTTGAACTCTTCGAAAATAACTTCATCCATGCGGCTGCCCGTATCGATCAACGCAGTTGCGATAATCGACAACGAGCCTCCTTCTTCGATGTTCCGCGCCGCGCCGAAAAAGCGCTTTGGACGTTGCAACGCGTTCGCATCGACACCACCGGTCAGCACCTTGCCCGATGATGGAACCACGGTGTTGTAGGCGCGGCCCAGACGGGTAATCGAGTCGAGCAGAATGACGACATCATGCTTGTGCTCGACCAGACGCTTCGCCTTTTCGATGACCATTTCGGCGACCTGAACGTGGCGGGTAGCGGGTTCGTCAAAGGTGGAGGACACAACTTCGCCCTTCACCGAACGCTGCATGTCGGTAACTTCCTCGGGCCGTTCGTCGATCAGCAGAACGATCAGGAACACCTCCGGATGGTTCTCGGTAATCGCGCGGGCGATGTTTTGGAGCAATACAGTCTTACCCGTGCGCGGCGGCGCAACGATCAGGGCGCGCTGGCCCTTACCCTGTGGGCTGACGATGTCGATGACGCGCGCCGACTTGTCCTTGACCGTCGGGTCATGCGAATCGAGCGTCAGTTTCTCGTCCGGATAAAGCGGTGTAAGGTTATCGAAATTGACGCGATGACGCACAGCGTCGGGGTCGTCAAAGTTAATCTTCATGACCTTGGTCAGGGCAAAATAACGCTCGCCATCCTTGGGCGCGCGGATTTCACCTTCTACCGTGTCACCGGTACGCAGTCCAAACTGGCGCACCATATTGGGCGAGACATAAATATCGTCGGGGCCAGCCAGATAGTTGGCTTCGGGTGAACGCAGGAAGCCGAAACTATCGGGCAAAACCTCAATCGTGCCGAGCCCCATGATCTGCTCGCCATCTTCGGCAAGTTCTTTCAGGATCGCGAACAGCAGATCCTGCTTGCGCAAGGTCGATGCGCCTTCGACGCCAAGCTCTTCGGCCATCGAGACGAGGTCGGCTGGATTTTTGCTTTTCAGCTCTTTCAAATGCATAATAAATTCCGTGTGTTGGGCCGAGAGCCCGAAATGACAACCGGTATCAGAAAGCTAACCGGCGGGAGATGGTAAGGTTGGTGGCGCGGTTGTTGTAAAAGTCGCGCCTCACGCCCAGGACGGGCTTGGATTTGCAGATAGGCCTGTGTCACCCGTTCGTCAACACTGTCGGTATGCTTTACAAAGTTGAGGAAGTTGAGGCTCCGTCCATAGCGAAGTTGCCTCGTTTGATAATATCTGCGGATCAACGGAACGGTGTTGGAGAGCAAAGCCAGCATCTTCATCCATAAACATATGCCTGATTCGATTTCTTGTAGGAAAGCGGATTTGTAGACCCGTTAGAACTGGCTCAATCTAATGTCGGAGGGCAACGATGTTGTGGATTCCGGAACGTAGGTTTTTGAGGATTTTCCTGGAGTTACCGGACGTTGCTGTTGAGGATGGCGGATGACGGTTCGGCAGAGTCTCTTAGGATTACAACAGCGATCCGGGTTTGCGCCGCGGCGGCCCACTCAGCATCGCGACGCCAACGCAAAATGTTCAAGATGGCGGATTTCTGATTTGAGTTGCGCGATTTCGTTAAGGTCCCATCGCTTCGACCAGACCAGCAGGGCTTGAAATGCGCCGCCGACGATCATCGCAGTCCTGATGCCCGAAGTCTTGTCGTCAACCCGACCTTGTTCCATCTCAAAGGCAGCCATGATCCCCGCTTTGAAGCGGTCGATGATAAAGTTGGTCTGGGAACCATCGGTCGTGCGCTGAAAAATTGCCCGGTTGGCGGCAACATGATCAACCAACCACTCCAGAACGGGAATGGTGGACGTGCTATCGACCGAGAACGCCGCCACAATCTCAGAAATCGACTCATCAAGTACCTCGGTCGGACTGGCATAATGCAGGTAGAAAGTGGAGCGCGCGACGTCGGCGTCATGGCATAGCTTGCTGATGTTGATGTCTTGCCAGTCATGTGATCCGATCAATCGAAATAAGGCCATGCGAATGGCCTGTTTCGTTCTAGCGATCCGGCGATCTTTCGATTTTTCGGTCAAATTTACAGCCATCGTCCGATATCCTTCACCTTAAAGGCTTTTGTCGTTCACGCACCGCCCACGTTGCGACTAAGAGTTTATCGGACATCTGTCCATTTATAGTCTGCAGGGCATCAATCCACTATGGCAACATCAGCAAAATTCGATCAAATCGCACATAGAGTGGTGCGTTACGGCCTCTATCCTTTGTCTTGGGCAGCAATACTCATTGGCACTTATCAGATATGGACCACGGAGGCTGATCCACGGAAAATTGCATCGATCGTGACCGGCAGCTTGCTCGCGTTGTATTTTCTGATTGAGTTTGCTTTGCCTTATGAAAAACGCTGGGCGATGACATGGAGGTCGTTTCTCTCTGACCTCAAATACATAGCCGTTAACGGTGCGACGGGTGCGCTGTTGACCATCGGGCTCGGCGTGTTCGCCATTACGATTTCAGGCGAACTCAGCGGTCCGGCTCGGCAATGGCATCCCGCGATCCAGCTTTTGGTTTGCCTGCTTGTTTTTGAAGCCATCTACTATTCTATGCACAGAGCGATGCATGAAAGTCAGGGGCGTTTCGGTGAATTCTTGTGGCGGACGCATGCGGCTCATCATTTGCCCTCCCGCCTCTATCTCGTGATGCACGGCGTCTTCCACCCTCTCAACAGCATCCTCGTTCGCGTGATTGCCACGATTCTGCCGATCTGGCTGCTGGGCTTCGAACCCAAAGTCATCGCGATGTTTGCGATGATCAGCGGGGTGCATGGATCGATCAGTCACTTCAACGTCGATATTCGAGCAGGCTGGATGAACTATCTCTTCGTCGGCACCGAATTGCATCGTTACCATCATAGCGCTGACGTTTCCGAGGGCAAGAACTATGGGAGCGTTCTTGCAATCTACGACCTCATTTTTGGTACACTCGTTTATCGCCCCGGCATCCCGCCGAAAGAACTGGGCGTTCGTGCCGAGCAAGGCCTTCCTCCCTACGAGTCAGCATTAAAAGTGATGATGATGCCTTTTGTTAGATGATCGATCCTACAGGAAGCAAGAGGTCCAATGATGAACGTAGTACGGCTTTTGATGGGTCCTTTCGAACCGGCGAACGTCCGAAAACTTGTGGTGTCCGGACGGTCCGCTTTTGGATGAAACAACGCATTCCATCTCGGGTGTAGAAATCTATGCTGCCGTTCCACCGTCAAAATGGCTTGGCAACCACCAATACGACAATGATCGCCGCCGCAATCCCCGGCACTTCGTTGAACAATCGCAGCTGCTTGCCAGTGAGTCGCCGTTCTCCGCGCGCGAGTTTCTTCGCATAGCCGACAATCCAGCCATGATAAGCGGACAGGCCAATCACAAACAGAAGTTTTGCATGGAACCAGCCTTCGCTCAACGCAGCGATATGCCAAGCGAGTAACAGGCCGACTACCCAGACAATAATCATCGCTGGGTTGAGGATTATTTTGATCAGCTTGGCTTCACGATCGACCCATTTTGCGGATTCTTCCGAACCTTCGACGCTTTCCTGATGATAAACGAAAAAGCGCGGGAGCATGAACAACCCCGCCATCCAGAAAATCACGAAAATGATATGGGCCGATTTGAGCCAGTAATAGAGCACAGCAATTGTTTCCGTCAT
>JBGSPK010000062.1:0-12639 GCA_041738665.1 Sphingorhabdus sp. | reverse complement strand
CATCGAGAAGACGGGCAGCAAGGGCGCATGGCCTTTGTGATGCTCCCTCAGATGCGCGACCACATCGTCCAGTGCGCGCTGCGACAGCGGCGACGGGATGACCGGCACGATAATGATATCGGCGGCGCGCATCATCTGTTCACTGGTTTCGGTCAGGCCCGGCGGGCAGTCCAGAAATATCCGGTCATATTTGCCGCTGATGGTTTCGACGAGTTTGGCCAGCCGTTTCTTTTTCCCCAGCGATGCAAGAAAACCGTCGAGGCTCCGCAATGAAATATCGGCGGGAAGCAGGTCGAGATTTGCAATGGCAGTCTTCGTTATCAGCGTATCCGGCTCGATATCGCGCTCGAAGACCGACCGTGCCTTTGGTTTCTTCTCCGGCTCATGCCCCAAGATGAAACTCGCCGCCGACTGAGGGTCCAAATCCCACAGCAAAGTCTTTTTGTCGCGCCGCAATGCTGCTTCCGCCGCAAGATTGACGGTGAGTGTAGTTTTGCCCACCCCGCCCTTGAGGCTGTAAATCGCTATTACTTTTGCGTTATGCGCCATATTGCTTTGCTTCCCTTCCCCGGCCCAAAAGTCAACCACCCAGAAAGCTGTGTATTTCCTTGGGACAAGGCTTTCCCTTGCAAAACGCCTGCGCTAGGGCCGTGGCGTGAACCGAGAAAATTTCAAATGTGACCTTGCGATTGTAGGTGGTGGTCTTGCCGGCGGGCTGATCGCGCTTGCCGTCGCGCGAATGCGGCCTGAACTGAAAATCGTGTTGATTGAACAGGAAGACCATTTCGGCGGCAACCATATCTGGAGCTATTTCGCCACCGACATATTGCCCGAGCACCGCTGGTTGACTGCGCCTTTGGTGACCTATGGCTGGTCTGGTTACGAAGTGCGTTTCCCCGGTCATACGCGGTCACTGGACAATATTTATTACAGCATCGAATCCGAACGGCTCGACTGGGTGTTGCGCAATAACCTGCCCGCATCGGCCTTGATGACGGGCCGCGAGGTCAAATCGGTTTCGCCGCGCCTAGTGGTTCTTGATGGAGCGCAACGTATCAATGCTGGCGGCGTTATTGATGCGCGCGGCGGCGGCGATACCAACCATCTCGATTGCGGCTGGCAGAAATTCACCGGGCAATTGATGCAATTGTCCGAGCCGCATAATCTTACCAAGCCGATTGTCATGGACGCCACAGTCGACCAGCATGACGGATACCGGTTCGTCTATGTCCTGCCCTTTGGCATGGACAAGGTGTTTGTCGAGGACACATATTACAGCGATACACCCACGCATGATGCGCAGCGGTATCGCCAGCGCATCGCCGAATATGTCGACACGAAGGGCTGGAAAGTCGAACGCGTGGTCCGCGAGGAAAATGGCGTTCTCCCCGTCGTGATGGGCGGCGATCTGGAAAGTTACTGGGCAAGCGGCAGCGGGCGGACCGCCAAGGCCGGCGCACGCGGCGCGTTTTTCCAGGCGGTCACAAGCTATTCGCTGCCCGACGCGGTACGCAACGCGATCTTCATTGCCGAGCAGACCGACCTCGACGGCGACAAGCTCAACATGCTGATGCGGCAACGCGCGCAAGAGCATTGGCAGAACGGCAAATTTTACCGGATGCTTAACCGCATGCTGTTCCGCGGTGCCGACACCAGCGACCGTTACAAAATCCTCGAGCGTTTCTACAGGCTAAAGCCCGGATTGATTGAACGCTTCTATGCGGGGAAGACGACCGGCGGTGACAAGGCGCGCATATTGTCTGGCAAGCCGCCCATTCCCATCGGGAAAGCCATTACCGCGATCCGGAGCAAGAAGAAATGACGAAGACAGCGGCGATTATCGGTGCCGGTTTTGGTGGTCTGGCCTTGGCTATAAGACTACAATCGGCGGGCATTGCGACCACCATTATCGAAGCGCGCGATAAGCCCGGCGGGCGCGGCTATTATTGGGAGAAGGACGGCTTTACCTTTGATGGTGGTCCGACGGTTATTACCGATCCGCCGTGCCTCGAAGAATTATGGGCACTGTCGGGTCACAAGATGGCTGACGATATCGAGTTGATGCCCGTATTTCCGTTCTACCGATTGAACTGGGCCGACGGCACGAATTTCGATTATTCGAACGACAGTGTCGGCCTGAAAGCGGAAATTGAGAAACTGAACCCGGACGATGTCGAGGGTTATCGCAAGTTCCTCGAATATTCGAAGGGCGTGTTCAAGGAAGGCTATCAGAAGCTTGGTTCGGTCGCGTTTCTGGACTTCGCCTCGATGATCAAGGCCGCGCCTGCGTTGATGAAATATCAGGCGTGGCGGTCGGTTTATTCGATAGTCTCGTCTTATGTAAAAGACGAGAAACTGCGCGAGGCTTTGTCGTTCCATACATTGCTTGTTGGCGGCAACCCGATGAGCACCAGCGCAATTTACGCGCTGATCCACACCATCGAAAAAGAAGGCGGCGTGTGGTTTGCCAAGGGCGGCACCAACCGGCTGGTCGCGGCGATGGTCACACATTTCGAGCGGCTGGGCGGCACCGTGCGCCTGGGCGATGCGGTTGCAGAAATCGAAACACGCGGCGACAAGGTGATTGGCGTTCGGACAAAATCGGGCTGGCGGATGGACTGCGATGTCGCCGCCTCGAACGGTGACCTGATGCACACCTACAAGGATCTGCTGACCAGCAACAAACGCGGCGAGCGCGCGGCGAAATCGCTGAACCGCAAAAGCTGGTCGCCGTCGTTGTTCGTGCTGCATCTGGGCATTAAAGGTACGTGGCCGGGTATTCCACACCATATGATATTGTTCGGCCCGCGCTACAAAGGGCTGCTCGACGATATCTACAAAAACGGCATTTTGCCGAAGGATTTCTCGCTGTATCTGCACCACCCGACGGTCACCGACCCGAGCCTTGCCCCAGAAGGCTGCTCAACCTTTTACGTGCTCGCGCCAGTCGCGCATATGGGCAAAGCGCCGCTGGATTGGGATGGCGATGTTGGCGAGGCACTGAAAGAGCGAATCCTCGACGAACTCGAACGCCGGCTAATCCCCGACATCCGCAGCCGCATTATGACGCAGTTCCATTACACACCAGCCGATTTCGGCCGTGACCTGTCGGCGCATCTAGGGAGCGCGTTCAGCCTTGAGCCGGTGTTGTGGCAAAGCGCATTCTTCCGCGCGCATAATCGCGACGATGCAATACCGAACCTCTATTTTGTCGGCGCGGGCACGCATCCTGGCGCAGGCATTCCCGGCGTGGTGGGCAGCGCGAAGGCCACAGCTGCGCTGATGCTGGAGGAAATGGCTTGAAGCGTATTGCCGTCTATTGCGGATCAGCAACTCCCGAAAACCCCATCTACATCATGGCGGCGGCAGAGGTTGGTCGGGCGCTTGCCAAACGCGGCATCGGCGTCGTGTATGGCGGTGGTCGATTGGGCCTGATGGGTGCTGTCGCCGATGCGGCACTAGAGGCCGGCGGCGAAGTTATCGGCATCATTCCGGAAGCTCTGGTCGGAGCCGAAGTAGCACATAAAGGCTGCACCGAATTGCACGTTGTTTCCGGCATGCATGAGCGCAAGGCGCGCTTTACCGACCTGTCCGATGGCTTCATCACCATCCCCGGCGGCGTCGGCACGATGGACGAATTGTGGGAAGCGATTAGCTGGTCGCAGCTTGGTTATCACAGCAAGCCGGTCGGCGTTCTCAACATCGCGGGATTTTATGACCAACTCATCGCGTTCAACCAAAACATGATCGACGTCGGCTTCATCCGGCCGCAGCATGCCGGAATTATGATCGTGGACGATACGCTGGACGGCTTGCTTGACAAAATGGCAGCCTATGTCCCGCACAAGAATATATTCCAGATGAAAGCGGACGATTTATGATGATTTCCCCTAAAGGGGAGGGGCTTTGAGTGACCGCGCTGCGCTGGTGGCTTTCGCACAGGAGAGCATTTCGCGCGGGTCGAAATCCTTCCGTTTTGCCAGCCGCCTGTTCGACAAGACAACACGCGAGCGGGTGTGGCTGCTCTACGCTTGGTGCCGTAAATGCGACGATATGGCCGATGGGCAGGACCATGGCGGGACGATGGAGGCCGTGGAAGACCCGATGGCGCGGCTGGCGGTAATCCGCGAACTGACGGCAAAGGCACTGAACGGCGATTCAACCGGCGAACCGGCATTTGATTGCCTCGGGGTCGTCGCGCGCGAATGCGGTCTTACAAAAAAGATGGCCGATGATGTTATCGAGGGCTTTGCACTCGACGCCGCCGACTGGCACCCGCGCCGTGAAACTGATCTCTACCGTTATTGCCATCATGTCGCAGGCGCAGTTGGTGTGATGATGGCGGTGGTAATGGGCGTCTCGCCGGACGATGACGCAACGCTGGACCGCGCTTGCGACCTTGGGTTGGCTTTCCAGCTTGCCAATATCGCGCGCGACATATCGGAGGATGATGTCGCGGGCCGTTGCTATTTGCCCGACGACTGGATGGCGATGCTGGAAATTGGACCCGGCGAGCTCATGAAACCGCATAACCGCAAGAAACTGGCACTAATGGGGCGATGGCTCGCCGATGAGGCAGAGCAATATGAGGCCTCGGCCCGCGTCGGTGCCGCCGTATTGCCATTCCGCGCGCGTTGGGCGGTGCTATCGGCAGCTGGCATTTACGGCGAGATCGCCCGCAAGGTACGTAGTGCTGGCGAACATGCGTGGGACCAGCGCGTATTCACCAGCCGACCGGAAAAATTCCGTTGGGTGAGGAAGGCTTTTGTCGATGCCCTCGCAAATAATCCGCGCAATATGGACCGCAATAGCCTTTGGACTAGGCCCCGCTCAGCAGCTTAGCCGCACGTTCCGAGAGGCGCTCCACCGCTGCGTCATGAATGTCAGGCGCGCAACAAATCAGGCCGAAATCGAGCGGTTCGCGCTTATTATAGACAATGGGTTTACCTAACGCGTCGGTGACAACCGCGCCTGCTTCTTGCGCAACCAGATGCGCTGCCGCGACATCCCATTCATTGCCCCAACGCAGCGACGCAACCAAATCAGCCCGGTCGCACGCGACCATCGTCATCCGCATGGCGATGCTGTTGGGTTTTTCGACCGTTACTAGGTCTCGGTCAAGTCTGGGAAGGTCGTCAGCCGGGACGCGCGAGCCGGTGAAGTCTTGCCGCGTGCTTCCGGAAAGGCGTTCGCCGTTACAGGTCACGCCCTCGCCGTTCGCAGCGACCCAGAGCTTGGATTGCGCAGGCGCGGCCATCACCGCGAACACCGGCTGTCCATCCGCCACCAGCGCCACCGAAACGCACCAGCCGCTGCGTCCGCGCACATAATCGCGTGTGCCATCGATGGGGTCGACCAGCCAAAGCAACCGCGCATCAAGCCTTGCCGGATCGTCGATGGTTTCTTCGGACAGCCACGCGGCCTCAGGCAATATCGCGCGCAACCGATCCGTCAGCAGCGCGTCGACTTCCATGTCGATATCACTCACCGGGTTATTCTTGCTCTTATCCCAGACCTTGGTGTCGGGAACCGCCCCATCGCGCCAGCTGCTAAAGGCCAGCGCCGCGGCCTCCTGCGTCGCGGCAATCACCGCGTCCCGGTCTAACAGCCGCTCAGGCACCCGCAATCATCATGCCGTCGATCCGCAGCGTTGGCACATTGTTGCTGCGGATGAATTCGAGGTCGTTCGCGGCAGTCATCGCCTTGAACATGTCCTTGAGATTTCCGGCGATGGTAAATTCGCTCACCGGCCCGGCAATCTCGCCATCGATGATGAGGAACCCAGCCGCACCGCGGCTGTAATCGCCGGTCACAGGATTGACGCCTTGGCCCGCGAGTTCGTGGATATAAATTCCATGTTTGATGTCTGCCATCAGCGCCGCCGGACTTATGCTGCCGCCTTCCAAATGCAGGTTCGAAGGACTAACCCCCGGGGCACCGCTGACGCCGCGGCTCGCATGGCCGGTCGGCTCCAGCCCCAATTGCCGCGCCGATGCACTTTCCATCAACCAGCCGGTGAGCACGCCCTTGTCGATGATTGAGCGGCGCGCGGTTGGTAGCCCCTCGCCATCGAATGCCTTTGAACCAAGCCCGCGTTTGCGGTGCGGATCGTCAATTATCGATATGCTGCTGTCGAACAACTGCTTGCCATTGGCGTCGAGCAGAAAGCTGGTTTTGCGGGCGATTGCCGATCCCGAAATCGCGCCAAGCAAATGGCCTACAAACGAGCTGCCGACGCGTGGGTCGAACACCACCGGCATCTGCCCACTTTTGACTGTTCCGGGATTAACTCGTTTTACTGTACGTTCACCTGCTCGTTTTCCGATGGCAGCAGGGCTTTCAAGGTCGGCATAATGCCGCGCCGAACGCCAGTCATAATCCCGCTCTTTGGCATCGCCTTCGCCCGCCAGTACGCTTGCCGAAATGCCATAGCCCGATCCCGATTTGACACCCGCAAATCCGTGGCTGGTCGCGAGCGCAAAGATCGAACGGCTCGCACTTGCACCTGCACCCTCGCTGTTGGTTACGCCTTCGACTGCGCGCGCCGCGTTCTCGCATTCCAGCGCAGCAGCTCGCAGTGCTGCTGGGTCAGGATCTTTGCCATCATCGGCGTCGAGATCGGGCAGATCGCCTCTCGACAACCGATTCTGCGGTGCCAGCCCGGCATATTGATCCTCAGGTGCCTCCTTGGCCATATCGATCGCACGGGTGACCAATCCAGCCAGTATCGCCGGGTTCATGTTGGAGGATGAAATGGTCGCTGACCGCTGGCCCACGAAAACGCGGAGGCCAATATCTTCGCCCTCTGAACGGGCCACATCCTCAAGCGCACCAAGCCGCACCTGCACCTCCGTTGACGCGTCACATACGTAAACAGCATCAGCGGCATCGGCGCCGGCCTTGATAGCTTGCGATACGAGATTTTGTGCGCGATCAAGCGCTTCTTGTGGTTTCAACATCGCTCCCGCTTAGGCGCGGGGCGATTAAGCGTCAATTCGTTGAGGTTCAGAAAACCGTGAACAGAACAGCCAGCAGCACCGGTATGCCGAGTGCGGCGACCCACAGCTTTATACGGTCAGCGGCAAAGCGCGCCTCAAGGCCCCCTTCACCAAGTTCACCCTTTTCCAGCGCCTGCCAGCGTCGCTCCATATTGCGGCAGGCGGGGATAACCATCGCCACAAACCCGACCAGCGCAAAATACGGCAGGATCGACGTGCCTTCCGAGTGCATCGCGGGCGATGTGACGAAAATCAGCATCAGCGTATAGACCACCAAAGCGACCGCGACATGGTCGCTGATACGCTTTGAGTAGCTCTTGTGCGCACGAGCATGCGTTGCGTGTTCGGCTCTGGCCATTATCACTCTCCCCTGACTCTCCCGCCATAAGATTGTCACTTCTGCCCTGCCCTGTCAAAGGGGTTTACCAATCTGTCAGGGCAGCCCCAAAATCTTGTGGTTTTGCAGGGACAAGCGCCATTTGGGGTTGGCGTTGACGAAGGCGGTTGCGGCTTCGACATTAATGCGATTGAGCGACTCGTCGCCGCTGTCCATCGGCTGGATCAGGTAATTCTGGAAATTCCAGCCTTCCATCGCGCCCGTATCACTTCCACGCTGTGGCCAAACGAGCTTCAGTTCATCGCCTGCATGCTGAATGACTTCGGAACCCGCTTTGGGGCTGATGCACACCCAATCGATGCCGGGATGCGTGGCGATGGTGCCGTTGCTCTCGATAGCAATTATGAAGCCTTTTGAGTGCAACGCATCGACAATAAAATCATCAACCTGCAACATCGGTTCGCCGCCGGTGATGACGACATAACGATAGTCGCTGCCCTCGCCCCACAGCTCGGCAACCTTGGCGGCTAATCCAACAGCGTCGTAGCGCCCGCCATTCTCGCCATCCATGCCGACGAAATCGGTATCGCAAAACTGGCAAATTGCAGTGGCGCGGTCTTCCTCGCGTCCTGTCCACAAGTTGCATCCGGAAAAGCGCAGGAACACCGCGCGCCGTCCGGCGTGAACGCCCTCACCCTGCAATGTCAGGAAAATCTCTTTGACGGCATAGCTCATGCGTAAACGGTCGGGTCAGTCAGCCCCGCATCGGCGAACCCCTTGGCGCGCAGGCGGCAGCTGTCACAGCGGCCACAAGCTTTATTGTCGGGACTTGGGTCATAGCAAGACCAGCTCATCCCGGCATCGAGTCCAAGCCTTGCAGCCTCTGTCGCGATATCGGCTTTGCTCATGTGAAGCAGCGGCGTGTGGACCGTAAAGCCGTCACCCTCGACACCCGCCTTTGTCGCCAAGTTCGCCATTGCCTCGAATGAGCGGATGAAGTCTGGGCGGCAATCGGGATAGCCCGAATAATCAAGCGCATTCACGCCAATCCATAAATTGCGCGCACCTCGCGCCTCGGCCAATCCCAGACATAGCGACAGAAATATCGTGTTGCGCGCAGGGACGTAAGTGACGGGAATCGCGTTTTCCTCGACGCCTTCCTTTGGCACATCGATATCCGCTGTCAGCGCTGAACCGCCAAATCGAGTCAGGTCAAGCGGCAGGATGATATGCTCGATAGCACCCAGATGCGCGGCGATCTTCGCGGCGCTCTCAAGTTCAATCCTGTGGCGCTGGTTATAGTCGATGGTCAGCGCAATCAGATCATATCCCGCCTCGCGCGCCAACCCTGCGACCACCATCGAGTCGAGCCCCCCCGAAAGCAGGACGATGGCAGATTTGGCGTTTTGCGGCATGAGGAACACTGTTTTCTGGATGGCAGGGGGCGTATCGGCGTGCAATTATGCCTCGAAGGCCATTTCGGCAACCTAAAAGGAGCTCTTGCATTCATTGACGCTTCACGTGCGCAATGTCATCGTTTGCAAATAAGGGGAGCCGATGCCTTTCTTGGGAACCAACAGCAAAAAGGATCGGTGGAAATCTGCGGCGGCGGTCATCGTCCTGCACGCCGTGGTCGGCTGTGCCATATTGAACGCTTTCGACATCCGCCCCGGCGAGATTGTGACGTCGGCGCTGAGCAACCTAAATGTGATCGAAGTGCCCGTTCCAGCAACGGTCGCTGACGACAAACCCAAACAAGCAGCACCCGAGCCCGAAGGCGCGGCGTCTGCCGCCAATCTCAAAAAGACCAGCGTGCCGCGCGAAGCACCCAAGCGAATCGTGAAAATCCCGGCCAAATTAATCCCTGCTGCACCCAAGGCAGGAACAGGTCGCGAAAACGATGCAGGCGCAGCCGATACGCCGGGCGCGGGGACAGGTGCGGGCGGGGTCGGGTCTGGCTTTGGCAGCGGCGCCGGCGGCGACGGCACTGGAGGCGGAAGCGTGGCCTCGCGGGCGAAGCTGGTCAGTGGAAAAATCAACAATTCTGACTATCCTAAATCAGCTACCGCGGCGCGGCAGGGCGGCTCGGTCACCGCGCATTTCACCGTCGGTGCTGACGGCCGTCCGAGCAAATGCCGCGTGGTCAAATCGAGCGGCAATGCCGACATCGACGCCACCACCTGCCGCCTGATCGAACAAAGATTTCGTTATGAACCCGCGCGCAACAAGGCGGGGCAGCCGATTAGCGATGTAACCGGATGGCAGCAGACATGGTGGCTTGAACGCGGCAAGCGCAAGATTATGCGGCCCGAAGACGACCTGCCAAAGCCGCCACCAATTTACGTGCCGCCGCCGGAAAATAACTGAAGAGAGAAAATGGTGCACCCGGAGCGATTCGAACGCCCGGCCCTCAGATTCGTAGTCTGATGCTCTATCCAGCTGAGCTACGGGTGCACTGGAGCGCCGCTATTAGGAGCGGATTACGGCGCGCGCAACCCCTTTTCTAACCTTTTTCCAAAGCCGCCTGCGCTGCTGCCAGCCGCGCAATCGGCACGCGGTACGGCGAGGCACTGACATAATCGAGACCGACTTTCTCGCAGAACGATATCGACGCCGGGTCACCGCCATGTTCGCCGCAGATGCCGAGTTTGATCTGGGGACGCGTCGCACGGCCTTTGGTGGCGGCGATTTCTATCAGTTGGCCGACGCCTTCGACGTCGATGCTGACAAACGGATCGCGGGCGTAAATACCCTTGTCGACATAATGCGTCAGGAAGCGCGCGGCGTCGTCGCGTGATACACCCAAAGTGGTTTGGGTGAGGTCGTTAGTGCCAAAGCTGAAGAACATCGCCTGCTCAGCGATTTCGTCGGCCATCAAGGCCGCGCGGGGGAGTTCGATCATTGTCCCGACGAGATATTCGATGCGCTTGCCCTGTTCGGCGAACACGGCTTCGGCGGCCTTGTCGACGACTTCCTTCATCAGCTCCAGCTCGCGGCGGGTGCCGACGAGGGGAATCATGATTTCTGGGACCGGTGCGACCGCAAGCGAACAGGCTGCCTCGAATATTGCACGGGCCTGCATTTCGTAGATTTCGGGATAGGTCACGCCTAGGCGGCAGCCGCGATGGCCCAGCATCGGGTTGACCTCGTGCAGTTCGGCGGCGCGCTGTTTCAGCACCTCGATGCCAACACCGGCGGCTTCCGCGACGTCGGCGAACTCCGATTCCTCGTGCGGCAAAAATTCGTGCAGCGGCGGGTCGAGCAGGCGAATGGTGACGGGCAATCCCGCCATCACTTCGAAGATCGCGGCGAAATCTTTGCGCTGTTCGGGCAGCAATTTGTCGAGCGCGGCACGGCGGCCCTTTTCATCGTCAGCCAGGATCATCTGGCGAACGGCGGTGATGCGCCCCGCGTCGAAGAACATATGCTCGGTGCGGCAGAGGCCAATGCCCTCCGCACCGAAATCGCGGGCGGTTTGGGCGTCCAAGGGGGTTTCGGCATTGGCGCGGACTTTCATCCGGCGGCCCGCGTCGGCCCAGACCATCAGCGTTCCAAAATCGCCGACCAGTTCGGGCTGCAAGGTAGGAACCGCGCCTGCCATGACTTCGCCGCTGGTGCCGTCGATGGTGATGATATCGCCTTCGCCCAGTTTGCGTTCGCCGATGCGCAGCGTCTTGGCCTTGGCGTCGATCTGCAGGCTGCCAGCGCCCGACACGCAAGGTCGCCCCATTCCGCGTGCAACCACCGCCGCGTGGCTGGTCATGCCGCCGCGTGCGGTGAGGATGCCCTTGGCTGCGTGCATGCCATGAATGTCTTCGGGCGATGTTTCAATGCGGACAAGAATGACCGCCTCGCCCATCGCGTCATGCTGTTCGGCGGTATCGGCGTCGAACACGATTTTGCCTGAGGCCGCGCCGGGTGAGGCTGGCAGGCCGCTGGTCAAAACATCGCGCGGTGCGTTCGGGTCGAGCGTCGGGTGCAATAATTGGTCGAGCGCCATCGGGTCGACGCGCAGCACGGCTTCTTCCTTGGTGATCATGCCCGATTCCGCCATATCAACTGCGATCTTCAGCGCGGCCTTTGCAGTGCGCTTGCCCGAACGGGTTTGCAGCATCCAGAGCTTCTCGCGCTCCACGGTGAATTCGATATCCTGCATGTCGCGATAATGCGTTTCGAGGATGTTGAACACATCGGCGAGTTGCCCGTAAACCTCTGGCATCGCCTCTTCCATCGACAGCGGTTTCGCCCCTGCCCGCTCGCGCGCCGCCAAAGTCAGATATTGTGGCGTACGGATGCCAGCGACCACGTCCTCGCCTTGGGCGTTAATCAGGAACTCGCCATAATAGGCATTCTCGCCGGTCGCGGGGTCGCGGGTAAACGCCACGCCGGTGGCGCTCGTCTCGCCCATATTGCCAAACACCATCGCCTGCACATTGACCGCAGTGCCCCAGTCGCCCGGGATATTGTTGAGGCGGCGATAGACCTTGGCGCGGTCCGATTCCCACGATCCGAACACCGCGCCGACCGCGCCCCATAATTGGTCGTGTACATCCTGCGGGAACGGCTTGCCCCACTCGGCCTCAACCAGTCTCTTATATTCGGCGACCAAAGCCTTTAAATCATCGGCGGAAAGTTCAGTATCGAGATAGAATCCGCGATCTTCCTTGGCGATTTCCAGTGCCTCTTCAAACGCACCATGATCGAGTTCGAGCACGACATCGGCGTACATCTGGATGAACCGCCGATAGCTGTCCCACGCAAAACGCGCATCGCCCGACGAGGTTGCGAGGCCTTCTACGGTGATGTCATTAAGCCCAAGATTCAGAACGGTATCCATCATCCCCGGCATCGACACGCGCGCGCCCGAGCGCACCGATACGAGCAATGGATTGGCAGGATCGCCGAAGACCTTGCCGGTCACTTGCTCGATATGCGCGATGCCGTTTGCGACTTCGGCGCGAACGCTGTCGGGGAAGGTCTGGCCGTTCGCGTAATAGGCGCTGCACATCTCGGTGGTGATCGTGAAGCCGGGAGGCACCGGCAGGCCAATCGAGGCCATGCCATCGAGGTTTGCGCCCTTGCCGCCAAGCACATTCTTGTTGCCGCGAACGGTTTCATCCCCGTCCGAAACGCCGCCACCGAACCGATATACGTACTGGGTCATCCCGCAGCCATTCCTTTTACTTGGCTTTATTGCTTGCCCGCCGTTGTGCAGTGCAGCGCATTGGAGTCAAGTATGGAAGGCGTTTATTTGCCGGATTTGTTTGCAAACAGCATGAAGCGCGCGAGCGGGCGTTTGAACGC
>JBGSPK010000273.1:0-6445 GCA_041738665.1 Sphingorhabdus sp. | reverse complement strand
CCGGTTGGCGGCTAGGCGGAGGGCCGTTCCGTCTCTCCCATATCTCTGGAGCATATCATGGCGAAAAAACTCTTCCCCGACGCGGCTTCGGCGCTCGACGGTCTTCTTAAAGATAACATATTAATTGCCAGCGGCGGCTTTGGCCTGTGCGGCTTGCCCGAGCGTTTGCTCGACGCAGTGCGCGACAGTGGCGTGACCGGGCTCACATTTGTGTCGAATAACGCAGGCATCGACAATGAGGGCATTGGCAAACTTCTCCGAACCAAGCAGGTCAAGAAGATGATCTCGTCTTATGTGGGTGAAAACAAGGAGTTTGAGCGCCAATATCTGGCAGGTGAGCTTGAGGTGGAATTCTGTCCACAAGGGACACTTGCCGAACGGATGCGCGCCGGCGGTGCAGGTATACCCGGTTTCTACACCAAGACCGGCGTCGGCACTCTCGTGGCCGAGGGCAAGGAAGTGAAGGAGTTTGGCGGAGAGGAATATATCCTCGAACGCGGCATCTTTGCCGACCTTTCGATTATCAAGGCATGGAAGGCCGACGAAAGCGGTAACCTTGTTTTCCGCAAGACAGCGCGCAATTTCAACCTGCCCGCCGCCACGTGCGGCAAGGTCTGTGTGGTGGAGGTAGAAGAAGTTGTGCCAGTGGGCAGCCTCGACCCGGACTGCATCCATCTGCCCGGCGTCTATGTCCAGCGCATGATTATCGGCGCACCCTACGACAAGAAGATCGAGTTCCGCACGGTGCGTGAACGCGAGGCAGCGTGATGAAACAATGGGCGATTAGCCTCTGTGCGCTAGCCCTTGCCGGATGCGCAGCGCAGGCCGAGCAAACCGCCGCGCCCGTTCTCGGCAAGGAAGCGTTGGTGACGCAAATTGGCGAGAAGCCAACACCTGTGTCTCCGCCAACGGGTCAGCAATGGCTTTACGGTTCAGCCGAGGGCACGATTGCCTCGGCGCAGGTTTACAAGGCAATGACGACCTATGTTGTCAACAGGACAAAGGAGCGTCCCAAATACAGCGTCATTGCCGACGACAGCGTCATCGTGATGCACGGCGAAAACCCGCCATTTTTTCCATGTGATAACAAGCCGCTGGCTGCGGTATTCGATGCCGATGAAACGCTCATCTGGAACGTTGGCGCGATGCGCTACATGGCAGAACAGGGGAAAGACTTCGATCCGGTGATTTGGAATGAATGGGAAAAAAGCGGCGCAGGAAAGGCCCTGGCGATGCCGGGCGCTGTTGCGGCGCTCAAAGCCATGCGCGATGCGGGCGTGGCAGTGATAGCAAACACCAACCGGACCGCTGCTAACGCTAAAGGAACCGAAGATACACTCCGTGCGGCCGGCCTCGGCGAATTCAAGCATGGCGAGACGCTGTTTCTCATGAACGATACGCCGGGCGGTTCCAGCAAGGACGGCAGGCGCGACATCATCGCATCCAGATATTGTGTCATTGCAATGGCTGGCGATCAGCTTGGTGATTTTCGGAATCTGTTCAACAACACAAAGCTGAATGTGAAATCGCGCACTGCAAACGCTATGGACTCGCCTTTCGATAGGCTCTGGGGCAACGGCTGGTTTCTGTTTTCCAACCCCGTTTATGGCCCCTCGATCCGCGGTGGCTACCATGAAATTTTCACTGCTGAGACCAAATGGGAGCCAGCAAAGTGACCGGCAAACCCGTTCCTATCGACCTCGTCCCCTATACCGAGATGCTCGGTGACAGCCGTGAGTTTCTGCGCGTCTGGGCAAAGGAAGGGGGTCCCGTGACTTGCTTCATCAATCCTGTTCCAGTTGGCGGCGATCCGATGGCATTCGGTATCGCTTTGGTCGACTGTATCCGCCATGGAGCGAAAACCTGGGCGCGGGCGACGGGTATTTCCGAGGCCGAAGCACTCGACCGGATATGGGAAGGCGTCGACGCAGAGCGCGCCAACCCTACCGATGTTGCTACCCCTTATCCCAACGAGGATGGACTGATATGACAACGCATGATGGCAACACCAACGGCTGGAGCCGCGACGAGATGGCTGCGCGCGCCGCAAAAGAATTGCGCGACGGATATTATGTGAACCTTGGCATCGGCATTCCGACCCTAGTCGCGAACCATGTTCCCGCGGATATGGAGGTAACGTTACAGTCCGAAAATGGCATGCTGGGCATCGGGCCTTTCCCTTTTGCAGGCGAAGAAGATGCGGACCTGATAAATGCGGGCAAGCAGACAATTAGCGAGCTGCCGCAAACCGCCTATTTCGATAGCGCCGCGTCGTTCGCGATGATCCGTGGCGGGCACATCGACCTGACCGTGCTTGGCGCAATGGAAGTCGCCGAAAATGGCGATATCGCCAACTGGATGATACCCGGCAAGATGATTAAAGGCATGGGCGGCGCGATGGATTTGGTCGCGGGGGTCAAGAAAATCATTGTCGTGATGGAGCACACTGCCAAAGATGGGAGCCCGAAGTTCATTCCGGCCTGTACGCTGCCGCTGACAGGCAGGAACGTGGTCGACATGATTATCACTGACCTTGCGGTGTTCCAGCGTACCGACCACAACTCGCCATTCCGGCTGATCGAAACTGCGCCGGGCGTGACGGTTGGCGAAGTGGCAGCGAAGACCACGGCTCAATATGACGTGGCGGTGTAATCGTTTCAATGCAGCGACCCATTAAAGCGCTGATCGCGGTTGCTGTGCTGGGTGCGGTCAGTTCGTACGGCCTTTACGCGCTTGGCGGCGAGAAGACCATTTCAGCTGCATTTGGCAAGTCGCCGGAGATCACCGCCGATATTCCCGACACGCCCGATGAGTGGCGAGGCCGCATCGATTATGCTAATTTTGACGGGCAACTCGCTGCAATGGCAGCGCGTCCGGAAATGGCCGGACTTGCCGTTGCAGTCGTGGAGAACGGCAAGCTTAGCTTTGTGCGTACTTATGGTGTTGCAGACAAGTCGACCGGGGCACTGGTTACGCCTGCAACGGTGTTTCGCTGGGCCTCGGTTTCGAAGACCGTGACGGGTACGCTTGCGGCTACTCTGGCGAGCGAAGGGGCAGTCGATCTCAACCGCCCTATTTCCAGCTGGCGAACTTCACTTCGTTTGCCAAATGGAGCAGAATCGCAACTGACATTTGCTCAGCTGCTTTCGCAACGGACCGGCCTTACCAAAAACGCGTATGACGAAAAATTGGAGGATGGGCAGAGCCCCATTGCGGTACGCGCCAGCCTTACCGCTGCACCGCTGCAATGTTCACCCGGGACATGTCATACCTATCAAAATGTTGCGTTTGATACCGCCAGCGAAATATTGGGGCAGGCCGCGAATCGGCCTTTTCCCGACACGGTCAGCGAGCGATTCTTCCTGCCATTGGGTATGAAGAGCGCTGCTTATGGAATGGCAGGACTGACCGGCGCAAAGGATTGGGCGCGGCCGCATAATGGCTCTCAGGTGCGGACATTGAAGGAAGCATATTGGCGGGTTCCTGCCGCAGCGGGGGTTGAAAGCAATATCGTCGACTTTGCCCGATGGCTTCAGGCGTCGATGGGCGAACGACCGGATGTTATTCCGACGTCGGTGTTACAGATTGCGCAAATGCCACGGGTCGAGACTGCAAGACTATATGGCGGTGCATTGCGGCAGGCGAACAGCGATGCGCATTATGGTCTTGGCTGGCGCAGTTTCAAATATGGAGAGCATGCCCTCATCGGGCATTCCGGGGCGGTAGACGGCTTTCGCACTACGCTGATATTCGAACCGAAAACCCGAACCGGCGTCGTCGCGATGTGGAACAGCAACTGGGGAACGCCCTTCCGCATTCCGTTCGCGGTGTTCGACAGCTACAATAAACGCCCGGACTCGCGCTGGCTTGACCTAAGCGACATCCCGGCGTCTTGACTTGTCGCACCGAGAGGAAATGAAGATATGACTTACACTCTCATCACAGCAAACCGCAATTATTCAAGCTGGAGCCTCCGGCCCTGGCTTTTGATGACGATGCTGGGCATCCCTTTCGAAGACCGGCTTGAGCCATTTGCATCGGCCAGCAACTATGAGGCGTTCCGGGCGTTTTCGCCAACCGGGCAAGTGCCGGTGCTCATCGATGGCAGTCGGACTATCTGGGATTCGCTCGGCATAACGCTTTATCTCGCCGATCGTCACGAAGGCGTATGGCCAACCGACGAAGCTGCGCGCGCTTGGGCGATGTGCGCCGTTACCGAAATGCACGGAGGCTTTTCGGCGCTTCGCAACGACTGCACGATGAATGTGGGGGTGCGAGTTAAACCAAAACCGATGTCGGATGCGCTGCGACGCGATGTTGCAAGAATGTCCGAATTATGGGCCCAAGGACTGGACAGCTTCGGCGGACCGTTTCTGGCAGGGCCAAACTTTACCGCCGCCGATGCTTTTTTCGCTCCCGTAGCGTTCCGGGTGCGAACATATGGACTGGATGTCGGCCATGCGGGGGCCGAGTGGGTCCACAATATGCTAACACTCCCGGCGATGCTGGCTTGGGAAAATGACGCGCTGAAGGAAAGCTGGCGCGAGGTCGGGCATGAAGAAGAATTGCACGCCTGCGGCGAGGTGATTGCCGATTACCGCCAGGCATAAAAAGGCCGCCAAAGCGGCGACCTTTTTCGTTTATCAGATCAGGCGTCAGACCTTATCGCCCAAAGCGCCCTTGATCTTGCCCGAGAGATTCTGGGCTTCGCCTTTACGCTCTTGCGCAACGCCTTCTGCTTCCAGATGCGGTTTGTCGGTTGCCTTGCCGGCAGCCTGCTTCGCATTACCTGCTATTTCGTTGCCAAGTCCTTTGGCTTTGTCAGTGAGTTCGCCCATGACGCAATCCTTTCTGCGTAATCCGGCCCCGCGGGATTTGCGGGCCGGTACAGTGAATCAATCATTGGCCGGCTTTTTGGTTCCGCCGCCGCTCACATTTTAACGTGTGAAAGCAACGCATCGGCAAAGGCCATGCCGCCATCAGATGCAAAACGCAGAAATAATGACGGCTCGATAAGTTCAAGCTCCATCAGGCGGAAAACACCCTCGCCATCGCGGAGCATGTCGACCCGGGCATAAGTGAGGGTACCGGTACGTGTAAGTTCAGCCGTGGTATCTAAAGCAGATTGAGCCAGTGCCTTGGCCGCTACTGGTGCTTCTATGGCCTCTTCATAGCCGCCGAACTGATCCTGCACGCGAAAGTCTCCTGCCGCGGGGCGTTTGATGATCGAATGGCTGAATGTGCCACCGAAATAGAAGAGCGAATAGTCGACCTCCGCCGCGATGCTGGGCAAGTAAGGCTGGATCATCATGCGATGTCCGGCGACCGAAGCGGGCATGAGGTCATTGAGCGCCAGTTTGAATGTCCCGTCGGCACCGCCCGAGATTGGCGGTTTGATAACAAGTATATCCGTGCCAAACGCCTGCCGCGCCTCATCCAGCGCTGCCTGATTTAGCGCTTCGCTTACCCTCGTCGGTACCGTCGCTATTCCTGCTGCGTCCAGTTCCGCCAAATAGGCTTTATCGCTGTTCCACCGGAGTACTCGAACCGGATTGGAAACAGCAATGTTGTCGGCTTCAAGCCGGTCAAGCAAATCGAACCAGCGCGGACAGTCGCGCTGATATCCCCATGCCAATAATGGTGTCACCAGATCGAAGCCGCTCAGGTCGCCCGCTTTCGTCCAGTCCACGAAAACGGTATCGGCCCCTAATAACCGGACATAATCCGCCCTGATATGCGACCAGTCCTCCTCATATTCGGGTATCGGGCACAGTATGGCGAGACGCGATGCGCTCATTCGCCGGCCATTTTCAATATCTCTTTCCACTCGGCGGGCCGGACCGGTGCGACCGACAGGCGCGACTGCCGGATCAATTCCATCTCGGCGAGCTTGGGATTGTCCTTGATGGCCTTCAGCGTCACCGGATTGGCAATCTTGCGGACCGGCTTCACCTTGACCGCAACAAAACGCGCTTTTTCGTCCGTGGGGTCGATGAAATATTCCTGACTGATGGTCATGATGCCGACGATTTCGAGCCCGATGTTGCTGTGATAAAAAAATGCCTCGTCGCCCACCTTCATCGCACGAAGGTTGATTGCGGCGGTGTGGTTGCGCACCCCGTCCCACATGCCTTCTTTCTGCACGACCAGATCGTCCCAGCTGTAAGCATCGGGTTCGGACTTCATCAACCAATATTGTTTTGCCACTTTTCTTGCTCCTGTTTGACCCAAATCAATTTCGCTGGCGTCGCTCTGGGTCAAGAGCTATTCGCATGGATATGAGTCAGATGCCCGATATTTCGCTTGCCGGGAATGACGCCAATGCAACAGCACAGGCGCTCGGCAACAGTTTCAAAACTTATGGATTCGCAAAGGTCGTCGATCATGGCCTCGACCCGCAACTGGTCAAGGAGGCGTGGCGGCTGTCGAAAGCATTGTTCGACCA
>JBGSPK010000456.1:0-1692 GCA_041738665.1 Sphingorhabdus sp. | reverse complement strand
AAAGTGATTCATGGGAGTTAGGGCTTAATTTGATTTCAGTTTGGGTTCGGCGGCGACTTCTTTTGGGTCGAACGGCTGTGGCTCTTTACCCGGTGGCACATCGAATGGATCGTCCTCTCGCCGCTCGGACCGTTTAAGCAGCTCATCAGTGCGTCCGGGCCGCGCCTGCACTGATGGTGTAGTGAGCACCTCAGCCGTTTGCTCGGTTTTTTGCCCATAAGCTTTAGGGGGCATGGCAGTCCCGGTGCGGGGTTCCAAGTCGCCGACTTTGCCGCAAGCGACGAGGGACAGACCTAGTCCAATGAGCAATAAATTGCGGGTCCGTGTCATGCCTCTGATTCCTTTTTGGCGGCGGCGATGGCCTCCATTACCCGAACCGGCGCGGTGCCGCCAGTGCTCGTCCGGCTGGCGACCGACCCGTCCACCGACAAATCGGGCAGGACGGTGCCGCTAAGCCTGGGGTCGATGGCAGCCAAATCATCGGCAGTAATAACGTCAAGCCCGATGCCGCGCGCTTCGCATGCCTTGACGACGCTGCCGGTAACATGATGTGCTTCGCGGAACGGCATCCCATGTTCGCGCACCAGCCAGTCGGCAAGGTCGGTCGCGGTCGAGAAACCCGACGCAGCAACTTCGCGCATTCGAGCGGTGTTAAAATTAACATTATCGACCATGCCAGTCATCGCGGCAATCGACAGCGCCAACAAATCATACGCCTCGAACACCGGTGGTTTGTCGTTCTGCATGTCTTTTGAGTAAGCGAGTGGCAGACCCTTCATGGTCACCATCAGGCTGGTCATGCAGCCCATGATCCGCCCTGCATGGCCGCGTACCAGCTCGGCGGCGTCGGGGTTGCGCTTTTGCGGCATGATAGAGCTGCCGGTCGACCATGCGTCGGGCAGCGTGATAAAGCCATATGGCTGCGACGCCCACAGGATCATTTCCTCCGCAAGCCGCGACAGATGCAACGCGGTTTGAGTAGCGGCGGTCAGGAATTCGATTGCGAAATCGCGGTCGGAAACAGCATCCAGACTATTCGCCATCGGGCAGTCAAAACCCAGCGCCGACGCGGTTGCTGCGCGATCTATCGGGAAAGATGTTCCCGCCAACGCGGCAGCCCCAAGAGGTGATTGGTTGAGCCGCACCCGGCAATCGGCAAATCGGCTGCGGTCACGGTTTGCCATTTCGTAATAGGCCATCAGATGATGACCAAGCGTTACGGGCTGCGCGACCTGCAAATGTGTGAAGCCTGGCATGATGCTTTCGGCATGCTCGTGCGCGCGTTCAACCAGCGCGGATTGAAAAGCAACTAATCCAGCATCAACGCGTTCGATTGCACCGCGCACCCATAGCCGGAAATCGGTCGCGACCTGATCGTTGCGCGAACGCGCAGTGTGCAGACGTGCCGCTGGTTCGCCGACCAATGTGCGGAGGCGGGTCTCTGTGACCATATGAATGTCTTCGAGGGCCAGGTCTTCAGGCACGCCAGTCGCCTCATATTCGGCATGAATAGCGTTCAGCCCCTGCTGGATCGCGGCGTTGTCTTCGCGCGAAATAATGCCGTTTGCCGAGAGCATTTCCGCATGCGCTTTGCTGCCTGCGATGTCTTCCCGCCAAAGCCGCTTGTCGAATGGGATTGAGGCATTTATCTCGCGCATGATATCGCCGGGGCCTTCACCGAACCGGCCGCCC
>JBGSPK010000418.1:0-2110 GCA_041738665.1 Sphingorhabdus sp. | reverse complement strand
CTGGAAGAATTATGCCTTGTCGACGCCGGATCTACCCATTGGCGCGTTGATAGCGCGCGGCACGCCGCACCTCACAGAGCAAGAGATTGCTGCTTATGATGCGCCTTACCCCTCGCCCGATTATAAGGCAGGGGCGCAGGTTTTTCCGGCGCTGGTGCCCGTCTCGCCCGAAATGGACGGGGTCGATGTAAGCCGTGCAGCTGCGGCGTTCTGGAGCAAAGAATGGCAAGGCAAAAGCTTTATGGCGATCGGCATGGCCGACCCTGTGCTCGGGCCGCCTGCAATGATAAAGCTCAACGCGATGATTAACGGCTGCCCGCCGCCAATGGAAATCGAAGGCGGCGGTTATTTTGTGCAGGAATGGGGCGAACCGATTGCCCGCGCTGCGCTGTTGTCGTTCGGCGGCCTTTAACTCAGGCGCGGTTCGTTTCTTCCGATGTGACTTGCAAAGTCGAGAATATGATATAATGATGATATCATATTAAACGGGAGGTCATGATGACGGAAGCTTCGAATAAGGGTGATTTGAATGCCAGCCTCGAGAGGGCGGCGAGTAGCTACAACGGCTATCTGATGCTATTGCTCATGCTGCTCAGCATGGGGTGGTTCGGCTGGTCTTTAACGCAGGCAATCGGTAGCGACGGCAATTCTCCATCAGCATTCGTTGGCTTGGCGCTTAGCACTACGGCCTTCCTGTTTGTGTCGATCGGCTTTTTCATGATCCAGCCCAATCAGGGTGTCGCATTGACACTATTCGGGGCGTATCGCGGCACCGATCGTAATGAAGGCCTGCGCTGGATCTGGCCATGGTTTGGAAAAGCAAAGATTTCGCTGCGTGCGAACAACCTCATATCCGAAAAAATCAAGGTCAACGACTTGCGCGGGAACCCGATTGAGATGGCGGCTCAGGTTGTCTGGCGCGTTACCGACACCGCGCAGGCACTGTTCGACGTCGATGACTACAAGGCATTTGTGCTTGCGCAAATCGAGGCAGCCGTCCGCGCAATCGGCGCGCGCTACCCCTATGACGATTTCACCCATCAGGAAGTGACGCTGCGCGGCAATCACGATCAGGTCGGTGGCGAGTTGCGACTGGAATTGATGGAGCGGCTGCGTGTGGCGGGCATCACGGTCGATGAATGCGGATTTACCCATCTTGCCTATGCGCAGGAAATTGCAGGGGCGATGCTTCGCCGTCAGCAGGCCGAGGCAGTTGTCGCGGCGCGCAAGACATTGGTCGAAGGTGCGGTTGGCATGGTCGAAATGGCGCTTGAAATGCTGTCTGCCAAAAACGTGGTCGAGCTTGATGATGAACGCCGGGCGGCGATGGTCTCGAACCTTATGGTCGTGCTGTGCGGCGAACGCGACACTCAGCCTGTCGTGAACACGGGCACACTCTATAGTTAAGGACGGCAGATTGGGCGCTCCCCCACAAAAGAAGGCCTTCCCGCTCCGCCTTGATCCCGCGCTGTTTGCGGCGGTCGAGCGGTTGGCGGCGGCCGATCTACGGAGCGCTAATGCACAAATCGAATGTCTGCTGCGCGAGGCCTTGGCCAAACGCGGCGTAAAAGTGGAAGTCAGCAAAGCGCCAAGGCGTGGGCGGCCGCCCAAATAATGCGGGATGGAAGCGTGGTGAGGCTAGCCCAAAGCTTCCTCTAGCAATCGCGCCAGACGCAACCCGCCGCGTTCAACCTGCAATCGCAATGCCGCGCGCGAAGCTGCAACATCGGCTTCATCGATAATCACCGGCTTTTCGGGCTTTGCGCCGCACGGGTCGCCATCCACCGCTCTGGCGTAAGCGATATCACGCGACACCATCCAATTTTCCTCGCTCCATTCGCGCGTCGTGCCGCTATTCATCGCCGCTCGCTCGGCATCGCTGAACCGCCGGACAATTGCTGGAGCTGCGGATATTGCGCGGTCGGCAAGTAAGCCGTCCCAAACCGAATGCAGATTATATCCGGGCATCACGCCATAATTGGCCTTTAGGTCGTTGCCGCCCCGGTCTGCATGGTCGCCCGCGTGCAGCGGCTGGTGCAGATCGCCGACAAAATGGACAAGAAACGCTAAGGCCTCCAACCGGACATTGGCGGGCAGGGATTTGTCCTTA
>JBGSPK010000409.1:0-62986 GCA_041738665.1 Sphingorhabdus sp. | reverse complement strand
GTGAAAAACATTCTTTGCGATATCAAGACCAATGGTAGTAAGTTGTGACACGGACGCCTCCTTTAGATGGTGTTCAACACCTCCATCATGGCACATAAATGCCGCCGGGGGGCGTCCACCCCATCACAACATTCCAGACATACAGGTACAAATTTTCCGCCGTCCTTATCTGCCGCTCGTTCATCAGCTTAATGAAGGGCGGCTATCGGCAAAACTTCAACCAAAGCGGACTTTCAGGAAACGACAACATAGCGGACGTGAGCCGTATGCGCTATCGAGCCAAGAATGCTGATAAGAAAAGCCGAAACTGCGGATGCACAAGCAATCGCTGCCATCATCATGCCGACCATTAGCGAAGGCGCTACTTACTCGCTCAATTCTGACCTGTGCGATGCCGATGCGCTGGCCTACTGGATGGGTCCAGACAAAGAGACGTTTGTAGCCGAGGAAGAAGGCGGGATCGTCGGAACATACTATATGCGGCCGAACCAAGGTGGTGGCGGTCGCCACGTCTGCAACTGCGGCTACATGACAAGCCCGAGAGCAATTGGCCGAGGAGTTGCAAGCCGGATGTGTGAGCACTCACTCGGCCATGCCCGAACGCGGCAATACCGGGCGATGCAATTCAATTTCGTCGTCAGCACCAATGAGGGAGCGATCCGTCTTTGGCAGCGGATTGGTTTTGTAATTGTGGGACGGCTACCGGGCGCCTTTTGCCATCCAGCGAAGGGTTATGTTGACGCGTTTGTGATGTTCCAAACGCTTTAGCGAACGTCCGCTTCCACAACATTCCGGTCATACGGGCAACATCTTCAAGCAATCGGATCCTGCCGTTTGTTCATCGGCTGAACCGAGGGCCGATTACGGACAATATGCAACAGAAACGGACTGACCGGACACGACAACATCGCTGACATTCACAGCACTCCAGTCACACCCCGAAACCGGAGACTTATCTAGTTAGTCGCAGATGGCGAGTTTTGGGCCGTTAACAGACTGACTGCTTCTGTGTGTGCATAGATGAATAGCTGCCATTTAGGCGTTTCATAGCGCCTAGAAATTCCCGCTAACTTTTCAGTCATTCGCTGTTAAAGATCGATCTACCCAATGCTGTCGTTCGGTTAAAAGTTGTCGATGGACCAAATTGACCCGCCGGACAGTGCGATTTTTGAAAATGATATCATTTTGTTGCGGAACGTCGCATCAGGGCAACAAAGGAACTCGGTTTTGTCGCACGTCCACGACAGGTTGCAATTTTCCTCCGCCATTGACGATAAAGGTTCTCACTACCGACGCAGAGACCAAGAAGCCTACGCATTGCATCACTACACCGCAATATCAGCTTGGAATGATATTGAGGTCGAGCCGATCTGCATCAAATCCTTTGGAGCCAGGGGCCATCGTGATGGCGCGCTCCCTGATAGTTGGACCGTTTGCGCGGCTCAACACTGCCCGACCGGAACCGTCCAAGACGATCTCGTCATTGCCTGCCATAATGCGTGCACCCTGTAGCGAACCGGGGGCATAATTTACCACAAGCTGATAGCCGCCGGGCGCATTGCAATATTCGCGAAACGTGCCGAGCGCGAATGCATTACCAATTGCCGTACCAGATCCGATAGTTTGTTGCTTGACCGTGCAATATACAGGCACCTGCAAGCGCAGGTTAAAACTATGAGACGCGGCAAAAGCAGCGGTTGGCGTCAAAGCAAGCGAGAGGCTCGCAACCCCGATAGCAATGTTCTTTATCATCCGCCATTCCTTCCGATTGGCAATTTCGATTGCCTTCCGGATAGCGGAGTATGTCTAAAGTTAGGTTGCGCGGTTTGCCTAACAGGCTGTTAACGCCTTGCGTTCACCCAAATCACCGCGCGGTTACGGATATCGATACCACATCGCTGTAGATGCCAGCTCGCTTATCCGACACATCGCCAATAACGAACTGGATCGGCAGTGAGTCGCGACGCAGACCCATGCCGTTGGGACCGCTGACGGTTTTTGCGCCGGTCAGATTGACCGCATTCCCTCCGATTGCCATTGCATAAGGCACGAACCAGTCGCTCGAACCCAGACGCAACCGTCCTGAATTTGCTGAAGAGACCGTGATGTCATATTCTCCGGTGCTGTTGACGCGCAACTGCAGCGGCACCGGCGCGACGCCCTGCCGCAGCTCTCCCAAATCGACAACGGCCTGCCCGTCATTCATCGCGTAGGCACCGGCAAGCCCGATACGCGCGGACGGCAGCACCGCCATACCCAGCACAAGCGACGTGCCGCCCAGTGAGCGAAAACGGTTGTCCTGCGCCTGAAGTGTCACATCTTGCGTAAAGGTGCCTGCGTCGCGAACGTCGTCGGTATCGGCGACGAGCTTGTACAAAACCGAGCGCGATTCATTCGGCCGAAGCGCCATCTCACGACTGGACGAAAAACGGTTTGACTGCCCCGCGCGCGGCGTCACATCCTGCGTATCGGTCAGGTTAAGCAAAGCGTAGCGGATCGGCTTGCCCGTTCCCTTGGAAAGCCCGAATGGGGGTTGCTGCAGTTCGAATATCGGGTTGAAACGGCATTCCGCACCGCCGTCGTTGGTAAATGTCACACCGAAAGTACCTTCGGCCGACGATCCACCGAACGGATCATAGCCCTGGATGATCCAGCTTGCCGGTGAGGCATTCACGCGGATGAGGCAGTCCGTAGTTTGCAGCGGAGGTCGTCCATTCTGCCCCTGTGCGAGGACCGGCGTGGTCAGCGACATGGCGGCAAGGATCAACAAAGGTCGCAGCATGTCAGTCTCCTATTTCTTCATTCCGGGGGTGACGGTGCCGAGTTTTATAAGGCCGTCAGTGTCGGCGGGTACAGTGAATTCGAAGCTTTTATCGATTGTGCCATTGGGGCCATAGGTTTCGACCAGATACCGCCGACCTGGCAGCAGGTTGGCGATGGCAAAGCGGCCAATCGAGTTGGTGAAGAATGGAATCGGTTGCGGATTTTCGCCATCCTTCACGTCCTGCAAGGTTACGCGTCCGCCGATTAGCGACACGGGCTTTCCGGGCGCCAGTTCCAATGTGCCCATTGCGCTGGCGAAAGCGTCGGTGCCGATGCGCGCGGCATAGCCGCTTTTGTAAGCTGGCCGGACCCGGAACACGCCGGGGCCGGTATCATAACCCGTTGGCGGATCTTCAACGTCATATTGAACCGACTGGGTCGAATAGGAGCCAAGGAAATTGTTCACCGCAGCGCCCAGCGGACCGCTCTTGCTGATATAGTTGTTCTCGGCGAGCGATTGCCCAGCAACCACGCTGCGATTGCCGAGGTTCTTGTGCGGTTTCAGTAACATGAAGCTGTCGTTGATGCGCCGACCGATGCCTAACATGCCATCGGCGAAGGCGAGAGTGGTGCCGACGCGGACGGATGTTGCATTGACTGCGCCGAAGTCGGAGATCGACGGGCCAAAGCTTGCATGGCTGACGGTCGCGTCAAAGCGGTTTGCCGCATAAGAAGCATAGCCCTGCGCCCGGACATTGCTCCCTTGACGCGCTAGCAAACCGCCGAAGCCGACGCTGCTAAGTTGGTTGAGACCGCTCTGGTTGTAAGAAACTTCCTGCAAGTCGTCGCGGCTTTCATACCGTGCCTCTGCTCGGCGGCGAAAGTCTGGCTGGAATACAATGCCGAAGCTGACGCTAAACCCGCTACCTCGTGAACCAGCGACGGGGAACCTCGCATAGTCTGCCCCTGCCCTAAATGTCCACTTCCGATCGAGGCGATAAAAGCCCGTAGCGCCAATACGATAGCTGTCGCCTTGGCCATTGCGTCCTTTAAGATAAGACGCCGTCCCGGTTGCTGACAAACGGAGGTCAAATTGCCTTGTATATTGTGCTGAAACCGACGCCGACGTCGTGTTGATCGCTTCGAGATTACCCAAAGTCGCAAATTTTGGCGAAATGTAATCGGCACGCAATGTGAAACTGTCGGACAGTCCCTTACGATCGATGAAATGCTCGTAACTGACGCCGCCCGCAAAGCCCTGCCCCACATTTTTGGCGTTGCTAGCGCCTGCGTCGAACAGCAACCGACCGCCATTACCTAACACAAACTGGGTTTGCCCGGTGAGTGTTTGAACATCCTTGCTGGCTTGAATACCGATACCAAGGGCCGGACGGTTCATAAATGCCTTGCGGAAGAAGCCGGTAAAGGCAAGCGGCCCCTTATAATCGGGCGCCCCGCTGAACCTTCGGCTTGTGGGACCGAAAAAAGCGCCGTATTCATAATCACCCGGGTCGAGGTCGATCGGGTCGAGATATTGCTGATAGGACAGATTCTGGATGGCTCCCGTGTTGTCCGTCACCTGAATATCGATGTCGTTGCTGCCTGCTATGAGCGGTAGTGAGCTGAAATCATAACGTCCGGGTTGCAGCCTTAGTTCGCGATAAAGCGCACCGTTTCGCAAGAAGCGAACGGTCGAATCGCGCTGCAAAATCAACTGACGGTTGGACTGAAGGATAGCCGAGCGAAAAGCGTTGAACCGCCGCTGCTGTCGCAACACGCCGACGCCGCCCATGGAAACAAATGACTGCTGGCCGCGAACTTCGGGATCAAGATCGCCCAAGAAAAACCGACGATATTGTTCGGGCTGATCATAAACGAGTCTGGCATAATTCCGTTGAAATTTATATTCGTCGCGCACCGCTCCGAAACGCTCGCCAAACTGGACATCGCCCTCGAAAACCACCGGCCCGAAACGGATGGCACCATCGATATTGATCGTCGGTGGATCAACCTTCTCGTTTTCCCAGATATAGGTCTCAACGGCGTTAATGTTAATGTAGGACGAAAACTCTGCGAGCTGAAGCGTCACATCGTTGATGTCGTCGCGCGGGGGCGAAAATAGATTTTTCGTCGCACGTTGCTCAGGCGAAACTTCGACCACCACCACGGCAAGGGTGCTTGGGTCGTAAGTTAGCTGAACGCCGGTCTGGTTCAGGTCATCAGGTCCGAATTGCGGCAATGGCTGCAGCTTGTTGGCCAGCCCGACTTGCGCTTCGTCGTTCAAAACATTGCGCATCAGCTTTAGGAAGGTTTCAGATTCCAAAAGGAACCGGTCATCGGCGGTCAGCCGCATTGGAATATCGCCAAGGCTGCTGCTCTGAAAAGTCAATGGCACCGTCATGTCGATGTCACGGTCGTAAGGGTTAATATCCGGACGCCCGTGTGGACCCATTGGCACTTGCGGCAAAACTGGCGGCGGCGAACCCGGACCCGGCAGGGGGATAGTGGCCGACGGAGCCGTTTCACTTGCTCCTGGAGGCGGGGGCGCTGGTTGTTGCGGTAGCGGAATCGATACTTGCGCAAAAAGCGCGCCGGGCCAAAGTGCCGTAAATGCAACAGAACAGCGGCCGAACCCTGATTTCATTGCTTGAACGACAGTTTGATTGGCCCTTGGCCAAAACCCGGCACAGGTATGCGGAATGTGCGCTCACCTTTTGCTGGAACATAGCCGGTGCCAACGGCGCGATTAAGTTCTTCGGGTGCTACATCAACCCGCAGCCATTTGCCTTTCGCGTCGGTGCCCTCAAGCTGCCAAGCGAAGTTGGACATCATGGCATGGCGACGACCGGCATTGGTCAATGTGATCTCTAAACCATCCTGCATTGGCGGGGCGATAGCCGCGCCGGGAGGGGTCGGCGGCTGATATACAACTTGCTTAACGCTGGCCGCCTTTACATCGGGTTTCGCACCGGGAGGTGCGACAACGACCAAAGCACGCATGTTATACAGAATCTGAACTTGTGCTCCGACCGCTTCGGTGCTGCCTGGCTCGAATGCAACGGGCAGTTGTTCAACGGAGAAATAGTAAGCTTGTGACGTAGCAAGTTCCGGTTCGCCGACCCACTGTAAACGGATGACTTGCCGCCCGCTTGCAGGTAGCGCACCTTGCGGCGGAAACACCAAAAATTGATCGTCGGCAGGTGTTTCGGAGATAACTCCGTCTTTGTCGATTTCCATCCGGAAGACGCGTGTCTGGAAAGCCAGTTTGCCAGCATTGATGTTCTGAACTTCGATCCGAGCAACTGCGCTCGATCCACGCGATTCCATTTCGACAACCATTGGCGACAACCGCATGGCAATAGCAGGAGCAACGAAAACTGCGATTGAGGCGAATAGCACGAGCAGAGCACGGCCTTTATGCCGAAACATCTCTATTATTGTCATGGACTTAATCCCCCGCTGGCTTTTTAGGGCATTTTAGACCCAAAAAGAAAGGGGAAAGATTTCTCTCTCCCCTTTCCCATTATTTAAGAATAACTTAGAGCGCTGCGAGCGTCAAAGTTACGGTGCCGGTGTAGTTACCAGCGACCAGGCCCTTGTTGGTGATTGCTGGGGCATCAATTGCGATGTCCATTTGCGAACGCCATGCGCCTTGCAGGATGTTGTTGGTCAGCTGCCCGGTCGAAACATTCAGCGATTGGCCGGTGCCTACAGCTGGGCCGCTCTGCGTGGTAACGCCGGTCCAGCTTGCATTTACGCTGTAGGGGATGTTCGCTTGGAACTGGGTGCTGTCAAAGCCGCTAGCTGTCTGGTTAACCAGACCTGCAGCGTCATTCTTCGCAATCGTTACCCGATTGTTGAAGTTGCAGCCTGCGGTCAGCGTTTCGATGTCAGCTTCTGCAGGGCCAACCATTTCGAATGCGTTATTCACATTTTCGTTGTTGCCGGTGCGGACGCCGATAACGCCGAAGGCGATGTTGGTCGCCGAAGCATCGTTACCCGAATAGAACGAGCAGTCCTTGTTCACCGAACCCGAAAGGCTGAAAGCCACGTTCACTGTGGGGGTGGCAGTCGTGCTGTCGGAGGGGGCATCAGCCTCTGCCGTGTAGCGCGTACCGATGTTGAAAACGTTGCGCGCCAAGTCCCATGCGAATGTTGACACTGGGCCCGGGTTGTTCTGTGTGAGGTTGCCAAGCACAGGAACCGTTGCAGCATAATGGCGCTGGTCGGTCTGCGCGGCGGCAGGCGACGCTGCTGCAACCATGGCGGCTGCGGCGGCTGTGACTAAAAGAAACTTCTTCATAGCTTTCTTCCTTCGTTCTTAGCCGCCCCCATACCGGTCACGGCCTTGTTGTTGCATCGGTGGGTCGCATTCCGGTGGGGCATCGATGCCTGCCGCCCCCGGCACAATTCCGTTTGCTTCAAGTCAGCAAACGAATCTCAGATCGGAGACACAGTGATCGTGATCGTCTCCGAATAATCTCCTGCCAAAAGGCCCGCTTCGCCCGATGGCAAACCAAGCTCTATCGCCAAATGCATGCCGTCGGTGGCAATGCCGCCGTTGCTTGAAATAATGCCTCCGGCAACAAGCTGCCGGCTGTTGAAAGTGCGGTCGATCATCTGCGTGGCCGGATGTCGGACCGGCATTTTGACGCCGATTGAATAAGGAAGCTGCCCGCCATAAGGGCCCTGACCATTCGGCATGGTGGTGTGTGTCAGCGCGCCTTTCGCGCCTTTGATCGTCATCGTGAACGGCATGTTGCAGTCAAAGGCAACCTCGCGATCAATGCCCAGACCGCGCCGTTCGAGGTTGCCGAAATCCATGTTGGGTACATTACCCAATGCACAATGCTGCCGGATCGAACCGCTAACGGCGATATCCAACGATCGCACATTTTCGATCTCACCAGCACAGACGGGGGCGGCAATCGCCAACGCGGCGACAGCAGCAAACAAAACTCGCATGACTACCCCTCCAAAATCGCAATGGCCCGAAACAGCCAGTATGTCTCAAATTGCGGACATCGTTGTGTCCTGGGAGTCTGCGACCCGACTCACCCCCCGTTTGTTAACGGAAAGTTAATACATCCTAAGTTCTAGATTCATAGTGCAAAAGTTAAAACATGCCACTAGGCTGCAATCGATATCTACATATAAACATATGAAATATATATATTTTTTTCCTATTTTTTAGTTAACATCGCTGTCATTAAGGTGGCGTTACAGCTTGTTACGTACGGAAACGGGACAGATGATCGTTTCAATCCTAACCAAAAGTTATATTTTTTCGTTCGGCGGATAAGCGGCAGGCTTTTCAGCCTATAACCGCCGCTGATCATCGTACTTGTTTTCAGGGGAGGCAGACCTGATTTGTTCTGAAAAGAACAGTGGCGAAACAAGCTGTCTGCTTAACCTCTGGTGGATCTAATCGTTTACGACAGCGGTCGACATATACGTCGTATTTGGAGCATACCCAGTCTACCCTACCAATGTCCGCGCAGCCTGAAATTGCCAGTGCGCGTCGATGAACGGATATCAGCTTTACCCTGTTAAACCTCAAAATCTGCCTGACCGGATCGTCCAACAAAATCAGCAATAGCCGCCTATTTAATGCGACGTCCGCTATAAGGTGAGCCAATCAGCGCCGCGAATGACTGCAATTGGGCGCTGAGCTGCCATTACGGCTCGGGCTGAACGAACGACCGAATACCGTACCTCACGTTGCGTTGCTCGCGCACTCGGTAAATTGGCTATCGTAATTCTGACATTACCAAAAAATGGGGATGGTTCGGTCTTGTTTGCTCATCGTCGCTTTTGACTTCGATATAGATTGCCCGATCGGCCATCTTGAGACAGCGGGCACGCCTATTAAAACCTGCCTGTTGCGGGCCAAACATCCCCAAAAATTGGTATCCCGCATTCGTGCGACCCTAAGTAGAATTGCGGCTGGCACAATTCGTGGTCCGCAAGCAGATAATGATCCGGAATCAACTATTTGCTTTCCGAATCTCAATACTGGGGCCGCATCACCACTTGGGAGCAAAGTATGAACCGAAGTCGTTATGTAACCCGATCAATCGACGCGATTGATCGAGTGTAACCGGACCGTCAAGACGGTCCAACGTAGCGGTCATTAGAGTGATGTGTGAACGAACGGCAGCTTAGGGCGATTTGAGTCGAAAAGGAGACTGTCGGCACTGTCCAACAAAGCTGCCATCGCGAGAGCCCCTGAAAGAGACCAGGAAACAGGCTTGCCGCCTACAACTGTTATTCGAGTTTGGAAATTCGCTTTAAACAAACCGCATGCACAGCCCGGCCGAGTTCTTCGATCTGCTCACCAAAGCCCCGCGTCTTTCGTACAGGAACTTGCCGTGTTGATTTCAGAAATCTCGATGAGTTCATTTTCTCGGCAAGGCGACGCGAAGGCCTATCTGGCAAGGGTGCTGTGGCTATTTAAAAAAATGTGCAAAGCAGGTTTTCGCTTGCGCGCTTGTAGCGGCAGATAGCCTTATTTGTATCACGCCTTCGACAGCAACAGCATCAGCTGCAATTTCTATTACCCCCAAGGTTGTAAGGTGCTGCACATAACGGCCTAGCGATTGCATACTCAGATTGGTTTGTGTGGCAAGTGTATCGAGTGCAACCGCGCGATCGACGTCTTCGGCTTTCAATAGCGTAAGCATGATAGACACAGCAGGATTTTGGGTAATTGCGGTCCCAGCAAGTTCGCCAATTATGTCCAGCGCTTTTTCGATGTCTTCAAAATTTCTCATATAGCCCCGCTATTGATCGCTAAATCATTTTCGACGCGCGCATGCTGGTGGATCGACCTGTACCGATGACAATATGGTCGTGAAGCTTTATTTGAACTGCCTGGCATGCTGCCAAAAGGACTTTAGTGTTCTGTATGTCTGCAGCACTGGGCCGCGCGTCTCCTGAGGGGTGATTATGGGCCACAATCAAGCCGGTCGCTCCAGCGTCGAGCGCGTGTCGTATGATCTCGCGTGGATAGAAAGGCGCTTCGTTGACCGTACCACATGAAACAACCTGATCGCTGATCAAACAATGCGCCGAATTTAGATACAGAAGTCGGACTTGTTCAAACGGAAGGTGCGCCATGGTAGCCTGCAGGTAATCAAACACCGATCTGCTGCAGGCCAGGACAGGCTTGGCTACCACCTGAACGCGCAATATCGCTTTATGCGCTTCGACTAGCAAATGTAGGGATGTTCCAATCCCACCGGCGATCTTATTCTGTTCGGCGGCATAAATAACGTTCGCTAATGTTCCGTAACGGGTCATCAAGTCATCTGCCACGAAATGCCAGTCCGTGACCTGGGCTGCGGCTAGTATCTGCTCCAGGATCGTTCGCTCCCCGAAGACCGGATGCGCTGAACATGCCGCCATGTTCCTGCGAACAGGATGAGCAACATCGGATAAACCCAAAGCGAAATGATTGTCGTGTGCACGGCTGGAAGCAAATGAGGGATCAGCAATTCCGGCAAATGCGATATCAGTTGTACCAACTGAAAACTGCTTATCCATATCGTCCAAAATCTTTCTGCGTGGAGGGCAATCAGCGTGAAGCCCAAGAATACAACCAAATCTGTCAACCAAATCTCAAGATTGATGCGCCCGAAACTCGTTTCATAAGGGACACGAAAGGACATCGAACAGGCAATTCCCGCGAGGAGAAGAATAGCGGTAAGCTTTTCGGGGGCTTTACCCTTCCACAGGGCGAAGCCAGTCACAATCATGAGTAATCCCAAGAAAAAGATCAGACGCATCAATCGATGTCAACGTCGCAGCAAACGAAGGGGTGTCACGCTGCTTTAACGACGCTGAGATGGTGAGGAACATTCTCCAGCGAGCCGTTTTCAGGACATGCGCCGATGTCGCCTATGCTGACGGTGCGCAGACCTACCTGATCGCGATCCTGGGCAAGATGTGCGTGCGCTTCAATAACATCCTTATATGCACGTGTTGCAGAAACTGCGGCTGCAGCGAGGCATTCGGACGCGGCCACTCCTGCAGTTAGTGGAATGCGACCAGCAAATTTTTGTCTGGCACGCGGAATATCACTGAGCAACTCGCCAATCAGTTGCAGTGATTGATTAAATGATTTCTCGGCTTCGCCGATTTTTTTGGCAATCGGCCGGGCGGTATCAATTCTTTCATGTAGCATTTCAAACTCCTTGGCCCGGCATGACGGGCTGCTTTTGGTTCGGAGAACTAGCGGGAGCCTGCAAACATGTTCATTACCAACGCCATCAAGCAAATAACGGCAACTACGATCGCAAGCTTTGTGGCCAGATCAAAAATGGCAATAAATCTCTGTCTTTTCGATAGGCTGTTCCGCAACTCTCCCTGTTTACGAAGCGGCAGATTTGACAATGGAACAAAAAGCTCAGGTTGCATTTGAAAACCTGTGTAGGCTTCCCTCACTCTGAATTCCGACACCGTATCTGTTACTTCTGCCCGTTGATCGGGCGCAGTCAGCAATGGCTCTGTAAACGCTTCGGTCTCAACCTCAGAAAAGCTGTGCCCATAAAATATGTGGTGTCCGTCTTCGGCATTTTGCAAACGTCGCGCGGCTTCACGGCTGCTCGTAACTTCGAGCTTTAATCGGGCGCTGCGAAAGCGTTCGGTTATGTTGTTAGGCGATACCCCGAGCTCGCGCGCACAGGATTTTACGTCGAAGCCTCGAAGCAAAAGGCGCAATGCCTCCTTCTCACGCACATTTAGCCTTGTGACACGTTTATCCATATTGGCCCCCAGGATATCGGAGCAAGATAGCCTGAACGGACATCATTTTACATCATTTAATTGTCACATTCTGATAAAAACTTGGCAGGCTTTGAACCAGCGATGCAGAACATCGTGCATGCGTAAAGCTAAATTTAAAATTTAATTACGTTCAACGGAATGTTCTGGAGCTTTTAATTCCAAGGAATTGTGCGTCGTCTGGAGCCATCGGTCAAGATTGCCGACAAAACAACTTCCCACACTAGGTAGCCTAATGACTTTTTTCCAGCCCTGTCTGTAATAGTGCCGTTATGACGTCAGTCACGTTAGTCGGTTGCAAATATGTAAAATAAATGTTACAATTACGGATTGTTAGAAATTATATCGGGACGAAAATATGAGACGCAGAATTAGCCCATTAGAAGCCGCAAAGGATGCCCGTTTGTTGTTGGACCAAGCTATCCTTCTGTTGGATAGCGCTAATATAAATTTATCTGCAGCGCACGCGGATCTTGCCCGTCATACATTAGACGGTTGGATTTACATGCACGCAAGCAGCCAGAAACAGACAGCGGACGCGCTCGCTAGAGTTATACCAACACGCGGCTGATTAATTTGCAACTCAATCTCATTGGCTCTCTTAACCTCATATAGGCATACTAATATGCGTCCACAAGAACGGGCAACACGAATTGTAGAGCTGGCTCACGACATTGCTGAAAATGCCACTTTAATCCTGGATGGCGAAGGCAGTAAGGAGGCGCTAACGTTACTCGACAAGTCACGGATGCTTTATAATCTGCGCCGCAAACGTGAAACTGTTTTCGATCAGCCAGGTCTGTTTTCAGAGCCCAGCTGGGATATGCTTTTGGAAATGTTTTCGGCATATTTGTTGAACGAGACTGTCTCCGAGGCCAATATTTGTGCAGCGTCGCAATTGCCTGTGACTACCGCTCTCAGATGGCTCAACATACTTGAGGAATATGGCTATGTAGCCCGAATTCGTGACGCAGATTCGGGGAGCACCACACAAGCGCAGCTAACGCCCAAAGCGATCAGCAAGTTAACGGTACTGCTTAGCGAAATGTAGTGGTGACTTTCGTGGGCGCGACAAATTTTCCAGATTAAGCTTGAACAGGTCGGCGTACGGAATCGACCCCTAATGTGATACCGTGAAGAGCCAGTCTAACTTTAAGTACGCGACTTAAAGAAGTTTTTCATATCCTCGCGGGCCTGTGCGGAAAGGATTATTCCGCTTTCTTGGGGATCATTTTCACTGAATAAGCGCACAATGAGACCCGCACTTTCCATGAGCGCAAGCCACCGATATGCTGTGGGAAACGGCGCTCCTGCAACAGAGCAAAGTTCCGCAGCGGTCAGTCTACGCCCTTCCTCGATTGCGATGAACAGAGCAACAAGCATATCCCATGAAGGCTCGCCAAACAGGTCTGCCGTGCCAAAGACCCGATCGCGATATCGTCTGACTTGGTAATGTCGGCGAGCGTTTAAATGCGCATCATTTTCATATATTTCATTAGCAAAAGCCAAAAAGATCGGCATCTTAGTGATTGTTCTTTGAATTCGCGCGAACAGCTTTAACAGCGCATTCCAACTTACAACCAAAACAGAGTCCTTTCTGCATTTAGAAAATAGCCACTCAAAAAGTGGGTCATTCGATTTCAAACAGGCTTTGCGCGATCTTCAATTTCCAGCTCCATGTCCTGCGCAAAGAGGGTTGCAGTTCGAACCAGCCGGTGTGAGTCTGGGTCCCCACGATTATTGCCTATTCGAGTGGATTGATGTTCGGACATCCCGCGTATTGCTAAAGAAGCTTCATCCGGTCTCAGTCCAACTACCTGCCTTCATCCCCCGCGTATTGCCATCGGATCAAGGTGCGGAAAACGAAATAGGCGCTGGATGATATATGACGTGATAGTATATTGCTTCTTCTCGCCCGAATGTGATCGCTGCAGATGCAAACCGCAGGAGCACGATAACTGAAGCGCGCTTGCGATCTGTTTCCATCGGCAAATGAGGTCAACACCTCAAGTGATTGTCAGGACATCTGGTGGATATGCATGTCAGATGCTTGCACTAAAGCTGCGTTAGAGTCAGCGGTAAGCGCTTAATGGATTTGAACTCCGATCAACGTGCTTTTCAGAGGCCAGGCATCGAATGTCCAACAGGCAGGACAAGTCATGATATCAAATGCGCTGTTCCAGCATGCTTTGCTAGCTGGCACCGTCTGGACCGATAACATCTTCCAGTCGCCGAAGCGCCAGATCGATGTGCACCGCCACTGTTGGAAGTTCCAACCGATCCAGTTCAGCGAGCAGGCTTTCAAGCTGGGTAACCAGCACACCCAAATGTTCCTTCATATGCATCTCGACTTAAATCCCCGACTAGTCATGCGCTATCGCAGGTGGGAACAGCTGGACCATTCGAGCGACCGCATTGCACAAGCGCGGCTTTCTGCACGAAATAGTGCAACTCGAAAAGCGGGATTTTCATTAGGTCTTGTGTTGCAAAAACCACCGTTCAAACTCTCATTGCCAGTGCGGGCGCCATCTGTTCCGAATTCATGATTGTTTGCTGCCGGGGGAAGAACGGCGAATTCCTAGGAGCCCTTGGCATTTGAGATGACAGAAGTCGAAGCTGTACGCCTGACCAGTCGTCAAATCCCCAGTCGCGCGGATCTTCTACGCTAGAAATCTGCCAGCAATGCGCTGATCGCGATATCTCGAAGTCATAGATGGGTATTTCGCTAGAACTTGCTACCGAATAGAACATGCGTAATTGTGGCAAAGAAAAGTCTGCGCTTGTCTCGCCGATCACGATTGCAAGGTGGTCATTGGTCAGACGAACGAGCGTGCCCACAGGTAATATACCTAAACTTTCGACAAAGGATCGTAGAATAATCTGGTCGAAATGGCCTTGCCATTTTTGCATTTTTGCAAGAGCTTCAGATGCAGCCCAAGGACTGTTATACGACCGCTGCGAGGTGACGGCATCATAAACATCGCAGATCGAAGCCATGCGCGTGAGAAGCTGTAGTTCTTCGCCATTCAATTTGTCCGGGTAACCAGTGCCATCCATTTTCTCGTGATGGTGCAAGCACACATCGAGAGCCGCAGCGCTAACGCCTTCAGAGGCAGCTAATATTCTATATCCAGCCAGCGGATGATCTCTAACGATTTCAAATTCCGCATCGTTGAGCTGTGTTGGCTTGAGCAAAATGTCGTTCGGAATGGCAATCTTGCCAACGTCATGCAGTAATCCCGCCATCCCCGCTTCGCGCACCAATGTCTCATCCAGCCGCATAGTTCGGGCCAGGTTGATCATCAACGCACAGACCGACACCGAATGCATATAAGTGTAATCGTCCTTGGTTTTGAGACGCGCCATATTAAGGATAATCGCTGGATCCTTGTCGACCGACGCCGTCAGCTGGTTTACCATCGATGCCAATTTCTGGGTCTGGATCGTTTTGCCCATTCTGGCATCCCCGAACATCTGCATGACCGCTAATTTGGACCGGTTGAGCGTTCCGCGCGCCTTGACGATTTCCGCTCGCCTTTGAGACGGCGTGAGCTTGCTTCGGGCACGCTGGGTAGGAATAAGGGCACGCACAGCGCGGGACATACGGAAGTTCGGATCAGCTGGCCGTAAGGTTTCAAGTTGCTCATGCGGTAGCGGACAGCCTGGCGCACCAACGCCCTTTTCATCGTCGATTACAATAAATTCGGCGCCCGATCGTTTAAGCGATGCAAGCTGGCCTTCGCTCTGCAACATCATCTGGCGACGCCAAAATGGATGTTCCCACCACGAGCAAATAATCTCATGAACGAACATTCCAAGCTCTGCATTTTCGGTTGGGATTTTTATAAGCATGGTCGTATCAAGCTATTGCGCAAACGACGGTGTTGGCTGAGTCAGTATCCGCTTTTCATACTCCTCCGGGCGACACATCAAGCGTGTGGCTACACTCAGCCAATCCTGTAATTCGGTGTATTTCAGTGGATGACGAAATTTCAGACCTGCCCGATGATCTGCAATCCATGCCACTGTCGCATGGTGAGCCGATATTCCATCCGTTTCGAGCTTGAGTTCAAAACCTGGACGCAAAGCTGCTTTGTCAGGCAAATCGACCAGCCCGGCTCCCGATAATCCTATATCGGTAATTTTGCAGGAAAGGCTGCTACTGTTCGATCTGACAATAGCATCGGCAATGCAATGATATCGTGGTGCTCGCACCTTTATTCGGTCTATCTTGCTTTCTGGGCGGAGCAGATACCGCGATACATCGATAGGCACATCAAACCGCACGCCAGAATTGCTATCGCGTGACCACATCACTTTACCAACCATCGTCAAATCAGACCGGAGTTCGATTCCGATTGTATCGCCGGGCGTCAACGGGATTTGGGTAACGATGCGGGCCCCCATCGCGGATATGTTGCGGAGCCTGCAAATTGTTTGGGAAGGACCGCAACTCAGTTTGGCAATCAGCATGACTGCGACATGCCGTGCATCCGCTCTGCGATCGACGTGGATGTCAACCGGACCGATTTTGGCGGCATTATTCATATCCTGGCTCCATTTGCGACCCGAACCAAGGAACTGCGACGGGGATGCATGTTATTTTTGCTCCAACTAAGTTAACGGCCGCGGTGCCTTTTTGTTTAGCTGGCGTTGCCTGCGGCGCCCACTTTTATGCAGTTGCGACCATTGGCTTTAGCTTGATACAATGCCCGATCCGCGCTGCCGAGCAGCGCGCTGGGATCACTGCAGTCTTTCATTTCCGACACACCGCAGGAAAATGTTACAGCGCCGATTGGTGTTTTAGATTTTGAATGAACAAAATGGCGAGCTGCAAGATCCTGCATCGCGCTTTCGATACAATAACGGGCATCATCGCATCCAACGTCTTCAAAAAGGATGACATATTCTTCGCCGCCAAATCTGAAAACATGCCCGCGATCACCGCAATTATATGCAAGGCTGTCTGCCACAAACTGGATCACACGATCTCCCGTCTGATGGCCAAAAGAATCGTTAATGGATTTAAACTGGTCAATGTCACAAATCGCCAGTGTAAATGCCTTGCCATTTTGCCTGGCACGCTCGAAGCTCGCGCCCAACTGGCGTTCAAACGCCCGCCGGTTGGATAGGCCGGTCAATGCATCAGTGTCCGCTTTGCTCTTGGCTTCCCGCAGCGACCCCATCAGGCCCTCAATTGCTTTACCCCTGCTCCGCAATTCTGTCTCGACATCGCGCGTTTTCGATATCATCGTTCGTGTCAGGTCGCACAATGATCGCAACGCATCGCTATCAATGTGATTTTGGGCTTCTAGACTGCCTGAAGTATCTTGTAATGCGCTTCCATATTCGAGCACGTCTCCGCTGCTGCGGGTGATAATATGTTCGATAGCGGACAGTTGTTCCTGCGTGTTATCTGCCAGATGGGCAAGATCGCTCTCAAACTGATCTGTTACTTTGGGCAGCCGGCCTTCATCTTTGGTGTAGCCGGTTTTTATCAGTTCACCAATTGCGTCGAGTAGCGTTGTGTCATTCTTGATAACGAAGTTGAATATCAAGGCGTAGTTTTCTGGCGAAGGCTCGATTGAATATCGTGTCATAAAAGCGCCAACGGTGTCGTAGGCATGCTGATCGAAACGCTTGCGGCCACGCGACCATGGTTCAGGGCGGCTGAAGATTTTCTTCAGTCTCATGCCAAGAGGCAGAACGCCCGATCGTCGGGCAGGTTGGATAGACGTCAGCATTTTTTTGTGTCCGTAATCGATTGTCTGGAGTTGATTACGGCGCGGCGGACAGAACATTTACATTTGTGCAAAATAAAATCTTAATATTGCACTGTGACGCACGGCGAATGTCTGTGCGAGCACGTGTACCGAACACTAACGCGCTTGCAGCGTCATCAAATCAAACGGCGCCTGTTGCAAGCTTGGTCTTGCGTTGCTGACTGGTCAACAACATGAAGTGCAGCTATTTGCGTCCACGTCGTACTTTACGAGTTGTTTTATTCTGTTGCGCTGCTGTCACAGGCATGCTTATTGGATGCACCGACGCAGGGGGCTGTCAATGGTGAATTCCGATCTCGACGAGATAAAGCAGATGCTGCATTCGCTGGTGGCATCAAATAATTCAGGCGGCGCACTAAGTAGAGAGATCACTAATCTGACCTTGCGCGATCTGGAGATAAAACTCCGCAAATTGCGAAATGAATATTTTCCGGGCGGTTATTTCAGTGATTTTGCCTGGGACATACTGCTCGACCTCGACAAGGCAGCGCGCGAGGGCCGCCGGTTCGTTGTGTCCGACGCAGGAGCAGAAGCGGGCATACCCCTTACCACCGCGGTCAGATACATCGCCAAGCTCGAACGCGATGGGTATATCGAACGCGAAGTTGATCCGAATGACCGCCGCCGAACCTTTGTATCGCTTACGGTGCAAGGTTCGCATGCGATTGACGCAACTTTCGAGCTGGCTGTGGGAACCGACGAACAGATTCCGGTGATGTCGTCCGCTTTGCAGTAGCTTGAACGATCCGTGCCGACCTTTTAGCCTTCGATCACGGCTCTCTGACTGGCACATGCCTACTGCAAAGTTGGTATCGCTAGGGCAGATCGATAATAATCGCTTTGTCGCTTCTGCGCATAGCGCGCTGATGGCTGCGCTTGGATTCGGGCTGATTTTCAGCCCTCGGTCTGGCATCGATTACGAGACCTCGATGAGAATCTCTGACCACACCCGATTGCAGTGTAGCACTGTCGACGATGACAACCGTCACCTGCCCCTTCTCGCGAACAGGCGCATTTGCGCTTAAAACAGCCATGCCGAAAATCGCTGCTGCGCCGGTACCACTTAGCTGCAGAGCTCTCAGGCCATCAGACGGCCACGAACAAAAAGCTCGGACAAGACATGTTTTCAAAGCTGCCATGGATGTGAATACGGACTGCGGTTCGAGAATTTAAATCCGTGACCGCTCAAGGAAAATCTTGGCGAACAAAGATGTCGGCTCAACCAGCGAGCAGCGTCAAACAATTGACGAGTTAAGTCGAAGCTACGTCATGTTGGTGGGACGCCTCAGTAAGTGCCTATCTAAATATTTGTAATAGTGCGTTTATTTTTCAGATCAAAAACTGGCACGGTCATTGCTTAGCTCTAGGCGAAGCGACGGTCTGTGAGCGCATAGTGCCTCTCAACAATGATCGGTTCGCTCCGAAATTGATGGAGAATGTAATGCTGACCAGTCTTTCCACCGCCGATACCCTTGACGATGTCACTTCGTGTAGCATTGCACCTTTGCGAACGGTGAAGGAAGATCGGCTTGTCATTGAGGCGCGTGTCCTTGCTCACCGCCAACTGGTGCGTCGGATAGCCTGGCATGTTCACACCCGTATGTCTGGGGCGATTGAGGTTGAGGACCTCATACAAATCGGTTTGATCGCCTTGGTTGAAGCGGCCCGGACATTCGAAGAGCGTGGCGCGGCATTTTCGACCTATGCAACGACCCGCGTCCGTGGAGCAATGATCGATGCCCTTAGACGCGATGCACCCATATCACGCAATGGAATGAGCAACCGGCGAAAACTGGCAGCCGTTCGCGCCGACCTCGAACACAGCTTGATGCGTCCGCCTAGCGAAGCAGAAATGGCAGCTCAAATGGGGCTCGCCGGTTCGGCATATCGTGAAATGGTCGATAGCACCGATTGCATGCGGCACGCCGCGATCGATGATGCTTATAGTGACCATGATATTCGGTTTTCCGACGATGCTCCTCGCGCAGACGACCTGATCGATCAGTCACAGCAGCGCACGATATTGCAGGCACATCTCGCTTGCCTGAGTGAGCGCGAGCAACTCGTCCTAAACCTCTATTATGTCGAAGAAATGAATCTCGACGAAGTCGGGCTAACCTTAAATGTTGGCGCTGCCCGGGTCTGTCAGATTAAAAACGCTGCGCTCCAAAAACTGCGCGCCTTGATGGAGGCGTAAAACAACGCCTTTCGGATATCCCGAAAATTGTGCCGCATGAGCAGACGCGCTCCAAAAACCCCGGCAAATCACGCCGCGCGGGAAGCGCGGCAAACAATGCTGCGCGTAGGCCAGATGCAATGCGCAGACATGCCTGCCCAACGCATTATGATTTTGAATATTTCGCACCGCGGCATGGGCTGCCGAGCGGTTTATCCACCAGCTTTAGATGATGTTGCAACATTTCTGCTCGGACCATTTGGCGAGGTGAAGGGTTATGTGTGCTGGCTCGAGGGCGACCGCTTTGGCGTGCGGTTCAATGGACAGGTGGACAGCATTGCAATCCATTTTACCAAAAGTGGGTTTAGCTCGCTCGATTATGATCTCCCGCGTAGCGAGACGTTCGAAGGGCTATTGCTGTCAGAGCTCTTCAGGTCGGGTGAACTGCGCTAGGTAAAAGGCGCGCACCGGCTTCAGCGTTCGTCGCGCATCATTTCAGCTAGACTATCGAGCGCCCGTTTCTTGATTTGGCATACGCGCGCCGGGGTAAGCTTCAAAATCTCACCAATCTCGTGCAAGTTAAGTTCGTCGACAAAGTAGAGATTGAGCACCAGTGCCTCACGCTCGGGCAAGCTTGCAATATTGTCTGCAAGGAGCCGGGTAAGCTCTGCGCGCTCCATTTTGACATCGGCAGTTTCGTCGGGGTCGGCAAAGCCGAGGTCATGATCTGAATAGCTGGTGTCAATTGGATCGAGCTGGACCGTCTGGGCACTGAAGGCAAGTTCATGAAAGGCTGAAACATCGATATCGAGTGCTTGAGCCATTTCTGCGTCAGTTGGCGAGCGAAGCAGCTGTTGCTCGAGACGCTTGCGAACTGCGAAAAGGGTTCGTCTGTTGGCCATTGCGGAACGGCCCTGCCGTGAGGCACGCCGCAGTTCGTCGACCATAGCACCGCGGATACGCGTATTGGCATATGGAACGAACGGAATCCCTCTGTCTTCAAAATTCCTTCCGGCTTCGACCAGCGCGATCATGCCCACCTGAATAAGGTCTTCTATCTCGACCGCTGACGACATATGAGAATGAACATGCCATGCCAGCCTTCTTACCAGCTGGCTGTGCTGGCGGATCAACGCATCGACGTCGTGCGCCGCTGAGTTTCGGCCGTAGACCAACGCACCTTGCTGTATGATCTCATGGCGCATCGTTATTCTCCGGTTTCATCTTGAAAATTGCCGGGGCGCGGTAGCGCCGCAGCAACCTCGGGATCTCCGACGACGGCGATCACATCGACAGTCTTGTTTTCGGGTATCTCAAGGAAGGACAGCACGGGCACATCGGCCAGTTGCGCCCGCAGAAGTCGCGACACGGCAGCTCGACAGGCTGGCGACGTGATCACCGCAAAACTTCGCGCCGCCAGAAGCAAGGGTTGCACAGCGTCATTTACCGAGCTGATGATGCGCCGTGACAGTTCGGGATCGAAGGGCCAGGCTGCGTTAGGGCCGGCACGCACCGCTTTAATCAACAATGCTTCCAATCCGGCTTCGAAGGTGATCGCCGGCAATGGCATTTTGATCGGGACAATGCCTTGTATGATCAGAGCGCCAAGGCGCTGGCGTACCGCTTCAACCAGGTCGGCGGGTGACAGTTCATGCCCGGCAAGGTCGACCATGGCTTCGGCTATTTTGCGAAAATCGCGAAGAGGGACGCGTTCTGCGAGCAATGCCCTGCACACCGCAGTAATCGCCGCGAGCGAATAGGGATTTGGCGACAGTCCTTGCGCGAGTTGAGGAAATGCTTCTTTAAGATTGTCCAGCAGTGCCTGAGTATCGTCAAGCCCGAACAATTCGGCGGCAGATGCCGCAAGGATATTGTTTAGATGAGTAGCAATTACGGTGGGTGCATCTACGACCGTATATCCTGCAGAAATTGCGTCTGCACGTTTGTCGGCACTGATCCACATTGCATCGAGCCCGAAACTTGGATCCTTGCAAGGTCGTCCCTCAATCCCTTCAAGACAATCACCTGCATCGAGCGCGAGAAGCTCATTTGACCATATTTCATCTTCCCCCACGATTACGCCGGCAATTCTGATGCGATAGGCATGGCCTGGAAGCGACAGATTATCGTTAACCTTCACCAAAGGCAGCACGAAGCCAAGTTCGCGCGATTGCTGTCGCCTTATTCCGGTAATCCGGGTCATCAAGGGCGCACCTAGGCGTTCGTCGACGAGTTCGATGATAGCATAGCCCAGCTCAACCGTGACCGGTGCCGTTTCACACACATCGCTCCATGCTATATTATGCGGCATTTCAGGCGCCGGTAGCGGCATAACTACTGCACGCCCGGTCTTCTCTTTCTGACTGAGGCGCCAGAAGATTGTTCCTGCAACAGCAGCTGCGGGAAGGATCACCAGTTGCGGCATTGCAGGGATCAGTCCAAGCAATGTCAGAATAGCGGTCACTGGCCCCCATGCTTTTGAATGACCGAACTGGCTGGATATCTGGCCCGACAAATCAAAGGGTGAGGAAACCCGCGTGACGATCGCGGCAGCAGCAATTGATAGCAGCAAAGCTGGAACCTGCGCGACCAGCGCATCTCCAATAGCAAGCGTAATATAGGTTTCTGCAGCCTCCCGGAAACTCAGTCCGTGGCTGAGCATCCCAAGCAGCAAACCGCCAAATATGTTGACAAACAGGATCAACAGGCCAGCGATGGCATCGCCTTTTACAAATTTTGAAGCGCCGTCCATCGAACCATAGAAGTCGGCTTCGGTGGCAACTTCCTGGCGTCGCGCCTTGGCATCCTCAGGCGTTACGAGACCCGCATTTAGGTCGGCATCAATCGCCATCTGCTTTCCTGGCAATGCGTCGAGCGTAAAGCGGGCAGAAACTTCAGAGACGCGTCCTGCACCCTTGGTAATCACCACAAGATTGATGATCATCAGCACTGCAAAGACAAAAAGTCCCACAATATAGTCACCGCCGATCAGAACCGCGCCGAAGGCCTCGATCACATGACCTGCGGCCGCTGCCCCATTATGTCCGTCGACAAGGACAACGCGCGTTGACGCAACATTTAAGGCCAGGCGAAAGAGTGTCGCCAGCAGCAACACAGTCGGAAATGCCGAAAAATCGAGTGGCTTTGCCGCATTGAGTGCAACCATCAGAACGGCAAGCGAGATCATGATGTTGGTGATGAAGCCGAGGTCGAGCATGAACGCAGGGACCGGCACTACCATGAGCATAACGATCAGCAGAATGGCCATGGGCAGAATGCTACCGCGAGCTGCATTACCCCAGAGACGAAGTTTAACGAGGTCGATAGTCACCGCACACCTCCAGTCATGCCTGCAAGACGCTGATAGGCTTGCGCAGCAAAGCGCAGTGACAGTGATTTGGGCATCGGTTCGATTCTCAACATTTGGGGCATTGCATCAACGGTCGGAAGACTGGCCGACCGCGATTGCCAGTGATGCGTCGCATTTCCTGTCGCTTGGGTGGCGCCCAAGCGCGCCGATGCACCGCCTCCTGATATTTTTGCAGCAAAAAGCTGCCGGATTTCGCCAACGCTTCGGGCACTGCCATCTTTAGCGTAGAATATGGCCTGGTTGGCAGCCGCCGCTTTGGGCAATAATGGTGCCGCAGCTGCATCGGGATCGGTGTCATATGCATTGAGAAACTGAACTGCACCATTGGCGCCGAGAAAATGCGCTAGATACAGATCGACAGGTTCGGCCTGCCGGCCAAGTGCGCCTCCCAGATGCGCAGCGTTATTTGCCGCAAATTCCGCAGCCATCGCGGAAGCAGCTTCGGGGTCGGTGCGAAGATCAAGAATATTTTCGCGCAACGCCGGATCGTCGACATGATATGTTCCGTCCGGTGATTTCCTAATTGCGTCGGCAGCCCATCCCAGCCGGTGTTCGGCGCCATGTGTTTTTAAAGTCGCAAGCCATGTTTGCTTGGTAAACTGAAACAGTCCTAAGGCAGACGATGTGCGTGCCCGTGCCGACGGATTCATGCCGCTTTCTATATTTGCCTGATTCATGAGATAATCAAAATCAACGCCTGTTCGGCGCGAAGCGGTGGCGATCGCCTGGTCGACACGTCGGCCAAGCATTGCTGGTCCTTCAAGTGGGGCACTGGTTGGCATTTAGTCTTTCCGGTTGTTACGTTCTGGTATCATGTCCAGACAGAGCAACATACGTGCCAATTGCAGTGAAATAATATTATTTCAGTAAATCATATGTTTAGATGAACGCATGCCGCCGCGTATTTCGGAAAAACGGTCAATTTTCTGACGCGTCCAGTCGGATAGATAATTTACACGGATACGCGCAGCTTGCGTTTGCTTCATCGCATGGTTCAAGTCTTCGACGGCGCTTGGATCATGCCACGCGTCCTGCGTGCGCACACCCTCGACCGCTTGGGCCATCTGCTGCGTGGCAGTTTCGATCGCGGCAACGTCGCCATCATCCAGCGCTGCAATCAATGCATTTTGGGCATCGATCAGCAATTTGACTGCGGTTGCGCTCATTTATCTTCTTTGTCGGAATAGCGCAGCATCGCATTGGCTAGTGCTTCGACGTCAACATGATAGGTACCATCCGCAAGTGCTTGGCGCACGCGCGCGACCTTAGCGCCATCGATCGGGGGTCCCTGATCGGCCAGACTTCGGGCCATACTGATGAGTTTGGAGAGGCTCGGGGGACTGCCCGACTTAACAGTCGGGGCGGTCGTAACTCCCGGCCTTTCGCTCTCCTTGGCAGGGGCAGAAGACACTGCCGCAATCGCCTTGAGCGAAGAAATATGATCTATCATCTTATCAATCCGTCTGCTGATGCCTGTCGGAAATTCGACAGGGTCCAACCTTCATAACGGACGTTAGCAGAAAATCTTTAATCGCTTATGTTGACCGCACCCTCGCCAGTAACGGTCGCGACGAGGGCGTTATTGCCCGTCGAGGATTTGACACTGATCCGTTTGCCACGATATCCATCCTCAGCAGCGACGCCCATGGAGATGATTTCGAAGTTATCGCCTGCAAAACGGATTTCGACATTTTCACCGCGGCGGACCAGAAGCTCTGTTGCATTTGTCGATCCTGTGACACCTTCAGTGGGCACTCGAATACGCCAGCCAATAGGGTAGCAGCGCAAAACCACAGTCTGCGAACCCGTTGCATCTAGCACAACCGGCTCGGGACACCGTGCAAGTTTGAGCCTGCGGTCAATCGGCCTTGCAATATTATCGCCGAGCGCAGCGGCGATTTTGCCGTCGAGCGCTGCCAAATCCTCAAATTGTTGTGCCTGTACCGGCACAAGCGGAAAAAACGCGGTCAAACCCAATATCCATCTTCTCTTCATGACATATCCTTTGAACAATGGTTGCAGTGTGCGTCACCTAGCAAAGGTCGTGCCAAAGTCGGAAATGGCGGTTTTGCGTCGATCGTGCGGATGAATGTTCGCAACATGTGTCATTTTATTGACTTTGATGCATGATCTGACCGTCGCAATCTCGACGACACTATATTTAGTACATTGAATTATATCTGTTTTATTGAACTGGCACGGCCTTTGCTTAGCCTCTCTCATGTAATCGACCCGTCCAAAACCACGGGTCTAAAGATGAAAGGAGCGGCTATGCCGACGATGGACAGTTTATTGGGTATCCATGCCAACGCGCTCAAACTGCGTGAGCAAAGGATGGCAATGTTGGCGTCGAATATCGCCAATGCCGCCACCCCCAATTACAAAGCGCGCGATATGGACTTTCGCTCAGCGCTCGAACTGGCCGAGAACGGCCAGTCGCCTGAAGCCGCCATGCGCTACCGTGTGCCTGTACAGGCGTCACTTGATGGCAACACCGTCGAACTTTCAACCGAGCAGACCGCCTTTGCAGAAAATGCCCTGGCCTACCGCTCAAGTCTTTCCTTTTTGCAAGGCCGGATCAGCACCCTCAGCCGGGCTTTGAAAGGGGAATAATGATGCCACCTAATCTTTCGCTGTTCGATATCAGCGGCCGCGCGATGTCGGCCAACCTTGTCCGTCTTAATACGACAGCGTCAAACCTCGCCAATGCCGGAACGGTCTCTGGTAGCGAAGCTTCTGCCTTTCGCTCGATGAAACCGGTGTTTCGGACAGTGATGGGGCAGGACGGCACCGCTACGGTTCAAGTCGACCATATCGAAACTTCCAAGAACGCGCCTGTCAAAAGGCACGACCCTTCCCATCCGCTCGCCGATCCCAATGGCGACGTCTGGGAAGCAGCGGTGGATAGCGCCGCAGAGCTTGTCGAGATGATCGAAACATCCCGCCATTACCAAAATAATGTGCAGGTCCTGCAAACCGCAAAAGGCCTGATCACCGAAACGTTGAGGTTAGGACAATGAATATATCAGCCGTCAATTCCCAGAATATTCCGGTCGTTGCACCGGGTAGTGCTAATGAGAAACTCGATCAGACTGCTTTCCTGCGACTTATGACAACGCAGCTCAAGGAGCAGGATCCGTTCAACCCGGTCGACAATCAGGCAATGGTTGCCCAGATGGCTCAGTTTTCCAGCGTCGCTGGTATTTCTGAAATGAATGTGTCGCTCAAGGATATTGCTGAGCAGATCAGTCAGCAGACCAGTCTTTTGCAAGACATCAAAACAACGACAACCCCCGCGCCCTGAGCTGGTGCGCATCACAATTAGCTATTGAAGGAGAATTAACATGTCATTTTATACATCACTCTCGGGCCTCAAGGGCGCGCAGACCGATCTTGCTGTTGTCTCGAACAACCTTGCTAATGTCGGCTCGACAGGGTTCAAGAAAAGCCGCGCGCAATTTGGCGACCTGTTTGCCAGCGCCCCGACCCAGACGACCCGAATGGTCGCAGGTCAGGGGACCCGGTTGAACGGTGTCGTCCAGCAGTTTACACAAGGGACATTGGAAGCGTCCGACAAAACGCTTGATCTTGCAATTGCGGGCGAAGGCTTTTTTGTGGTCCAGGGCGACCCGCCGCGCGCATCGGTGACTTATACCCGCAATGGGGCTTTCCAGGTGAACGCCAACCGCAACGTTGTCGATACCACGGGATCCACGCTGCAACTTTTGCCCGTCGATGCCACCGGCGCGGTAACTTCGACTAACCTTGCTGATACCACCGACTTTACATTACCGGCAAATGCGCCTGGCAACCCTACGGTTGCTTTGGTCAATGTCTCGGTCGGGATCGATGGGCTCGTAACGGCAACTTATGCCGATGGTTCGGACGAACTGCTGGGCAAGGTCGCGATGGCCAGCTTCACAGCCCAGGAAGGCCTTCGGCCCGTTGGCGACAGCCATTGGCAATCGACCGGCGATAGCGGCCCGCCCGCGATCAATGCTGCAACCAATGGTCCGCTGGGCACGATCCGTTCGGGCGCGCTTGAACGCGCCAATGTCGATGTCACCGAGGAACTGGTTGCCCTGATCGCGGCTCAGCGAAATTTCCAGGCCAATGCCAAGGCGATAGAAACCGCGTCCAACATTACGCAAGCCATCATGAGCATAAGGTAAGGAACCAGCATGGATCGGTTGATCTATACCAGCCTGACCGCAATGCGCGGTGCGATGGCACGGCAAACAGCGGTCGCCAATAACCTTGCGAACGCACAAACGCCGGGCTTTCGCGCCGACATCGCCGAAGCCCAGTCGCTTTGGATCCGGAGCGACGGGACAGCGCTCGATAGCCGCGCGATGTCTTCCGAAGAGGTACTTGCTGCCGATATGCGCGCAGGTACAGTAAGCCAGACCGGTCGGGACCTGGATATTGCAATCAGCGGCGATAGCTTGCTTGCCGTGCAGGCGGCTGACGGCGATGAGGCTTATACACGCCGTGGCGATCTGCAATTGAGCGATAGCGGACTGTTGCTCACCGGTGATGGCAAGCCGGTACAAGGTGGACAGGGACCAATTACTATCCCGCCAGCCGATTCCATCCGCATAGATTCGGAAGGCCGCATTTTCATCGTACCGGCTGGCGGCGACCCCAACCAACCTCAAGAGGTGGACAGGTTGAAGCTCGTCGCGCCAGCCGGAAGCGATATTGCCAAAGGTCTGGATGGTTTGTTTCGCGTCAAGGGAGGTGGTTCCCTGCCCGACGATCCCGATGCACGCGTCACAAGCCGATCGCTCGAGGGGTCAAATGTCGCTGCAACCGAGGCTTTAGTCGAGATGATCGAAGCCAGCCGCTCCTGGGATGCCCAGCTGAAACTGATCAGCGACGCGCGCGAAAACGATGCTGCCACCGCCAATTTGATGCAATTGTCACAATAAGGAAACGAAAATGCCAAATGGAGCTTTAAACGTCGCACGTACAGGTCTCGATGCACAAAATACGCGCATGCAGGTCATCGCCAACAACCTGGCAAACGTAAATACGGTCGGGTTCAAACGAGACAGGGCGAGTTTCGAGACGCTGGCCTATCAGGCGGTTGTGGTACCGGGCGCCCCATCATCAGGCGAAAATCGTTACGCGATCGGTCTCAATCTGGGCACTGGCGTGCAAATGACCGGAACCGCCCGGATCGACACGCAGGGGTCGCTGACGACAACCAATAACGCGCTCGATCTTGCAATAGAAGGCGCAGGCTATTTCCAGGTGCAGATGCCCGATGGCCGATTGGGGTATACGCGAGCCGGCGATTTTAATCTGTCGGCCGAAGGAACGATCGTAACCACCGACGGCATGCCCGTCCAACCCCAGATTCAGGTTCCTGAGGGCGCAACAGCGGTTTCTATCGGTGCCGACGGTACGGTGTCAGCACAGGTCGCTGGACAAAGTACGACAACCGAGCTTGGCAAAATCGAGATTGCACGTTTTGTGAATTCTGCGGGGCTGCAATCGATCGGGAATAATCTTCTGGTCGAAACCGGCGCATCGGGCGCGCCGCAAGTCGGCGCTGCAGGCGAAGAAGGACGTGGTTCACTGCGTTCTGGATCGCTTGAGGGGTCGAACGTCAACGTCGTCGAGGAGCTTGTCGACATGATCGAGACGCAGCGAGCGTACGAGGTTAACTCCAAAATGATTCAGGCCACTGAAGAAATGATGCGCAATGCCACTCAAAATCTCTAATGCCGCAACGCTCACGCTTGTCTGTTTTGCTTGCGCAGCGCAGGCAAAACAGACCGAGCCTGCTGAGGCCTTTGCCCCGGCGACAGCACAGGTTTCAAACATTGCCGCCATACCCAATGGAGCCATTTTTCAGGATAGCGGCTATACCGCATTGACGTCTGGACAGCGCGCTTCGCGCGTCGGGGACGTGCTGACCATTACATTACAGGAGCGTACCAGCGCCGGAATCACTAATTCCACGGGCACAAATCGCGCGGGAAATATCGGTCTTGCTCCCCCTTCATCAGGCCCGCTCAGTATTATTTCGTCGACAGACATTAATATGGGCGGCGATCAGTCGTTTAAGGGAAAAGGAGACACGCTCCAGTCGAACAGCCTGTCAGGAGAATTGAGTGTGACGATTGCTGCGGTCTATCCCAACGGAACGATGCTGGTGAGAGGTGAGAAACGCCTGGCGCTCAATCGCGGTGACGAAATAGTGCAGTTTTCCGGCATTGTGAGAAATGCTGACATCATGGCAGATAATCGCGTGCCGTCCTGGCGGATAGCCAACGCGCGCATCAACTATCGCGGGAAAGGCGACGTCGCACGTGCCAGCCGCCAGGGCTGGCTGCAGCGCTTTTTCTCGGTTGTCAGCCCCTTTTGAGGATATGCAGATGTTTGACCTTCCCCAGCATACCATAAACGGTCCGTCCGCCCTTGCACGTTTGCGGACCGCGCTCACGGCATGGCTGATCCTGATAGCTGCCGTGGCGGCAACGCCGGTCCATGCCGAGCGTGTGAAAGACATCGGTCAGTTCCAGGGGTTACGGGCTAACCAGCTCACAGGGTACGGCATCGTTGTTGGACTGGCCGGTACTGGCGACGATAGCCTCGATTATGCTACCCTGGGGGCCAAAGGCACGATGTCACGCTTCGGGCTCACCCTGCCTGCTGGCATCAATCCTGCGCTGAAAAATGCGGCCGCAGTCATCATAACTGCCGATCTTCCGCCCTTTGCAAAGCCCGGCCAGCGTCTAGATATTACGATTTCAGCAATGGGCAAGGCCAAATCGCTGCGGGGTGGCACGCTGGTGATGGCGCCCCTTTACGGCGCAGACGGGCAAATTTACGCAATGGCACAAGGCAATATTGTGGTCGGGGGGCTCGGTGTCCAAGCTGCGGATGGATCGAAGCTATCGGTCAATGTGCCTTCAGCAGGCCGGATCGACGGTGGTGCATCAGTTGAGCGGGCGGTGAATACCGGGTTCGATCTCGGCGACCGGCTTACGCTCAATCTTGTGCGCCAGGATCTGACCAATGCAGGGCTGGTAGCCGATGCTATCAACCAAATATTCGGCTCTGGGACCGCGCAGCTGATCGACGGTGCTTCGATCAGTATTGTTGCACCTACTGCCACTGACCAGCGTGTTCGCATGATGGCGGCAATCGAAGCTATCGAGATCACGCCCTCGGCGCCGCCTGCACGGGTCATCGTCAATGCGCGCACAGGAACAGTGGTTATCAATGGAATGGTGCGGGTCTCTCCTGCGGCAGTCAGTCACGGAAAACTGACGGTAAAGGTCGATGAAAAGCCTCAGGTGATCCAGCCTGCACCTTTCAGCCGCGGCGAGACAAGGATCGAACAAAATAGCGCGATAAGCGTCGAAGAAGAGCGCAATCCTATATATATCCTCGATAAAGGAACCTCGCTCACCAGCATCGTCAAGGCCATCAACCGGATTGGCGCATCGCCTGGCGACCTTGTTGCGATATTGGAAGCGCTGAGTCAGGCTGGCGCGCTCAGTGCAGAGCTGGTGATCATATGACAGGCCAGATCCTACCTGCAGGCGCGGCGGCTGCTCCGGCGGTTCCCGCAATCGATCCATCGCTCCAAAAGGCCGCTGAAGGATTTGAAGCGGTCATGGTCAGGCAAATGCTTGGCGCAATGCGCAAGGCAAAGCTGGCTGACGGTATGTTCGCTTCCAGCGCTACCGATCATTTTCGCGAGCTGGCCGATGCGCGCACCGCAGATAGCGTCGCCAAGCTTGGCCAGTTTGGTATTGCCCGCCTGGTCGAGCGACAGCTCAGCCAGACTGATGGGAAAATGCCATGAGCGATCTGCTGTCTATAGGTACGTCGGGCATAAAGGCCTATTCGCGCGCGCTGTCGACGATCAGCGATAACATCGCCAATGCGCAGACCCCCGGTTATGCTCGGCGGTCGATTCAGCTTGAGGAGGCTCGGGCCTCGGGAGACCTGGTTTTGTACCGCAACAATATCCGACCTGGCGGCGTGACCGTTGGCGGTGTTGTCCGGGCGGTAGACGACTGGCTCGTGGCGGATTCACGCGTCGCGTCGGGCGATGCCAGTCGCTATTCTGCCCGGCTCGAATGGATGGAAATAGCTGAAACTTCGCTTGATGATGGTGGAGATGGGGTTGGGTCGAACCTGACCGCCATGTTTACGGCAGCGGATCAGCTAAGCGCAACGCCGGGCGACGTTACATTACGCGCGCAATTTTTGGGCGCCGTCGATAGCACTGCTGCCGCCTTTCGCCGAACAGCGACCAGTCTGACAACGGCCGCAGCCGGAATTACAGCCGATGCCCAGTCAAATAGTAGCCAAGTCAACAGCGACCTCCTCGCGCTCCAGCGCGTTAACGACGGTCTGTTGCGCGCGCGGGATGGCTCAACCAACGCCGCCACATTACTCGATGAACGCGATCGTCTTATTGACCGGATATCTTCTTCGATCGGCGTAGATGCAATCATCGGTGCGCACGGCGTGACGACGTTGCGGGCTTCAGGGCCAGCAGCAGAAACCTTACTCGACGGTTCGCTTGTGGCCAGCCTTGCCGTGGTGACAGCCGCCGATGGACGCATCGGATTTTCGATTAGCCCGGGCGGAGCTCCTTTTACACCGATTACAGGATCACTGGCTGGGCTTACCGACGCGGCAGGTGCAGTTGCAGACCGCCGCGCCAGTCTCGACTCGCTGGCAGCGACAGTGGTGAACGATCTCAACAATCAGCACCAAGCGGGACGCGACGCCAGCGGCGCTGCGGGCCTTGCGCTGCTCAGTCTGGGAACGGGTGCAGCGGAAATGACGGCAACCGGCCTTGCTCCCGGTCAGGTCGCTGCGGCTGATTTGACCAGCGCCAACGGAAATATACTCGCCTTTGGCGGGTTACGTGGGGCAGGCGGCGTCGAGGCTGGATGGATGGCGCTTGCCAACGTCCAGGCGCAGTCCACGGCCGCAGCACGCGCGCAAGAAGCAGCATCGAGTGCCAGACGCGATGGCGCATTCGATGCACGCAACGAGGTTAGCGATATCGATCTCGATCATGAAGCAGCCGAATTGCTGCGTTACCAGCAAGCCTATGAGGCTGCCGCGCGCACCATCCAGGTAGCGCGCGAAACCCTCCAGACCATTTTCAGCATTTTCTAAAGGAGAGATGCGATGATTAACGCCGTTGGCAATCGCATGACCACTGAAATCCGCAGACAATCCAATCTCGCTCAAGCGATTTCGGACAGTCAGACGCAGGTATCCACGGGCAAAAGGCTTCAGACTGCATCAGATGACCCTGTCGCATCTTCCCGGTTGGCAATCCTTCGCCAGTCCAATGCCAATGATGCCGCATGGGCCAAGAATATCTCGCTTGCAGCATCGCTGTCGGCACAAGCCGATAACATGCTCAAAAGTGCGTCCGATCTGATTGGCAGAGCGAAAGAGCTGTTGCTTGCCGGTGCCAGCAGTAGCGTATCACCCACCGACCGTACAACTATGGCGCTTGAACTGCGCGATATTGCAGGCGAACTCGACAGGTTTCAGGCAACGACGTCGGTAACTGGTGACAGGCTTTTTGCCGATGTACAGCCGCTTAGAATGCGGATCGACAGTGATGTGACGATAATAGCTGTCCCAGGCCGACCCGAATTATTCGAGGTTGGCGGAATCAACGTAAGCGATTTGGTACGCAGTGCGGCGAGCGCGCTCGAGACAGGTGACAGCGTGCTGATATCTGCATCGCTGACCGCAATCGACGGCGGCATTTCACAAATTGCAGATTCGGCTGCAAAAGTTGGACTGCGGGCTGCGCAAATTGATCGGGTGAATGAGAGCCATCTGACACGCAAGATCACAAGAGAGGCCGAACGCGCTGCGCTGGAAGATACCGACCTGTCGCAGGCACTCGCAACCCTCAACGCGCAAACAATCACACTCGAAGCTGCTCAGGCAGCCTTTGCCCGCATCAACCGCCGCACTTTGTTCGATATTTTGTCCTGAACACTGAAGAAAATCCGGAAGCTGCCGTTCTTTCATCCGGATGGGCCAATTTTGTGCCCTGTAACTGAAATGGGGCCAGAGCAACTATGCTTGCAATTGTCGGTATCATTGTCCTGCTTGTCATGGTTTTTGGGGGTTTTGCGCTAACTGGCGGCAACCTCGGACCAGTCATGCATGCGCTGCCCCATGAAATGCTGATTATCGGCGGCGCTTGTCTCGGTGCGCTGATTATCGGCAATTCGGTCAAGGATCTCAAAGCATTGGGTGGCGGCCTTGGGAAGGTATTCAAGGGTCCAAAATATGTAAAGCAGGACTATCTCGACTGCATATTTCTGGTTTCCAAACTGATGAAGATATTTCGAACCGACGGGCCGGTCGCGCTTGAACCACATATCGAAAATCCAGGTGAGTCAGTGATTTTTGCCGAATATCCCAAATTGCTCAAAGACCAGACATTAATCCATTTGATCACCGATACGTTGCGGCTTGTCGTCGTATCTTCAGGCACGCTCGATCCATATGCAGTCGAGGATGTCATGGATAACAGCATTAAGACCCATCATCATCATGAATCGAAGCCGGCCGAGGGATTGCAGGGTCTGGCAGACGCGCTACCCGCATTGGGAATCGTTGCCGCAGTGCTTGGGGTTGTGAAGACAATGGGCTCAATTGACAAGCCGCCCGAGATATTGGGCGGCATGATCGGTTCGGCGCTGGTCGGCACCTTTCTGGGCGTGCTTCTGGCGTACGGCCTGGTTGGTCCTTTTGCCAACCGGGCAAAGCAGGTAATCGAATCCGATGCCGCCATTTACCACGTGGTCAAGCAAATCATCATTGCTTCCCTTCACGGCCACCCGCAACCGCTGGTGATCGAGGCTGCACGATCCGGTATTGAACATTCCAACCAGCCAAGCTTTGCCGAAGTCTTCGACGGCATGCGGGGACGGTGAGATGGCGATCAAGAACGAACCTGTCCGTCCGATTATCGTCAAGAAAATCTATGCCGCGCCGCATGGCGGTCATCATGGGGGCGCATGGAAGGTTGCTTATGCCGACTTTGTAACAGCAATGATGGCTTTCTTTCTGCTGATGTGGCTGATCGGTGCGACGACGGAAAAGCAGCGCAAGGCGCTTGCCGACTATTTCGCGCCGACATTGGTTCAGACCAAACAGGAAAGCGCAGGTTCGAACGGCTTTTTCGGCGGTGATTCCATCGTATCGGTGGACAGCTACCCTCACCGCGCCGGCCAGACGGGAACACGCTCGCTGACCATTCCTGTTGATGCCACCGGTGGCCCCAAGGAATCCCAGGCGATTGCCCGTGACCGCTCGCGTTTCGAGCGAATGAAGAAAACACTTGCCGAACGGCTGAAGCAAAGACGGGACATTTTGCGCTTCCGCAAGAATATACGTTTTACCGATACCCGCCAGGGACTGCGCATCGATATGGTCGATGAAGCCGATTTCACGATGTTTATCTCAGGTACAAACCGGTTGACGCCCGATGCCAGCCAGTTGCTCCAGCAGGTGGCGTCGGTAATTTCGGAAACGCCCAATGCCCTTGTCATTCGCGGCCATACCGACGCGCTTCCCTATATGCGCGGATCGGTCGACAATAACTGGCAATTGTCTGCGGCAAGGGCTGAGGCTACGCGGGCCTTTCTGATGCGATCAGGCGTCGTCCGGCAGCGCTTTGCCCGCATTGAAGGGGTGGCCGACAGGGAGCCTTATATCCCGCAAGATCATTATGACCCGCGTAACAGACGGATGTCGATAACGCTGGCGTGGATGCAGGGCGATCGCGAAGGTCCGTAATCGAGCGTAAAAATCGCAACCATTTTGGAAGTAATTCAGTCAATATATTGAAGGATATTGCCTATACTGTAACAATATTTGCTATTGTCGGTATATATTAAATCCAAAATGGTTGTAATGTCCCCTATTTTGCTTTTCCGACTTTCTTGATTAACTAGCTCTTAACCATATCAGACGACTTTTGGCTCAACGAATTAAATCTATATTTAGATGGAATTTAGCATGAGCGTTGTTATTGAAGAAAATGTTCTGGAATATGCTCCCACCATTGAAGAGCAAATAGTCGGTGTTCATCCATTTATGGTGTCCTTGCGCCAGTTGATTGACCGCATCGCGCCCTCATCTGCATCGATTATGATCACTGGGCCATCGGGGTCAGGCAAGGAAGTGGTTGCCAAAGCCATCCATGACGCAAGCGAAAGGCGCGGCAAGCCATTCATAGCCATTAACTGCGGCGCCATTCCCGCTGAACTGATTGAGTCTGAACTGTTCGGTCATGAACGCGGATCCTTTACCGGAGCTCAACAACGCCGCGTTGGCCGGTTCGAAGAAGCAGATGGCGGGACGCTGTTCCTCGATGAAATTGGCGACATGCGCTTCGATATGCAGGTCAAGCTTCTGCGAGTGCTGGAAGAGCGCCTGATCTCGCGCGTTGGCGGCAACGGCACCATAGCCGTAGACGTTCGCATCATCTGCGCAACACATCAGGATATCAGCGCAGCAATCGACGACAACCGGTTTCGCGAAGACCTCTATTTTCGTCTCAGCGTTGTGCCAGTGCAAGTTCCCGATCTCGCCAGCCGGGCATGCGACATCCCGTTACTCGTCGACCATTTTCAAAGTTCGAGGCAACAAGGAGCACCCATAGCGTTTACCGCTGATGGTATTGCGCGTCTGCAATCGCATGACTGGCCGGGCAACGTACGCGAACTGCGCAACGTCGTCGAACGGGCACGCGTACTTCATGGTGGCGAGACGCTTGATGCTTTGGCAGTCGAACAGTTGCTCGACCTGACGCGAAAGCGCAACCTGACCGGACGTGACTTGCGCAATCAGTCTGCACGCACCGCCACAGCTTTGCTGCCGCCGCAACCGGTAAATCTGAAAGACATGATGGAAGCGGTTGAGCTCGAACAGATCCGACTTGCCCTTGAAATGGCAGACGGTGTTATCTCTGAAGCTGCACGTCTGCTCACAATGAAGCGCACGACACTGATTGAGAAAATCCGCAAACATGGGGTCGGCAAAGCCTGCTGATCATCGAACGATGCCGTTCCAGCCCTCGGCAATCGCCGTGACGCCTTCGCGAAGCTCGGCCAGCATCAGGGGATCATTTGCCGCGATCGCTTTGCGCAACTGCCCCTGCATCGCACGATAGACGCCAGCCAGGAGCTCGGCGACCTTAGCGCCGCGCTCGAAATCCAGGCTTGCCTCGAGCGCAGTCAGTATCGACCGTGCACGATCGCTGTGAGCTTCATTCGCCAGATCTTTGCCGCGGCCAAGGCCGACAGCCATTACATCGATCGAGCGCAGCAGCTCTTCGTAGAGGACTACGACCAATCCATGGGGTCCGGTCGCCTCGAGGCGGCTGGACAAAGCGAGCGCCTCATAATGGTTTCGGGCCGCCTGAGTTCTAATATGATTATTCATCTGAGCGCCTTCAAGCTTTCTCGTTGGACCATAATTTGATCTGTTGTTCGAGATAGCTTTGCGTGGCGCGCAGTGCACCTATGCGTGCGTCCATCGAACCGAACTGCTTTTCCAACCGGGCACGATAGGCATCCTCACGTGTTTCCACTTTGCTCCGATTATCCACGATTTGTGCTGCGGCCTTTTCCAGCCTGCTCCGCAATGCCTCAAGCGCTCCATTCGATGCGGTGGCCTGCGTCTTGATCGATTGTAACGTCAGCGATAAGCCCGGATCTGTTACTGAATCGTGGCTGCCGTCGCGCAGCGGGTTGAACATCGCTTCGACTGCATCGGGATTGGATGCTAATATCGCTGCCAGCTTCGCTTCGTCCACGCTGACGGTGCCAGTCTTAGTGAAAGCGATTCCGATATCGGAAAGGCTGTTGATGTTGGGTTCGCTGGTCACAGACTTGGTGATCAGTGCATTCAGCTGCTGGTCGAACAATCGCATTGCGCTGTCACCGCCATTCTCCCTGCGGGCTGCAGCGACGTCGTTTTTAAGAGTGTTAAACACCGATATGAAGTCGGCCACCGTTTGCTTGATCGTTTCAGTGGGGCGCGTGGAGCTGATCGCGACCGGAACACCCGCAGCTGCTTTTTTAAGTGTCAGCGTTACTCCTGCAAGAACGTCATTCACACTGTTGGACGGCCGCGTATAAGCGACGCCATCGATTTTGAATGTCGCATCGACACTCGATTGGCCCAGTGTCATCTGGCCTGACGCACTCCCATAGGCAAAGCGCTCGAGCGCCGGGTCAGCACCCGCATCGGCGGTTAACGAAAATGCCTGCGCGACGCCGGTCTGGCCTTTGAGCACCAGGCGCGCATTTGCACCATCCATGATGATATTGGCCCGCACATTGCTGCCAGTTGCGTTTATAGCATCTGCAAGACCCTGCAGGCTGTCATTGCCAGGTCCAATGGACAAGGCATAATTCTGAACTCCGACCGTGAGGGTAAGCCCGCCCTGCCCCACTGGGTCAGTGGGCACAACAAAAGCCGAATAGACGGTCTGGGCGCGGGCAAGCTGGGTGATTTCGATCTCCGCAGCCAAGTTGCCGAGGCGCACTCCGGACGTGGCCGTGGCAGACAAGGCATTGTTGTCAGAAACAGTGGGTTGGCTACGCAAGTCACCGCTGCTGACCACTTCGGCCAGCGTCGTTGCAAATCCTTCGAGATCGGAACGTGCTTTGGCAAGCGTGCTTATCTTGGCCTGATTCGCTGCGGCAAGCGCATCGAGCCGTTTTATTTTAGGCTCGCGCGACGCAGCCGCCAGATCAGCTACCAGAGCAGCTGTGTCTATCCCTGAGCCAAAGCCGAGGCTGGAGGCTATCGATTGTACCATGTCTTTTTCCTTTTGATGAATGACGGCACTTATGAAAAAAGATTAAGCGCCGCTCCGGCGAAGGCGCTGCTTCTTGCCATTTTCGTCAAAATATTTGCTCTCAGGTATGCTCACTTCGGGCCGCGAAACACCTTCGGCCATTGCCCGTTCGATGTTGAAGACAAATGCCAGGATCGTTGCCACGGCAATATATAGATCTTCTGAAATCGCCTGGCCGGCCCTGGTGGTGAAATAAATGGCCCGGGTAAGTTGCGGATAACTGAGCGTGGGGACTGCATTTTCCGCCGCAAGTTCGCGGATCGCCACCGCAATCTCTTCGCGGCCCCGGGCCACAACAGTCGGCACCGCATCTCGTCCCGGCCGATAGCGCAGCGCAACCGCAAAATGCGTTGGATTGGTAAGCACAACGGTTGCTTCGGCCATCGCCTTTCGGGCTGATCCTGACAATATGGCATGCTGGCGCTGGCGCTGCGCCTGTTTCAGTTCGGGTGCACCTTCGGACTGGCGCATTTCTTCTTTCACCTGCTGCTTCGTCATCCGCAGCTTGGCGTTGCGGTTGAATATCTGGACAGGCACATCGATGGCGGCGATCAGCAGCAGGCCGAGGGCAAGGTACAGGACGGTCATTACCATGCTACTGCCAGCGGTGCGAATTGCAGGTATGATATCAGCCGTACTTAAACCCATCATCATCGCCAGGTCGCGCGAAATCAGCCAATAGCCGATATACCCCAGCATCGCTGCCTTGAGCAGCGCTTTACCGAGTTCAATCAGCCCGTTCATGCCAAACATGCGTTTTAAACCGGATGCTGGATTTAGGCGGGCAGGTTTGACGCTCAGCGCACCGCCACGAAATCCAAACGAACCCAGCGCAGCTGGCGCTGCAATCGCCGCAACAATCGTGATCGCCAGGAGACTGGCCAGCGGTAATATGACGTGCGCCAGCAATTGCGCAAAAGCCAGCGCCGGATCGAAATCCTGGACTGCCTCGCCTGAAAATGTAAGCCCGGATGAGACAAGTCGCGAGCATGCCGCAACAAACCACGGTCCTGCAAACATGATCCAGGCTGCGCCCGCCAGCATCATCAGTGCGGTTGCCCACTCGCGCGACTGCAGAATATTGCCTTCGCGCGCTGCATCCGCGCGCCGCTTGGCGGTGGGCGCTTCGGTTTGCTGGTCCCTGTCAGGCGCTTCGGACATGGCTCATCTAGCGCCCAGACTTGCGGCTTGCGCCAATGTTTCGCCCAAAATCTTCTGAAGCGACTCTGACATGACCGGAGTAGCCATTGCGAGCAATACCACACCTGCGAGCAGCGTTGCCGGCATCCCGACGGAAAACAGATTGAGAGTTGGAGTCGAGCGCGCGATTATCGCCATGACAATCTGCACGAGCAACATGGCAAATCCAACGGGCAGCGCGATGGACAGACCTGCGGCAAAAACCAGTCCGCCAAATTCCACGAGCGATCCCAGCGCTGAGACTGACATCCAGGCGTCGCCGGGTGGTAGCAGGCGATAGCTTTCGACGATCATTGCGACAAAAGCCAGATGACCGTCCATCGCCAGGAAAAGGAACGTAGCCAGCATCGACAGAAATTGTCCGATGGCCGGGCTCATCTGCCCGCCAACAGGGTCAGCCATCGAGGCAAAACCAAGGCCCATCGTGTTGCTGATGACCTCGCCAGCCAGCAAGGCACTGGCGAAACCGATCTGGATCGAAAAGCCCATGGCAAGTCCAGCAAGAATTTCAGCAAAAATGTACAGCAACCCCTGCAGCGTAAATATGCCTTCGGCAGGCACCCCCATTTGCGACGCTGCTGCTGCGGGTATACCAATTGCAAGGGCAAGGATAAGGCGCAACTGGATCGGAACAGAGGCCGCTCCGAAGATCGGCGCGGCCAGAAAGGCTGCACCCGGACGGATCATCGCCAGCAGCCAGATCAGAATCTGTTGCTCGATATTGCCAAAGCTAGCAGGTATCATTGGAGCAGGTCGGGAATACGGGCAAAAATCTCGCGCGTGAAATCGACGAGCAGGATCATGATGCTGCTGCCGAATAACGCCAGCGAAGCTGCAACAACAATCAGCTTGGGTACAAAACTCAGCGTCGCCTCGTTGATCGAGGTAGCGGCCTGAACCATGCCGAGTATGATACCGACCACCAATGCTGGCAATAATATTGGTGCCGAACCAAGTGCGAGTATCCACAGCGCCTGCTGGGCAACGCCAATGAAGTAATCTGCGTCCATAGTTTACCTCACAAAGGAACTGGCAAGTGAGCCCATCGTCAGCGCCCAGCCGTCGACGAGGACAAAAAGCAAAAGCTTGAACGGCATTGAAATGATTGTTGGAGACAGCATCATCATCCCAAGCGACATCAGCGCCGAAGCGATAATTAGATCAATGATGAGAAACGGCAGAAAGATTAAAAAGCCGATCTGGAAAGCGGTCTTGAGTTCGCTGGTTACATAAGCCGGCAACAATATAGAGAATGGAACCTGTGCCTTGCTTTCAAAAGCAGGCGCATTGGCAATCTTGGCGAACATCGCAAGGTCAGATTTACGCGTCTGCTTGATCATGAAACCATGAAAAGCTTCGCCCGAGCGGGCAATGGCATCTTCAATCGAAATCGCATCCCTGCCATAGGGCTCGATCGCGTTGCGGTTGATGTCGGAGAGCACCGGCTGCATTATAAATAGCGAGAGAAAAAGGCTGAGCCCTACAAGCACCTGATTGGGCGGGGTTTGCTGAAGCCCCAGCGCCTGGCGCAGGATTGACAGGACAATGATGATCCGGGTGAAGCTCGTCATCATGAGCAAAAGTGATGGTAATACCGTCAACAGGCTCATCAACAGCAAGATTTGCAATGAAAGCGACAAGGATTTACCGTCGCTGGAGATTGCCTGGACTGCTCCCTCAAGCGCTTGGCCGGATTGGGCCCATGCCGGACTCGCCGCACCTGCAAAGAGCAACAGGACTGACACAAATTTGATTGGCCTAAGCATGAAAATCGCCCTTCTCGTTTTCACTCAACAGCGAAATCTGGTTACGCGAGACGGCAATAAGCAGTTCCTTGTCGCCAAACTCGACCACGACCATCTTGCTGCCGTTGCCAAGAGGAACGACATCCACCAATTGTGCTTTGCGTCCGGGTTTAGCCGCCAGCGAGAATCCTGGAATGACGGGCATCCCGAGCTGCGATTTGCGCCACAGCCACAGCGATCCCCAGGCCATCCCACCTACCAGCGGAACAAGAATGAACAGGCGTAAGATATACTCAAACATGATCAGGTCCGGCGCTCATAGCCGTGCGACCTGGACTCTGCGGCAACCACTTTGGTTACACGTACCGCATAGCGCCCTTCGACCGTGACGACCTCGCCCTTGGCGATCAAGGTACCGTTGGCAAAGATGTCGAGCACATCATGTGCCTGACGGTCGAGTTCCACAACGCTGCCTTCAGCCAGTTTCAGGATATCGGACAACGGTAGCGAAGTCGAACCGACCTCGACAGATATCCGCAAGGATACACCGCCAAAATAATCGAGGTTAACGCTCTGGCGGAGATTTGGGCCGCCGCCAGGCTGGCCAGGGGTTGAACTGAATTTCGGTGCTTCGGTCATGTCACTCATTTTTCTGTCCTTGATTACAATAGGGATTCGATCTTGATGGCGGTCCGCCCGTTTGACTCGCCGACGCTGCCGTGGGCGAATAACTTCTCGCCGATACTGACTGGAACATGGCGCGGCATCAGAATGGGAATAAGATCGCCTTCCTTCAGCGATACGAGCTTTTCCAACGACATTTCGGGCCGGGCAAATACCGAGCGTATTGGCAGGCGCACCTGCATCACGGCCTCTCCCAGCAGCGACTGCCAGATTGTGTCGACTGGCTCTGCGACATCGCTTGCCGAACCACCCATCAAACCTTCAACGGGCCGCAACGCTGCTTGCTGGAACACGCACTGTATTTCAAACTGCCCATAATGTCCGCTGACGGCAAAAGGCAGAACAGCGATTGGTTCTTGAGGATTACCCAAGGCCGGGATGCGGCCATCGGGTTCCATCGCCATCAACTGCGGTTCGATGGTGATCACATCTTTCCACGCAGCGGCAAGCAACGGGAGACAGGCTTCGCCCAGTCGCCCGAGCAATCGGAGTTCGGCAGGAGAAAATTCCTTGTGAGAATCGGTAAAAATTCCGTCGCCCCCGAAAAACCGGTCTACCAGCTGAACCACCAGCTTCGCAGGGAGCGACAACAGCATTGCGCCTTTCATCGGGTTCATCTGAAAGCGTAACAGGGCATCTTGTGCAGAACGTGTAGACTGCCACTCGCCCACATTGGTCATTAGCGATGCATCTGCCCGCACATGGACTTCGCCAAAGCCAAATCGCGCCAGAACATCGGCAAGGCCGCGACCAAAGCGGTCGCCTACTGCACTGAGGCCCGGGAAAGCCGGCGCGTCATCCTGCCTTCGCGTCAGCGACACCGGAGCTGGGTCAAGCGCTGCTCTGGCCGCGTTCACTGGATCACCAGATTGCTGAAATAGACGTTGTCGATGCCGCCAAAGCCCTCCTTCTCGCGCAGCACGGTGTTAATGGCCTTGGTCATCTGCTTTTGGAGGGCAAGCTTGCCTTCCGGCGTTGACAGAAAATCGGCATCCTGTTGAGACAGGACCATCAAAACAGCCGAGCGGATCGGGACCATCTGCCTCTGGATATGCGATATCACCTTGCCATCATAATAAGTAGCAAGGCTCAGTCCGACCTGAACAAATCCAGCGCTGTCAGCCAAATTCGCGGTGAACGCCTGCTCAAGAGGATAATATGTGACCTCATATTTTTTGGGATCCACGATTACCCTGTCGTTTTTGACCGAAACCGTTCCGACCTTGAGCGGCGCTGCTTCTCCCTCGCCGCCTTCTGCTGCGACTTCGGTGGTTTCTGCATCCCGCAAAACGAGCTTGGGGCGATTCTCCTCTTCCTGACTGTGCTTGTCGGCAACCCCGCCCGTGGCGTAAATGCCGCCGCCAACGCCAGCCCCAAGCAACGCAACGCCGCCTACGGCAATCAGAAGTATTTTCATTTTCTTGCCGGACTTGACCGGCACGTCTTTGTTCTTGGTCATTTCTCTATCTTTCGGATTCACGCGAAGCGACCGTCGGGACGGTCCTCATGCTGTTCGATGGATTCATCGGCAGAACGCATAATTTGCTCGTTCAGTGGAGTCGTCGGATGATGCCGCGAGCTTTGACCGTGGCGCGACATGTCGTTGCCGGTGGTGACCTGAGTATCGGCAACTCTCACGCCTTGGGACTGAAGACTTTCGACAAGCCCGGCCTGCGCCGACGAGACGATGCGTCCGGCTTCTTCTGTACTGGTGGCAATATTCACGGTCAGTCCAGAGGTCGATGTCGTCAAATCGACATCAAGGCGTCCAAGATGGGCTGGCATCAGCCTGAACGAAATATGGTCAGCGCAATCGGATGCCGCCAATATGTCTGTCGCGAGCTGATCGAGCCATAAACTGTCACGCGCGAGGTTGAGTTGCCGGTCGGCAACAGCTTGCGCACTGGTAAGAGCTTGAAGTCCTCCAGCCGAACCACGAACATCCGACAAGGCAGCGGACATATCGGGTAATGCGAATATAGTGTCGTTGCTGGACAAGACGCCCATTTGCTCAGGCACGGCAATTGGTAATGATCGGTCAGGCGCATCGAGCGCGGGTTCTGCGCGCACGGGATTCCCTTGACCCCGGCGAACCAGATTTGCGCGGGTTTCCAATCCTGCTTCATTTTGGATGCCTGGCAGGCGCGTTGTGTCTGGTCGTGTATCGCCATGAACGTTGCACGTTATAATGTCCGGCTTGGCATCAGAGGAAACTGGCAGCATAGCAATATACCGGCCTTCAGCCTGAGCTTCGTTTGCGTCGGCGTCCTTTGCGCCCTCCTCGTCCGATGCCGTCAGCGCATCGGGAACGGGGGAATTTGCAGGTTCGGTTGTACCGGTATGCGCAAGTTCCGCGCTCAAACCGGTCTGTGTCTCTGCCATCCCTGTGACATTGGCAGGCAGGCGCGTGTCGCCAGTGGCTTTCGCTTCGCCGGGCACTCGAGGCGATGTGGGGCGCTGCGACGATAACGCAGGTGCAGCCAAGGATGGCACAACAGGGCCCGGTTTAACTTCGTCAAGCGCATTGGCCGCTGCCTCGGGCGTCGCGGGCATCGATGACAGCCATGCTGTCGCATCGGTTAAAGCAGCCTGCGGCGTTGACAAGCTATTGACGACTAAAGGATCTGTCTGCGCGGCCGCAGGCTGCACAGCTTGGGCTGATTGAATTGCGCTCTCTGCCAAGTCAACCGCAACAATATTGGGCTGGCCTATGGTGTCGGCTCGCTCGGCCAGCGCGATGTCGAATGGCGGCAACGTCCGTCCAAAAGCCTGTCCGGCCGACAGCATGGCTGGCCGGAAAGCAAGGGCTGGCGTTGGCGTCATTTCACATCCCCAAAAAAGGTCGTTCGTTTCACATGTTGACGATTGGCATCGGTCCGTCTTTCATAGTTAACGACCTCATCGCTCTTTGCTTTAGCAAGAAGTTTTGCTGCGCCGTCTTCGCGGCGCTGCGCGCTGATCCGATGCGCCAGAAATTCGGACCTGCGTGCCTGAGCTTCGTCCAAGGGAGCATCGATTCCGACATGCGCGCGTTCCAGGCGCAGTGCCATTTCGCCCATCGCATTGAGCTCGGCTCCTGCCCTTATACCTGCGTCCACCGTCAACGAGCGGCGCAGCTGTTCCAGTCGCGCTCCAATATTTGTGAGATTGGCAACGATGCTGTCGGCATCGGCGAGTTTCAATGTGGCAACGCGGTGCTCGATGGTCCGCAGACGCAGCAGCCGCTCGCGTCGCTGGCTTTGCGGTGTCACGGCCCGAATCCTTCAATCAGCATATTGCGCGCATGTGAAAGATCGACTGTTTCGCGCAGGCCCTGCCCGATATACGCGCGCATTTCCTCGTGACGCGCGATCGCCTCATCCAGGATGGCGTCGTTTCCTGCCACATAGGCGCCCATCAGGATGAGATCGCGATTTTCCTCATATGCTGACCAAAGCCGGCGAAAGGAGCGCGCTGAGCCCAAATGCGCATCGTCGGTCACATCCGGCATGATCCGGGACAATGACTTGGCGATATCGATTGCGGGATAAAGACCCTGCTCGGCAAGCGATCGCGACAGTACAATATGTCCATCGACAATGGCCCTTGCAGCATCGACGACCGGATCGTCGGTATCTCCGCCATCAGCAAGGACTGTGTAAACAGCAGTAATCGATCCACCAGTAGCGCTGTCTATGCCGGCCCGCTCGACAAGACGCGGTATCATGCTGAGCGCTGACGGGGGATAGCCTTTCATCGTAGGCGGCTCCCCCAGCGACAGCCCGATCTCGCGCTGAGCATGCGCCACGCGCGTCAGACTATCGACGAGCAGGAATACATTTTTGCCTTCATTCCGAAAATATTCCGCAATCGCAGTGGCGCGCATGGCGGCGCGCAATCTCAATAATGGCGGATGGTCAGCTGGAACCGCTACCACGACGGATTTTTGGCGGATGGCCGGCGTCAGCTTGGTTTCGATAAAATCACTGACTTCGCGGCTTCGCTCGCCAACGAGCCCGACGACGATGACATCACACTCAACGCCCGCGAGCATCTGGCCCATCATGACTGATTTGCCAACGCCCGAACCTGCAATGATTGCAACCCTTTGCCCCCTGCCCATTGTCAGCAAGCCATTGATGGCGCGCACGCCGGAATCGATCGGCTGGGTCACGCGGCTGCGGCGCAGCGGGTTGACCTTGCGCCCGGCAAGTGGCCAGGAGTAGCGGCTTGAGACCGGAGGTCTGCCATCCAGAGGTTGGCCATGGGCGTCAATGACGCGACCGAGCAGCGCGCTGCCGCAAACGGCAATCCCGCCTTCGCCATCAGACACCACGCGGGCGCCTGCAGCATAAGGCGCATCGCCGTCAAAAGGCAGAACAAGGCAGCGATGGCCACGAAAGCCGACTACCTCGCCGCGCACAATGTGTCCGCCGTCGGTGATGATCCGGGCCGTGCTGCCCAAGGATTGGGGAAACCCCTCGACTTCAAGCATCAAGCCTTCATGGGCGGCCAGCGTCCCGACCCTGCGCGGCGATGCCTGCGATAAGTCGATATGGTCGAGCAAAGACCTGGCGGATTTGGCAAGGCGCGTCGTCATTGAGTGCCTGCCAGACCAAGATCTATCCTGAGTTGGTCGAGATATAACGCGGTACCATGTTCAATCCAGCCGGCTGAACAGTCAATCCGGATCGAACCACGCTCGGCTGCAGGGTCAGGCTTCAGTGGAATTGCCAGAACATCGGGATCGAGCAAATCCAGATCGTCGGGATGGACCCACATGGTCCGTGCAGCATCGCATTCTGCGACAAGCGATGCAGCCTGCTGCGCCCGTTTGGTCAACAGCTCGGCATCAATCGCCACATCTCCGACGATCTGGCGCACCAGCATCTCTACCGCTTCACCGATCAGCACGGCAAGCTCGTCACTGGGTTCGGGCTGAAGCGCATCTGCAGAGGAGAGCAGCGCCTGCAGGCTTCGTTTTTCCAGCGCGAAATCGGCAGCCGCCAGCAAGCGGCCCTCGGCTATGCCGCACTGATAGGGATCGATAGCTTCTGTCTCTACTTGTGAGTCTTCATGACCGCCCACAAAGCCAGTTTGTTGAGCTGTCAAATGCGGCTGCGGCGTAAAGCCCTGATCGAACAAATGGATGTCGGCGAGCCGCAGTGCCTGGAATGCCTGTTCAGACATAATCGTCACTCTGGCCACCCAGCATGATCGATCCGTCCTGCGCGAGCTGGCGGGCGACGGTAATAATTGCTTTTTGCGCCTCTTCGACGTCGGTGCGTTTGACCATCGTCATTTCCGCCATTTCATCGCGGATGGTTTCCGCCGCCCGGGCCGACATCGTGGCGAGGAACTTGTCGGCCAATGCAGGGTCTGCCCCCTTCAGCGCCAGAGCCAGCGCATTGGCATCGACTGCGCGCAGAACGGTGCTCAGGCTCTTCGCATCGAGATCGTTGAGATTGTCGAACACGAACATTTCGTCCTCGATCGCCTGTGCGAGAATGCGGTCTCGTTTCTTGATTGACCGCAGCATCTTTTCCATTGCTGGCTTGGGCATCTTGTTGACGATCTTGGCGACATCGGCTTTGCCGCCCATGCGGAGGCCTGGCTGCCGGTCTTTGGCATGGGTAGCAGACAAAAGAATGGCTTCGAGATCGTCAATGGCATCACGTTGAACGGTATTGAGGCGTGCGGCCCTACATATGAGATCGGTCTGAAGGGCTTCATCCAGATCTTCAAGCACATCGGCTGCTGCGGTTGGCGTCAGCACGGCAAGGATGATCGCACCTACTTGCGGGTGCTCGTTCGTCAACAGGCGGGATATCGTTCCTGTCTCCATCCAGCGCAATAATTCAAGTGCTTCAGCGCTTGATTGCGGTGCAATCGTCGCAAGGATATTATCAGCGCGGACATTGCCGAGCGCCTCGTTCATGACTTTGCGAATATGCGCGTCGGCGCCAACAGCCAGTGTCGAAACGGCTCGGCTACCGAGCACAAACCGATCAAGGGCCAATTCTATTTCGGCTTCGCTCACCCGGGAGACATCGAACATTGATTTGCCAAGGGTGCGCACCTCTTCGGGGTCGAAATGTTTCAATATCGCAGCGGCATCGCCTTCCTCCAGAAGCATCAACAATATGGCGGCAGCCGCTCCACCATCGATATCTTGCAGGACAGCGGTAACAGGCGCATCTTCTTCAGCAACGTCTGCACGGTCATCATCAGCCATTGGCCCGCGCCTCCATCAGCTGGCGTACGATTAAAGCGGCGCGCCCGGAGTCCTGCCTGACAAAGGCGCGAACAAGATTGGCGCGGGCTTCGTAACTTGGCGCCGCCTCGATCATCTCGATCGTTACTGCGCGCGGCGATCCCGCGCCGGGCGCATCTTTGGTTGCTGACAGCAGCTGTTCTTCCAGGCTTTGCTGCTCCTCGCGGATGCGCTCCGAGCGCGCTTTCATTGATTTGAATAAGGGTCTGACGATAAACAGCAGAACGATAAGCACGCCAAAGACAGCACCTAGCTGACGCAATAACGGCATGAACCAAGGCGCATCCCAGAAATTGCTGGCAGGCGCAGCAATTTCAACAAAGGGTCGGGCCGAGATGGCAACGACATCGCCGCGCGTGGCATCAAAGCCGACGGCGCCCTTTACCAGCCCATCGATGGCGGCAATTTCCTTAGCCGATCGCGGTTTGCCTTTCAGGTCGCGCAACGCCACGGCAACGGTCAGCCTTTTCAGGCTGCCATCAGGCCGGTGCGTTACCGATATCTCGCGTCCAACATCGAAACTGCGCGTAAAATTCTCTTCGGACGCCCCATTGGGTTGCTGCAACGGAACAGCTGCACCGCCTGCCGGGGTCGTGGCCAGCTGCGTTGCCGGGGGTGGCTGGTTGGACAGGGCACCGGGAATTCCGATTGCAGCATTTTGTCCATCGGTCTGACTTGTCTTGTTGCCTTGCTCGCTGCGCAGCGCCCTGTCATCCTTTGGATAGGTCTCGCGCGTTGACTGGCTTTCCGTCGAGTCAACGTCAGCATGGACCTCGACAGTAAAATTGTCGGTACCAAGCATCGGACCCAGCAAAGATGTCAGTGCCTGCCGATACCGGTCTTCCATTTGCTGCTGAAGCTCGAAATTGCGGTCGTCGATATTTCCGTCCTGCCGTGAGAGCAGCGCTCCGGACTGATCGATGATCGATACCTGCTCAGGTGTCATACCGGGGACCGAAGATGCGACGAGATGGCGGATCGCACGCACCTGCGCTTCTGACAGGGTCCGCCCCTGTTGCAGCGTCAGCATAACAGATGCCGCAGGTGCCAGTTGGTCGCGAACGAATACGCTGGGTTCGGAGGTCGCAAGATGTATACGTGCCTTCTTCACCGGATCGATTGCTTCGATCGTGCGTGCCAGATCCGCTTCGCGCGCACCGCGCAAGGTTTCCCCTTCGACCGCCCGGCTTGAACCCATGGGAAGCGATGCGAGAAGCGCATCGCCTGACGGCGCGGCCTTGGGCAGGCCCTGCCCGGCCAATATCATTCTCGCCTTATGGACTTCATCTTCGGCTACTGTGATTGACCCAGTGGCAGCGTCCATCTGGTAGGCGATACCGGACGTTCCCAAAGCGTCTGCCACACTGGCCTTGTCAGTGTCTGCAAGTCCCTGGTAAAGAGGTGCCTGCGCCGGAGAGCTCAACAGGCTCCATGCCATGGCGGCAAGCCCAAGCGAGCCAATCACCGCGACCGCTGGTGCAGCCTTACGGATGGCAGGCTGCGCGACAAAGGTACGCAACACATCTCCGCGCGGCAGGGTTGCCGGCGCTAGAGTCCGCGACATCGGGCTGGCGGCATCTGCCGGAATGATTTCCTGATCTGCCATGGGTTAGACCGGCATGCTCATGATGTCGCGATAGGCGGACAGCAATTTGTTCCGGACCTGCAGCGTTGCTTCAAAGCCTAAAGACGCCTTCTGACGCTCGACCATGACCTGGACGATATCGTTGGTATCTCCGCGCTCATACGCAGCAGAAAGCTCCGATGCCTTGGCCTGCTGCTTGTTAACCGATTGCAAAACATCGGTCATCGTTGCCGAAAAGGCGTTTTCTCCTCCTGCAGGTACGGCACCGGCAGAACCTGCAGGGCCACTGCCCGACGCACGGTGGAGCGCGTCATTTTGACTCAGGATAGTCGATCGGATCTGCAAAAGCCTGCTCTGGTCGATTGTCGACATCGCTCTTTTTACCCTCGTATATCGAAGCATCATTGCTTGCGGAATATTAAAGCAAAGGGTGTGCCATTTTACACATTTTATTGATATTTAACGATATTATTCCGGCAAATTGCCGGGATAGGGTCCGAAGTGCCAAAGTTTCGACAGTTTCGATTTAAGTCCTGACAGATTGGTCCGTTTCATGTCTCGAGGCTGCTCCCCAATCCCTGTGGCCCGCTTGAGTATATTTTTGAAAGGACGAACAATGACTGTAATCAATACCAATGTAAGTGCTCTGCGCGCCCAAAATGCTTCACGTATGGCCGACAATATGCGTGACACTGCGATGGAACGCCTGTCGAGCGGCAAGCGTATCAACAGTGCCAAAGACGATGCCGCAGGTCTTGCGATTGCAACCCGTATGGACGCCAAGGTGCGCGGCCTTAATCAGGCTATCCGCAATGCCAATGATGGCATTTCGCTGGCGCAAACGGCCGAAGGTGCGATGGGTGAAATATCCAACATTCTCGTGCGTATGCGTGAACTGTCGGTGCAGGCTGCCAACGGCACGACCGCTGCATCCGATCGCACCGCCATCCAGACCGAGACGACCGCGTTGCTTTCCCAGATTGGCGATATCGCTGGCCGCACCGATTTCAACGGTACGAATCTTTTGGACGCAGCCGGTACTTTCAGCATCCAGACCGGCGTAGATACTGGCCAGACCGTGTCGATTGCCTTTACCAGCATGAACGCAACTGGCCTTGCCGTGGGAGCCGTCGACATGTCGACCGTCGCTGGCGCATCGACGGCCATGGGTCTGATCAGCACTGCAATCGATACTGTAGCCACACAGCGCGCCGCTGTCGGCGCAGCGCAGAACCGTCTGGAAGCAACTGTCAGCAATTTGACATCGACGACAACCAATTTGACAGAGGCCAAGTCGCGCATCGAAGATGCCGATTTCTCGGTGGAATCCACCAAGCTCGCATCTGCCCAGATTCTGTCACAGGCGTCGACCGCGATGCTGGCACAGGCCAATCAAAGCCAGCAGGGCGTAATGAACCTGCTTCGCGGATAATCCAAATGATAAAAAGTGGGCCGGGCCGGCAAGCCTTGGCTCACTTTTTTATGGGTAAACCTCCGAACGCCGTTTGAGTATTTAATGCTGGCTGCCAGAAGCGGTCCTGTCAACGATGTCAACCGCATCCAAAGCTTCGCTGATTTTGATGCCGACAAATTCAAGCCGAAGTTGATCCGCTTCTTCCAAGGCCCGCTCGAGCTTTTCTCGCAAGCCGCCAGTGTCGACGAAACCTACCTTTTTTTGGCCCTCCGGCATTATGTTCCCCAAAACTATAATGCGCGGCATTGTAATGGATTACAGAGAAAATTCAAAGGAGAGTGCGGCGGCGCGGCGCAGCGCAGAGTTGGTCGACAAAAACTATCTTACGGCTCGCTGGAAATTGGCCAATGCTGGCCCAGCAGGAATAGTTGAATGGGCACGGGATCCATCGCTCCCTCTGCTAGAAACGACTCCTATGCACACAGATTTCATCGATCAGGCAACATTGCTTGACCGGCTGAGCGACATGATTGCCGTTTTGGGCGAATGCCGGACGTAACGGGCGGTTGCAGGCCGCCAAGTTTAAGGCAGGCTAGGGTCTTTCCAAAAGCTAAAGCGATTGCCGACCAGAGTGCTACGCAAAAGTTCGAGATGACTTTCTGATCGGTCCGGTGTTCAATAACACCATCGATATTTGAGAACATCATCTGGCAGCTGGTTGCGTTTTAGTCGGTTTTATGCTGACGAGCTGGCGCTACAAGGGCAATTCGGTTGCCGTGCATATCAAGCACATCGCAGTCATTACACCCGTTGTGTTTTGCAGGTGGTTGGAACTTTGGGGTGAGGTGGCTGATGATGTTTTGCCTAGTCCAGCCGCCAGTTAGCTTCAACGCAAGGCTGCATGGCTTAATTGTGCCAAAATATGCAGAATACCGCTCTTACCGGACGGGTTCCTGAAATTAATCCAGCTAGTGTTGATATCGGCGCCTGGTTGTTTCTAGCCTGCAACACCGGGGACTTGGGGTGGGTGCATGCTGGTTGCAGGCTAGGCGGGCTGTTGAGCATAGATTAAATATCGCCGCTACCCTCGTCGATGTACCGGTTCTCTCATAGCTTAATGCATGAGCTATTCATCCGCGTCGCCCCTAACAATATGCGGCTGTGGAATGAAGTTATTTCGCGCGAAGATGACGTGCATCGATTCAGTCCGCTTTTTAAACGAATTGGCGCTACTGCTCGTTCGAAGAGTTTAAGCTGCGAAGCCGCCCGATAGTCGCTTACGCGGGCGACAATTACTCGCACACACGAGCCGGGACAAAGGCATGTGGCCCGCTCGCATAGCATTTGATGGTAGCAGATAATTTTGCGGGGAGAACGTGGCTATCATCAGACCGCGATCGGCAAGCGCAGAGATTTCCCATGCATTATTCTGCTGAGAATTATCGAGGCACGGCCATAGCTTGCATGAATGCGTTTACTGCTTCGTCGAAATTGCCGCCTCGATGACAGCTTTGAGCTTTTCGCCTGCATCGGCAGCAACAATCTGTACGCTGCGCTTGCCGGTGTTGGGATCGGTTTGGTGGAAGTTGAATGCTTGGCCTGCCAATGGCCCCGACATTAAATCCGCCATCATGATCTCGCGGTGCTTGTTTTCGGCATTGGTAAAAGGCGCAATCAAATCGACCAACCATATCTGGTCGCCGTTATTCCATTCGTCGAGCGTTAGCCTGTTCTCAGGCTCGATCATGCCCCCTTCAAGCTTCTTGACGGCTGCGGCTTTGCACTTCGCCCACAGCGCTAACCCGACCGGCTGATCGCCATCACGGAACATGTAGAATTGCTGGTGGATGAGCGCAGGCATTACAAGCCACTCGAGGTCAATGAGCTGAAAATGCCTGTGCAGGGGCGATTGCGTCAAGAGCCAGGTCATTTCACCAAGCAAATGGCTGACAGTAGGTGCCTGCTCCATCTTGCTTTTCGTTTGCGTGGAAGACGGTTTGGCGCCGCTTTTCTTTGGGTTTCTAGCCATTACTCACTTTCAATATACGCTCGCGATTGCAACGCTATCAACAACCGTCAGGCAAAAAATTCTGCAGGCCGAGCCGCGATATCGCGCCGCAACGGGTTGTCGTTTGCGCCACCCGTAACGCCAAACACTGCCATATCCTGCGCGATGAGCGCAAGCAACCGGTCGGTATCGTTTGGTCCCTTGGTCCCCACGACGTCAGCTATCAAGACCTTGTCAGGTCCTATAGCCTCGATACTTGTTCCAAGATCGCGTAAATGTCCTTTCCTCGCCTGTTCGGCACTAAGGGCAGCGATCTCATTGACATCTATCATTTGCACCGAGGTTGAGTCACGACTGATATATAGGCCTTGCGCATTTGAAGCGTCAGCCGATTGTTCATCGCGCGAAGATCCCTTAGCTGGATCAGCAAAATATTCGAACGGATCAATGTTTGCCGGGATATCGAAACCAAGACTTGTGGTGTTGCCACTCAGGCCTTTTGGCACGGACTTGAGCGCTGCAACCAATGCACTTGTTGCACCGTCGTTATTGCCCGTCGCGCTCAGCAATTTATCAACCGGTGGGTTCAGCGATAGCTCAGCGGATGCTTCGAAGCGGCGTTCCGATCGCATAAAATCATTGTTTTGAAGATCAAGCGTTTGGCGGCTGCCAGAGGTAGTCGGCCGCTTGGAGCTCGGGTTGAAAGCAAGCGCGACATCGCCGACCGTTCCGATCGAACCATCGGTACGTTTAAACGTCGAGGTAGCCAGAACCACATTATTACCAACCTTTGCCTTCTGATCGATGGTCCGACCTGCAAGGCTGATCTCGGTAATGCCTGCCTCCTCAAGCGGTTTGAGTTCGCCTGTATCGGTGCGTCCATTCCGATTTGCATCTACCCAAATCTTCAGCTCCCCAAAGCGGGCGTCGCTTGAATCGATTTTACCGTCCCGGTTAGCATCGAGCTTGGCAAGGGCGGCAAGGTCGCTCTTGGCAGTTGGGTCTTCGGTCAAGAAGGACAGTTCTGACGCCCCGGTAATCAGGCCGTCATTGTTACGGTCAATGACTAACAACCCGTCGCCCTTGCCGACCCAACCGGTTCGGTCGAGCGTTCCGTCGCCGTCGATATCAAAGCGTGCCTTGGACTTCTTAATCGACACCATGTCGATGCCATCCCCGTCCAAGTCCAGGATAATCGGAGTAACAAGGCCAAAGCGCTTGTTCCTAAATTCAAGGATGGTGGCGGCGCCAATCACGCCAGCGCGCTGATCGACAGCGCCGCTTGCCTTGCGCAGAGTCACAAACAATTCGCCGCCGCGCACTTCAAGCCGGTACTTACTGGCCTTACGATCAAAATTCGCGGTTTGGAAAGGCAACGAGGGAGGAGGTTCGACGGCAGGCGGCATATCGCCGTCAACCGGCTCTGGATCGTCCACTACCGCCGCAGGCGCGTTAAGGTCGATGGTCGGCGTCGCCGATTGGCTAAGACCCAGCAGCTCGTTTGGCTCGGCACGGCCATTTCGGTTTGCGTCATTCCAAAGCCGCAGGTCGAAATAGCGCGCATCGCTCGTATTGATCAGACTGTCGCCATTGGTGTCATATGCCGCCGCTTCAGCAGCGGTGCGCGCCACTTCGGTTGCCGGATCGATCAGGCCGTTGCCATCTGCGTCACGGGCAATCGGGATGGCCAGTGAAGCGTTAGGCCTGGTCAGCGCAAATTGGACATTCAGGGCATCCTGTTCGGTTTTGATTGTTTCCCAGCGCAAGGCAACGTCGCCGACTTTGCCATTCGTTCCATCCGTGCGCGTGAAGATTGAAGTCGCAAGCACCGCAACCCCGCCTTCGTCGGAAGGTGTTTCCGGTGTGCCGTTCAACGCGATGCTGGCGATTCCCGCCCCGGCCAGCGATCTGAGTTCATCCACCTGGCTGACGCCATCCGAGTTCGCATCCTGCCAGACGAGAAATTCGCCAAAACGCGCATCGTCGGCATCGAACACACCGTCGGCATTGCTATCATAGGCCTGCAAGCCTTCAAGGTCGGTCTTGGCACCGGGCTTGTCGTTCAAGAAGCTGATTTCAGCGCCGTGATCGATCTTGCCGTCATTATTGCGATCGAGCGCGAGGAAGGCGTCGCCTGAGCTAATCCATCCTGTCTTATCTGCGCGACCATCGCCATCAATGTCAAAACCAACATTAGTGTTGGCGATTGTTTGACCGTCACCATTCAGGTCCAACACGACAGGAAGGAGCTCTTGATAGAAGCCACTCTTCCAAGGCAACCCTTCCCAGCGATAGCCTGCAACCAGAGCGCTGCCAAATAATGCGGCGCGATAATCTCCATTGAACCAAACGCTTTGCGCGCCGAAAACATCGCTTCCTGGATAATATGGGCTTGCATACGAACCGGCATAGACAAGCTGATCACCAGCATCATATATATTGTTAGCATTCAGATCGCGCGCAATGCTTTGTCTAAATGTGAACGAGCCTCCACTTGCATAGAAGAAGGTCGATTTCCTTTCTAATACATATCCATTTGATAGAACTGAGTTTTCAGTCTTGCTGGTGCCAACCCAGCTACTTGAACTTACTGTCTGATTTGTAGGTCCAGGATTTCCATCAATCGTGACGCGCTCTGCAAAATCCTCAATCGTAAGCGAGAGAGTTTGATCGGCGTATCGTCCCGAATTATTTGATTGATATGCCCGAACAACGAGGTTGATGTTCAAAGATGGATCCTGCCCTGCAGTGTTGGCCAGGCCTAAGGCTGCTGCCATCGTTTCATAATCGAAATGTTGGGTCGTGATTATTTTTCCTGTCGTCGTGTCAATCTGGAATGCGCCAGCGACATTGCCACTTACCAACGCAAAGTTTAGGGTTTCGCCGTCACCATCAGTCGCAGTCGCCCATGCTATCTCCGTGCCGACAGGCGCCGTTGTTTCCAAGATGGTACTGGTAAACCCATTAGTTGTCCCCAAACTGGTGAATAACGGCAAATTGTCGTCGGCATTATTGACGGCCACATTGATCTGCGTGCCTGCCGAACTGTAGGTTCCATCACTGGTTGATACGACGAGTAGCAGGTTAACCGACGAACCGCCCGTAGCGAATGCTTCATAGTTGAAATTGCCGGTTGTCACGACTTGGCTGCCAGAGATGGCGAACATGCCTCCCGGGTTGTTTGCTATCTGGAAGCTCAGGCCATTAAGGGTGCCATCGGGATCAGAGGCCGACAACGTCGCAATGACGACCCCTGCCCCCGTATTCTCGTTAAAGGTCGTTGTTCCCCATGCAGCGACAAGCGGTGAGTTAGGAGCATTGTCGTTCACGTTGCCAACATTGACCACTTGGCTGACGACGCCAGAGTTTTGGCCATTCGCGTTCGCATAGATCCCGAGATTGTAGCTGGGCGCAGCCTCGAAATTCAGCGGGTTCATGACATGCAGCTGATTGCCAACAATCTGGAAATTCCCGTTGTACTGGGTCCCCGTTGCGCTGAAATAATAGGTTACTGCATCGCCTTCGGGATCGACCGCCGAGAATCGTACGCCCGTATCGCCCGTCTGGTTTTCATTAAACCCGGCAACTGGCGCATTCGAGCCTGGCGTTGACGGCGCTTCATTCGCGTTGATAATCGTCACATTCTGTGTGATCGGTGCCGACTGCTGGCCATTGGCCACCGCGACGATCGCGAAAGAGCCGTGCAGATCGGCTTCATAGTTGAGTGGCGATGTGATCCAGAGCTGATTGCCGTTAAGGATCGAATATTTGCCGTTGGTCGTGTTTCCGGTCGCCTGGAAGATATAGGATATAGCATCGCCATCCGGGTCGGCCGCACTGAAGCGGACGCCGGTATCGCCGGTGATATTCTCGGCAATCGAGTAGTTTGCATTGCTCGAACTCAGCCCGACGGGGGCTTCGTTCACATTGGCGATCGTGACCACAACATCGCTGCGACTAACCGACAGCGCCGGATTGGTATTGTCCGTTGCCGTCACGCTGAGCGTGATCTGACCACCAGTGACATATGCTACATTTTCGCGGTCTGTTGCGCCGGATGCGTAAATTTGGCCGGTGGTCGCGTTGATGCTGAACCAACCGCTCGCATTGCCACCGCTGATTGAATAGCTCAGTGTGCCGGAGCCTTCGGGGTCATCCGCTTGCACCTGGATGCCCGTGTAGCCGCCAACGCCTTCGGTGACTGCGCCACCAAGCCCGCCATCGACGTCGCGGATATTGTAAGGCGATTCGTTGACGTTACCGACAGTGATCGTGAAGGATTGGTCGTGAATCAAACCACCCGTATCGGTGGCACGAATGGTGAAGCTGTGGCTGGTTGCCGCCTCATAGTTCAGACCCGCGCTCAAGAGTTGCAACTGATTGCCAACCCGCGTGACGAAGGCAGGCGCGCCAATCAAAGACCAGCTGATTGCCTGATTTTCCGGATCGGTCGCCGTCAGATTTGCGATCACCGTGCCAGCTGGTAGATTTTCGTTTAGCGTAACGCTGGATGCGGTTGTGTTTGTCGGAGCTTCGTTGACGTCGTTGACGGTGACAGTCTGATAGGCATAGCTACTGCCCCACTGTGCACCGTCATGACTGTAGATCGAAAAGCCATAGCTCGACACCGATTCAAAGTTAATCGGACCGGTGACCCAAAGTTGGTTGCCGTTGACGATCGAGAACGGTCCATTGGTCTGTGTGCCAGTCGCACCGAAGAGATATGTTACTGCTGTACCTTCAGGGTCGAGTCCGCCGCTGATCCGCACGCCGGTATCGTAATTGGTTGTGTTCTCATTGATTGCGATATTCGCGTTAGACAATATGGGGGTGCCTGGCGCCTCATTGATATTGCCGACGGTCACCGTCTGGCTGACGGCACCTCCAGATGATTGTCCATTCGCAAAGGCCTGTACACCCATGGTATAGCTCGAAGCAGCCTCGTAATTGAGGGGGGCAACCGACCACAGCTGGTTACCGTTGCGTATTTCGAATAGGCCATTCGCACTGACCGCAGTGCCGCTGTCGGTGAAACGGTAGGACACCGCGTCGCCATCCGGATCGGACGCCGAGAAGCGCACGCCAGTGTCCTGCACACCGTCATTCTCGTTGATCGTAACATTAGAATTACTGGTCGTCGGCATCGTCGGCGCTTCGTTTACGTTTACAGGCCGGATAGCAATGCCGTTACGCGTGTAGGTCAGCCCGCCATTGTCCGCGACGCGAATGTCGACAAAGGCATCTCCAGCCTCAAAATCGAGCGATTGGCCCGCTGCCAGATAGACATTACTGCCCTCGATACGGAATTTGGAAGCATGTACGCCGCCAACGATACTGTAGGCATAGGCGCCTCCTTCAGTATCCGATGCAGACAGCGAACCAACCAGCGTACCGCCCGAGGCGATGCCGACTACATTCTCGCCAAAAGCAATAGACAAGAAACCGATTGCAGTCGGCGGGCTATTTACGTTTACTGCAATCATGGCTGTGCTGTCAGCCGAAACCGCATTGTTGCTAGTTTCCCGCGAGCGGCTGCGAACAGTCAGAGTGAAGTCAGTGTAAATTCCCGAAGGCGGCGTTATCCGCAGCGATCCGAGCGCCCAATTCTTGACATCGACAGCGGTTACTCCCGCGGTGGCCGTGAAGCTATTCGTGCCATCGGACAGCAGCGCGCCAACTGGAATGGCCTCAATCATGACATAGTCGCGAACTTCGGAACCATCAGTGTCACTCAGGCTGACAACAACCGACGGCAGGCTGATCGCCGTGCCTGGATTACCGCCAACACTGCTCAAGGCGTTGATCGTGACGCCGTCAGCTACGGCGTTCACGGTCAAGTTCACTACTAGCGGCGCCGAGTTAAACACACTGTCGGTCGCAGCGAGGGTGATGGTACCTGCACCGCTGGCATTGCTAAGCCCGCCGACAGTTACCTTGCGACGTCCTTCATTGCCTGCAACTGAGGAAATCGAAAGTACCTGGACGCTCCCCGACTGGCCCGGTTGTATGCCGATGGACGCGAGCGGTGTCTGGTTGTTATCGGCGACATCGAAAAAGAGATCGGCAGTGCCGTCTTCGTTGAGCGTTGTCGCATTGCCCGCGACCGCAACGATTGTCGGCGGTGTATTCAATATCCAGGCATTGTTGATCGCGGTTTGCTGTGGGGCCGTCAACGAGGCAATGCTCACCGGAGGCTCGGCGATGTCTTTCATGACATTGAGGAGCTGCGATAGGCTGTCGACTGTTGTCGCAGTGCTTTCACCCGCAATGAACATGCGCAGCACATATTGGGTGCCGGCATTGTTGAAGTCACCCGCAGCCGTATTTACAAACCAGTCCTTGATCGTCACTTGCGAGCCGGTGCCGAGCACTTTGACCAGCAAGTCTTTGGTTCCATTGACCTTTGTAAACCAAAGATCGGCCTTCGTTATGTCAGCGGCATATTGCACCACATCGTCATAAGTAGAGGTTGATGAGTAGTTGTAGACGGTGTCGGACCCGCTGCCGCGCGTCAGGAAATACTGGTCATCGCCCAGGCCGCCAATCATGATATCGTTGCCAGCATCGCCATAAAGCTGGTCCCCTGCGTCGCCTGCATCCAGGATGTCGTTACCCGCGCCGCCATAGAGTGTGTCGGAATTGCCATCACCGAAAAGCCGGTCTTCCCCATCGCCGCCATAGATGACATCCATCCCGGCTTGGCCAAAGATGAAGTCGTTGCCCGTTCCGCCATCGAGTATGTCGTCGCCAGCACCGCCATAGATAACGTCGTCACCAGCCCCGCCAAACACTTCGCTGTTGGCATCGCTGCCCGTGATCTCATCTGAATGGCTTGAACCGATTACCTTCTCGATATCGATCGGCGAGAAGAAGGTATCGCCAGCTGCATCGGAGTTCTTGCCGCGAATACCGTCGAGCGGTGCAGCTGAACCAAGGTGGACGAAAACACCGTTTAAAGTGCGAGCCACGGCGCTTGCGATTGTTGCTGCACCAACCGTCACACCGCCGACTGTAGAAGCTGTGTTGAAGTTGGTGCCAGCAGCTGCACCGGCATAGCTGATGGTATCGAACCCGACGCCGCCGCTGAAATTGTCAGCGCCCGCGCCGCCAATCAGTGTGTCGTTGCCGTCCCCACCAAGCAATACGTCATTGCCCGCGCCGCCGTCGACCGTGTCATTGCCGCCCCCGCCTTCAAAGCGATTTTCGTATGCTGAGCCTGTTAGAGCGTCATTTCCGGAACCGCCGATGACGTTCTCGACATTAAGCAGCTTGTGCGCAGCGTTATTAAGGTCAATTGCCAGGTCAGCTGTCGCCGCAGCAAAGCTGACCGTGTCTGTTCCATTGCCCCCATCGATGGTATCTTCGCCAACGACCAAAGTATGGATGAAATCATTGCCGTCACCACCAGCGACTGCATCGGCCCCGCCTTCACCATGGATGATGTCGTCATCACTGCCGCCATCGATGGAGTCATTATCGAGGCCCCCGAAGATTATATCGTTGCCCTGCTCGCCCAGGATCACGTCGGAACCTGCGCCGCCAAGCAGGGTGTCATCGCCGTTTCCGCCAGACAGATCGTCATTACCATCGCCGCCATCGACATAGTCGTTGTCGCCGTCGCCGCGCAGCACATCGTTACCAGCCCTGCCTTCAATGGTGTCTTCGCCCGACTGGCCCCGTATCGTATCGTCGAGCACACTGCCGCGCAAAATGTCTGCTACAAGCGTCCCTTCAAGTGCTTCAAAATTGTAGAATGTATCGCCGGTTGCGTCGCCGCCGCTTGCTGCACCGGTGCCAAGATCAACGGAAACGCCAACAGTGGCGTGCACGTAATTGTCGGTATAGAAATAGCTCAGCAGGTCAAACCCGCTACCTCCGTCAAGAATATCAGCGCCTGACCCACCGTAAAGTGTGTCAGAATCCGCATCACCTAGCAGCACGTCATCGCCCGCCTCGCCATGGAGATGGTCGCCTCCATTGCCCCCTCGCAGCGTGTCATTACCGGCCCGGCCGAAAAGCATGTCTTGAGCGTCATGGCCTCGTAGCAAGTTTGCGTTCGCGTCACCCCTGAGTACGTCATTTAAGCTGGTGCCGAACAACCCCTCGATGCCGATATAGGTGTCGCCCGCAGCAGTCCCGGTGTTGTTTGAGGGTGTCGCAAGGTCAGCCGTCACGCCAGCCCCGGTGTCGAAATCGATTACATTGTAAAAGGCAATGTCCGAAAGACCCGCTCCCCCATCAAGGACGTCTGCACCAATTCCGCCGATTAGAGTGTCATCGCCGGCTTCCCCACGCAGCACGTCGTTGCCCTCGCCGCCGAAAATAGCATCGTTGCCCTCACCGCCATTGATTATGTCATCCCCCCCCCCAGCCATCGAGCCAGTTTACACCCGCGCTTCCTGTCAATGTGTCGTTGAGAGCCGACCCATAAAGCCTCTCAACATTGACGAGCGTATCGCCGTGCGCATCTCCCCCTGTACCAGTGCCACCCGCCAAGCTGATTGTTATGGCGGCAGCGGAATTCGTATAGTCCACAAGGTCATTGCTGCCATTGCCGCCGTCGATCGCGTCAGCGCCAAGTGAACCGTAAATGTAATCATCGCCATCAAGCGCATTGATCGTTTCGGCACGGAAGGTGCCGTTTATGGTTTCGCTATTGGCTGTGCCGGTGATGGTTGCGCCTGAACCTTCAAAGAAACTAATCGAGAAATCAGCGAAGACGCTGGATTGCAAATCCGATGCCGTCACGCGCACATCGAGAGTGCTGCCAATCGCTGCTCCCGTGCCGGAATAGGTAAAGGTCTTGGTCGCCGGGTTGAATGTCAACCATGACGGCAAGTCGCCACCGCCGAACAGCGCCGCCGAGAAAATCAGCCCTTTGTAAGGATCTGCCTGCGCGCCATCCGGATCGTTAAAAGCATTGGTGGGAAGCGTATAAGTGAAGCCGACGTTATCTGCCGCAGCCTGGCTGGTCAGCCCTGCCTCAACAACCGGAAGCTGATTTGCCGTATTCAGCATTTGGTCAGCAAACTGGACGCTCTCGATACTGGTAAAGCTATCGACGCCGTCATCGCCGTCGGCAAGGTTGATATCGGTTATTGTTTTTGCTGTAAGATCAATACTGTAGCCCACGCGATCGCCAGTATAGATAATTTTGTCGTCACCATCGCCGCCATCGAAACTGTCATTGCCGGCCCCGCCAACAAAGACATCGTTGCCGCCAAAACCGTTGAGGATGTTCGCGTCTGCATTGCCGGTTAGAGTGTCGGCAAACTGGGATCCATCGACATTCTCGATCGATCCCGTAGCAAAGATATCGCCAGTCGCATCGCCGCCTGTACCGGAATTGCTTGCGAGGTCGATTGTCACACCTGCTTCGGAAATACGGTAGTCAACCGTGTCGTTGCCAGCGCCACCGTAAAGCCAGTCGGCGCCAGCGCCGCCGATCAACCGGTCGTCGCCATCGTCGCCATAGAGACTATCATTGCCGGCGTCTCCGCGGAGAAGATCATTGCCGCCATCGCCATGCAGCGTATCGGCACCATAGTCGCCTCTCAGCGCATCATCGCCGAGACCGCCGGAAAGGATGTTGGCATATTCATTTCCGATAACAACGTCTCTGAATGCGGACCCGGTAACATGCTCAATCGATGTTGGGTTGCTGCTCGACGCCCTGAGGTCGATATACGCCCCATATTCGCTGCCGTCGAGCCGCAGCCAATCAGCGCCAGCGCCGCCATCGACGACATCCTCAAGTGTACCATCGGCTTGTGCGCCCGCATGAATGGTATCGTTGCCTGCGCCCCCCCACAGTATGTCGGCCCCTGCCTCGCCATCGATCAGATCGTCGCCGCCGCCGCCGTTGATGGTGTCGGCACCAGCGCCGCCCCAAAATTTGTCGCCGCCTGCGGTTCCGGTGATGTCGTCATCAAAGGCTGATCCAACGATCTCTTCGATCGAAATCAGAGTATCACCATTGGCATGGCCACCAACACCCGTGCCCGCGACGAGGTCAACGGTGATTGCTGCATCGGACGCCGAATAGTCGACCCTGTCGCCGCCCGGTGGCGTGCTTGACTGGCCATCGATGCGGTCGGCACGCAGTGACCCCTCAAAAATGTCGTTTCCGGTTGAACCGCGCATGTCGTCGCGCCGGTCGCTGCCAGCCAGCGGCACACCTGCGGTTGCGTTCGTGATAGCAGCGGCGGTATCGGTGATCGTCAGATTGAAGTAGCGGGCCTCTGATGTAGCACCAGTTTGGCCGCCGGGCGCCAGCTCGGTTGCGGTCATTTTGATCCGCAGGACCGTTCCAGCCTGCGCCAATGTGGGCG
>JBGSPK010000251.1:0-6211 GCA_041738665.1 Sphingorhabdus sp. | reverse complement strand
CTTTTTCGGCGACGAAATCGAAACTATTCGCCGCTTTAATCCCGCCGATCAGCGCAGCATTGATCAGGTCGAGTATTTCGACATTTTGCCTGCCGTCGAGGCATTGATGGACGAGGAAGCCATCAAGCGTTTCCGCGTCGGTTATCGCGAACGCTTTGGCGTCACAGCTACCGGCGATCCGCTCTATCAGGCGGTATCCGAAGGCCGCCGCCTCTCTGGCATGGATCACTGGCTGCCGTTGTTTGAAGAGCGAATGGCAACCATCTTCGACCATCTGGGTGACGGCACTTTGGTCCTGCGTGATGCAGGCGCGGCTTCGGCAGGACAATCGCGTCTGGATGCCATCAGTGATTATTACGACAACCGCGTGAAGGCCCAGGTAGCCGAACCGGGAAGCTACCGCCCGCTGCCACCCGAGATGCTGTATCTGTCGAGCGACGAGCTTGAGCAGACGATGGCTGCCAACGCCGCACATCTCGTGACACCGTTCGCACAGCCGGACTCTGCAAGCATTATCGACTTTGGCATATCCGCAGCGCGCGATTTTGCACCCGAGCGCACACAAAAGACCAATGTTTACGAAGCGGTTGCAGAGCATCTGAAATCGCTCGCCAAAAGCGGCCATAAAGCGATTATTGCAAGCTACTCGCTCGGTGCACGTGAACGCCTGAAGAGATTGCTGTCCGACCATGGCGCACCGCCACTGTCCGATGCCGATAGCTGGCAACAGGCTTTGGGCGTTGCCAAGGGCCGGGCGGCAATGGTCATACTGCCTATCGACCACGGCTTCACCGCCCCGGATTATGCGCTAATCAGCGAGCAGGATATGCTCGGCGACCGGTTGGTACGGCGGCAGAAGCGCAAAAAATCTGCCGATGCTTTCCTCGCCGAGCTTGCTGCGCTCACACCCGGCGATCTGGTGGTGCATCAGGATCACGGCATCGGACGCTATGAAGGCCTGATTTCGATCCCGGTCGGCAACAGCCCGCATGACTGCGTGGCGCTCAGCTATTCGGGCGGTGACAAGCTTTACGTGCCCGTAGAAAATATCGATGTTTTGTCGCGCTACGGGTCAGACAGCGAGACCGTCAGTCTGGACAGGCTTGGTGGCGAAGCGTGGCAACGCCGCAAGTCGAAACTGAAAGAGCGCATCCGGGCAATAGCAGGCGAACTGCTCAAGACTGCAGCGGAACGGGCGCTACGTCCCGGTGCGATTATCGAAGTCGACGATCAGGCCTATGCGAGCTTTGCTGACCGTTTCCCTTATGAGGAAACCGAAGATCAACAGCGAGTTATTGACGAGGTTCTAGAGGATCTGTCGGCAGGCAAACCCATGGACCGGCTGGTGTGCGGTGACGTCGGCTTCGGCAAGACGGAGGTTGCGATGCGCGCGGCCTTTGCCGCAGCGATGGCAGGGCTTCAGGTGGCAGTCATCGCGCCGACCACTTTGCTTGCACGGCAGCATTATTCCAACTTTGCCGAACGCTTCCGCGACTTGCCATTAAAACTGGGCCGCCTTTCACGACTGGTACCCACGTCCGAGGCAGGCAATACCCGCGACGGCCTAGCGGATGGCACAGTGGATATCGTCATCGGAACCCACGCCGTCTTGGCTAAATCGCTCAAATTCAAGCGTCTGGGACTTGTGATTGTCGATGAGGAGCAGCGGTTCGGCGTCAACCACAAGGAGCAGCTCAAGGCGTTGAAAACCGACGTCCACATGCTGACACTAACGGCAACGCCGATTCCGCGCACGCTGCAGATGGCGATGTCGGGTTTACGCGAACTGTCGGTAATTCAAACCCCACCAGTCGATCGGCTAGCAGTCCGCACATACGTCATGCCCTGGGATCCGGTCGTGCTGCGCGAGGCTTTGCTGCGCGAACATTATCGTGGCGGGCAAAGCTTCTTTGTCGTGCCGCGCATCGCCGACCTTACCGAAATCGAAGAATATCTGCGCACAGAGATTCCGGAGGTCAAATATGTAACCGCGCACGGCCAGATGTCGGCCACTCAAGTCGAAGAACGGATGAGCGCGTTTTACGAGAAACGATATGATGTTTTGCTGTCCACCACGATTGTCGAAAGTGGGCTCGATATACCCAGCGCCAATACGCTTATCATCCACCGCGCCGATCGGTTTGGTCTGGCGCAATTATACCAGCTTCGCGGCCGGGTAGGCCGTTCGAAAACCCGCGCTTATGCGTATCTGACTCATGAACCTAACCGTGTCCTGACCGAGACAGCCGAGAAGCGGCTTAAAGTGCTTGGTGATCTCGACAGCCTCGGCGCCGGATTCCAACTCGCCAGCCACGATCTCGATATTCGCGGCGCTGGTAATCTGGTCGGCGACGAGCAATCGGGGCATATCAAGGAAGTCGGTTTCGAACTGTATCAATCGATGCTCGAAGAGGCGATACTGGAGGCGCGCGCCGGCGCGCAAGGCCTCGCCAAGCCGCGTGGTAGCTTCTCGCCGCAGATCACCATCGACGCGCCAATTCTCATTCCGGAAGATTATGTTCCAGACCTTTCCGTGCGCATGGCATTGTATCGCCGCCTGAACGAACTCGAAGAAGGGCAAGATGTGGAGGGCTTCGCCGCCGAAATGACCGATCGCTTCGGGAAAATTCCGGAGCCTACACAAAATCTGCTTAAGCTTATCCAGATCAAACAAAATGCGTTGGTCGCGCAAGTTGCGAAAATCGAGGTCGGAGCGCGCGGGACGCTGGTCAGTTTCCACGACGACAGCCCGCCCAATGTGCCGGGCCTGCTAGCCTATGTCGCCAAGCTGGGCGAGACGGCAAAGCTGCGCCCCGATAGCAAACTTGTCATCAACCGCGTCTGGGATGATCCCACATCGCGGCTGAACGGGTGCCTGCAATTGTCGAAGGGCTTAGCCAATCTGGCGCGTAAATCGGGCTAGTTGCTTCTCAGCGCGAATGCCTCAAACTCCGTCGGATTTAGCGGAAGTGCCCGCAAGAAACCCTGAAAATAGTCGCAACCTTCGGCTTTGAGCATTTCCAGCTCTTCGGTTTTTTCGACGCCTTCAGCAATGACAGCGATATCGAGTGCCTTTGCCATCGCAATGATAGCGCGCAAAATGACGCGGTCTTTGCCCGTCCCGACGATATCGGGTGTCATGCCCTTGTCGAGCTTGAGGTAATCGAGCGGTAACGCCTTCAGATAAGCAAGGCTTGAATAGCCGGTGCCGAAATCATCGACGGCGATCCGCACCCCCTTTGCCCGAAGGAGTTCAAGCTGTCCCGAGGCCAGTCCAAGGTCGCGGATCAGACTTTCTTCAGTCAGCTCCAGAGTCAGGCGATCGGGCGAAAATCCGGACTGGTCGAGCAGGTCGAGCAACCGAGAACCATAATTATCGGTCAGCTCTTCCGCCCCCAGATTAACTGCAAGCCGCAAATTGTTGAGCGCGGTAGGCCAGCGCGCGGCAAGGTCAATTGCCCGTTCTTGAATCAGATGGGACAGTTCTTCACGCAAATCGCAGCGATCGGCCGAGGCGAACAGGTCGCCAGCGCTTATGTCGCCCAAATCCGGGTGGTTGAGGCGCGCGAGCGCTTCGGCACCCACTAACCGCCCAGTCGATACTTCGAATTGTGGTTGGAGCATGATCGAAATGCGCCGATCGGCAAACGCCGACCTAGTTGCGTTGTCCAGAAACTCTGCCTTGTCGGGTGTCCGCGCATTGTCTGCGTCTGCAACCAGGAAGCGCTTGCCTTTGCGACCATAGGCCCTCGCCAACGCTTCACCAGCGCGCGCCGCCAGATTTTGCCTGGTTTCGCCGATTTGAGACAGCGATATCCCGATGCGGGGGTTGATGTGGAGCGGATCGGGACCGCCACCCAGATTTACTGACACCATTTCCAGCAATTTCTGCGCCGCCATTTCCAGCTGCCGCCCGCCCGAATTACCGTCAACAACCAGAAGAAATTCACGCCCAGGCATCCGCGCCATAAATCGGATGGGAGAAAGTTGCTGTTCGGCAAAGGCGCGGATTTGCTGGCCGACCCGGCGGATTGCGGCATCACCCGCTGCCCTGCCCAATCGATCATTAATTTGTTTCAAGTCCTTTATGCCGAGCAACAGCAACGTCACCGGATAGTCGGATGATTCCGCCAACCATTCGCGCGCGTCACGGGGCCGCCGCATGGTTAGCGACCGGTGCTCTTTCATATCGGCAGATGTCTCGCGCATGTGCATGATTATCCACTAGCGCCAATATCTTTCGTAACTCTTTCGATTTCAGCTTTGTATGGCGAGAGTTTCAGCTTACATCACGCCCCATGCTTGATGGTTTCGGACGCAAAATCGACTATTTGCGAATATCGGTCACCGACCGGTGCAATTTCCGATGCCATTATTGCATGCCCGAAAAGCAAAGTTTTCTGCCGCATCGCGATGTGCTCGATTATAGCGAAATCGCGCTGTTGGCGAACCGTTTCATCGCGCATGGCATCCGCAAAATCCGCCTGACGGGTGGCGAGCCGCTGGTGCGGCGTGATATCATGGTGTTAATCCGCGAACTGGGCGCGCATGTTCATACAGGGAAGCTTGACGAACTGACGCTGACGACGAACGGCAGCCGGCTGACCGAATTTGCGCCTCTATTGGCCGAAGCAGGTGTCAGACGGATCAATGTCAGTATCGACAGTCTTGATGCGGATGCGTTCCGGCAGATCACGCGTGGCGGCGATCTGACACAGGTTTTGGGCGGCGTTGAAACAGCGCGCGCGAACGGTATCGCCATTAAAATCAATATGGTCGCGTTGAAAGGGCAAAATCAGACTGTCTTGCTGCCGATGGCCGAATATTGTGCCGCAAATGGCTTTGACCTGTCGATCATCGAAACCATGCCATTGGGGGAAGGTGTAGAGGGCCGAAAGGAAGATTACATATCGGTCGAGGAGTTTATCGCGCCTTTGCGGGAGGTTTATGCGTTACAATCGCTCGATCACCGCAGCGCTGGCCCCGCGCGTTATTGGCAGGTCGCACACTTGGGCCTGCGGCTTGGCCTCATCACGCCGATGAGCCATAATTTCTGCAATGATTGCAATCGCCTGCGGCTGACGACCGACGGTAAGATGTTCATGTGCCTAGGGTCCCAAATGCATGTCGATTTTCGCAAAGCCATTCGTGACGAGGGATTGAGCGCTGTGGATCGGCTCCTTCAACAGGCCCTGCGGCTTAAACCCGAGCGGCATGACTTCGAACGGCAAATGGCACAGCCCGATCTCCGCTTAACACGCCATATGAATGCGACCGGCGGATGACCCCATATTCGCGCCTGGCCATAATTTCCTCAGCAACGCCGCAAGCGCGCGAAGCGGAAGCTTTGCTGCGCGAACAGCATGAATTTGTACCGCTGGACAGCGCCGAGGCGGTGATCGTGCTGGGCGGTGATGGTCATATGCTGCAGGTGCTGCATCAGTTGCTGGAAGACCGGCGCGACATTCCCGCCTACGGGATGAACCGCGGCACTATCGGATTTTTGATGAACGGCTGGGAATCGGGTGAATTGCTAAACCGCTTATCGCGCGCCAAATCTTTCTCGGTGCGCCCGCTGAGCGCCATTATCACCACGGTCGGCGGACAGAAATTCACCTTGCCCGCAATCAACGAGGTGTCTTTGCTACGCGAAACGCGGCAGGCGGCGAAACTGGAAATATCAGTCAACGGTCGCGCAGTCATTCCCGAGCTTATCTGCGATGGTATTCTGGTGTCCACGCCCGCCGGTTCGACGGCGTATAATCTGTCAGCCAACGGCCCGATCCTGCCGCTCGATTCCTCGCTTCTGGCGTTGACTCCGATTAGCCCATTCCGCCCCCGGCGTTGGAAAGGCGCGATCTTGCCTGACCGTTATATCATCAAGCTGGCAATATTGGAGGCTGGCAAGCGCCCGGTAAGCGCGGTGGCCGATCAGCGCGAAATCCGCGACATTTCTCATGTCGAAGTTGCGCTTGACCGTAATCGTGCGCTGACGCTTTTGTTTGATCCCGAACATGCGCTCGATGACCGGATTGCTATGGAGCAATTTATCACCTGAACAGACAAAGGATGCTTGCCAAAGCCGAAAAGCCACTGCTATAGGCGCGCCTCTGCCCGGAGACATCGGGCTGTTCCCTGGTAGCTCAGTGGTAGAGCAGTTGACTGTTAATCAATTGGTCGGGGGTTCGAATCCCTCCCGGGGAGCCATTTT
>JBGSPK010000364.1:0-1545 GCA_041738665.1 Sphingorhabdus sp. | reverse complement strand
AGCAGCCACGCAGCGAATTTCACGCGCGCTCTCCCGCGCCTTCGCCGTCGATCACCATCTCTTCGACACCGTCACGGATCATCACCATGCTGCCCTGCGCGAGGCTCGGCGCTATCGGCGCATCGAACCCTTCCATCGCGGCGTGGCCCAATAGCAAGCCGCGCAAAACGCGTGCGGTCATGCCGTGGCAGATAACCAGCATATCCTGTTCGAACACCTGCTCGCTTATCCAGTGCGATAGCCGCGCCGCGACGTCATCATACCACTCGCCGCCGTCAGGCCGGACCGAAAAAAGCTTGTGCTGCATATCGACAATCGGCCCGATTTCAGCCGAGATATCGGCATATGTCCGGCTTGACCAGCTACCGACATCGATCTCAAGCAAACGGTCGTCGCGGCGCGTCTGGTGCCAATCGGCATCAATCTCATCGGCCACAATCGCCAGCGTTTGCAGCGCCCGTCCTGCAGTGGACGACCAGAGCTGAGGCCTGTCATCGCTCCCGAGATAATTCGCCAGCGACCGACCCATCATCTTGGCCTGAACGCAACCTTCCCAGGTCAGCGGCGTATGTACCTCGGCCTGACCCTGCATTCGGGCGATCTTGTTGAACACCGTCTCCCCATGCCGCGCGATGAAAAGCCGTTTACCATTTGTCGAAATCCCCATAATTGGCCTTATTCCACAGCTTATTACACTTGGCAAAAGCTATCGGCTTGCCCTACCGGACAAAGCCATTAAGACAGAATCGGCATAGAAATAGGGTTTTTCGGCGCAGGATTTGGCGCGCCGTACCCGCTTAGGGGATACAAGATGAGAGCCACGATAGAACGCGCGACCCTGCTGAAAAGCCTGAGCCACGTCCAGTCGGTGGTCGAACGCCGCAACACCATTCCCATCCTGTCCAACGTCCTGATCGAAGCCAGTGATGGCGGGCAGATCAAACTGACCGCAACCGATCTCGATTTGCAGGTGGTCGAAACCTTTGCGGCACAAGTGGAGACGCCCGGCGCAACTACGGTTTCGGCGCATACCTTGTTCGAAATCGCCCGCAAATTGCCCGAAGGTTCGCAGGTCCAGCTTCACGCCGCAGATGGCAGAATGGCGGTCAACGCCGGTCGTGCGCGGTTTAGCCTCGCCACGCTTCCCCGCGATGACTTTCCAATGATTGCCGAGGGCGACCTTCCTACATCGTTCGAAATTCCCGCATCGTCTCTGATCCAGATAATCGACAAGACGCGTTTTGCGATTTCGACCGAAGAGACACGCTATTATCTCAACGGTATTTTCCTGCACGTCACCGAAGATGCCGAGCCAGTGTTGAAAGCCGCTGCGACCGACGGCCACCGCCTCGCGCGCGTCACCTTGCCCCGCCCAGCCGGTGCAGAAGGCATGCCCGACATCATCGTCCCGCGCAAATGTGTCGCCGAAGTCCGCAAACTTCTCGACGAGAGCGGCGACAATGTCATTCAGGTCGACCTGTCAGCGAGCAAAATCCGCTTCACCTTCGACCATGTTATTCTAACCTCGAAGCTGATCGACGGCAC
>JBGSPK010000325.1:0-8694 GCA_041738665.1 Sphingorhabdus sp. | reverse complement strand
CGCCAAACACCGTTACCAATTTGCCTTGCATAAATGCTCCGTCCCGCAGCGCGATTGAATGGCTGCGCTTTGCACCAGCGCTCCAAAGCTTTCAAGGCTGACGTAAGCTAAATATTGCCGCAGTCGCTGGGTGCGCGTTCGCCTGCAAAACGGGCACCGATCCAGTCAAGAGTCGCGGTTGCGCTATCCGCCGCGCTGGAAGCGTGCCCGCCTTTGCTGTTGATCGTTACATATTTCAAGCTGGCGCCGTTTCGGCACAGTTTGCGCGCAAAGTTCTGCGTCACTGTAGGCGAGACAATCACGTCGGCATCGTTTTGCGCAATCAGAAAGGGCACACCGTAATTCCGCGGGGCAGGGCTGTTGTCGCGAGCAATGTCTTTCCACGGCTTGATTCGGCCAAGATCGACGCCTTTCAGGCGCGCGCGGAGAACCGCAATACCGACGATCGTCCCTATCCGAGGTTTAGCACCCAGTGTGACGCAGTTGTTTCTGCCAAGCCGGTCAATCAAATCGCCGGTCGATTTGCTTCCCAAAGTACGAAGCGAAATGCCGAAATGCTGTGACCAGCTGTGCGCGGTAAAGGCGGTAAGGAATGCGCGAATAGACGCATCGGTACCGCCCGTCAGATTTTCTATCAGGTCAGTCGGCGGTGCTGCTGCTGCGACGCCGACGAGCGTGAGTTCGGGTGCATATTGCCGCGCCACCTGTCCGGTCCAAAGCGACGCATGACCGCCCTGGGATTCGCCCCATACCGCAAAGCGGCTGCCTGCACCCGCCTCGGCAATGCCACGGGCTGCCCTGACGGCATCAAGCACCGAATAGGCAGCACTGGTGCCAATCAGATAGGGATGCGGTTGAGGCGTACCGAGGCCCGAATAATCAGGCGCTACAACCGTGTAGCCCCGCGCAATCATGTCAGATAAAGCTGGCGTCGCGGTAAAGAAATTGGTCGAGGTGGACGGCGTACATTTATCGTCGACGCCCCAGGTGCCATGCGCCCACGCAAGCACCGGACGCCCCATTCGCGACGGAAGACCCAATGGGGATATGACGACGCCCGTCATCTCCTCTGCGCCGCCCCGGTCGTTGGTGCCGGTGTAGCGGATCCGCCACGCCTGCATATTCTGCGGAGCATAATCGATGGGCGTCGCACTCAACAGGACGCCAGCCTTTTGCGCCATCGCTGAAGTGCCGACCAACGAGGACGCGAACATGGAAGCAATCAGCAGAAAAAGGCGCATAGGATATCCTTGAACGGGCCACTGGGCCTATTTTTTGACGAAACGGGTCTCCGCGCCATCAACCGATTTCACGATCAGCGAACCCTGCGGTGTTAGCGTCAATGAAACGGCAGCTTCGATAAGCTTCTGAAAGGCCTGCTCTTGCGTCATTAAAGCGGGTGCGCAGGCCATACGCGTTCCGATCATCGGCGAATATACTTTGATGGCGTCGCCGGTGAGCTGGTAATTGGCGGAATAGCCATTGCACCCCGACTTGCCGCCGACCTTGCCGTCGCTACCCAGCATCAAGGTGACTTCGCTGCGGTCGACAATGCCCTTGCCGCCAATATCCTCCGCCCGCCACCAGACGTCCTTGACGGACGAGACAGGCACCGGCGCTGTCGCCAGTTCCTGCACCTCGACCCGCTTGGTCTTGCGGTTATAGAGGCAGAGCATCTTTGCCTTTGCGCCCTTCATATGCGGTTGCGGCCAAGTGCCTTCGACCACGCGCGCGTCGATCAGGACCTTGTCTGAATAGCGAATGGGCGGCCCGGCAATCGCGCCAACCAGATTGGCCGCTTTCACACATGCCGCTTGCGATGCCGCATCAACTTTTGCCCAAGCGTCCGGCGTTGCCGAAAAAGCCGGTGCCGCCATTGCCAGCGCAATCGCAGCACCGATGAGGGGGGATAATTTGCGCATCAATTAATAGCCCGTCCGTGTGCAGAGAACGTCGGCCAGATAGACGCGGCTGTAGACGGTTTCCTGTGTCTGGCTGGCAGAGCCGCCATACCCCAGGCTCTTGCAATAATCGTCAGCGGTTTTGGCGGCGCAATTCGCCGTCGACCCGCCATTGGAGCATGATAATATGCGATAGCCATTGCGGCCGGGGGCAGGGAAAAATTCGCCCGACATGCCGCGCAGCGACGTGCCTGCGGGTGGATCGGGCTGAACCGGCGGCGCATAACCTGTGGGGCGCATCGACTGTACAGCGTACAGCAAACGGCTCACCCGCCGCAAATCGGCTTCGTCCGCTGAAACTTTCGCGCAAGGCGCACGGTAGCGGGTGCGCGCACATAATTCCCACGTCCCCGACCGGACGCGGATGGAGCGCACTGGCCATGCCAGGCCGAGATTTTCCTTGGCTTCACCGACGAATACCGCCGGTCCCTGGAAATTGACGTCGCGATAGATTGTCGCTTCACCGCGGCCGATTGGGGCCATTTTGTCGGTCTGCGCCCATGCCGTTGCGGCAACTGCCAGCGCTGCCGAAGCCACCAATGCTGTCTTGATAACCATGCCGTTCCTCCTCCAAAATCGAACCTAGGGATTCTATAACCTTCTAATTTTCTGTAATACTTTCCCGGCGGAACAATTGTCGTGCAGGCGACAATTCGCGGCTTTTTGTATGATCGCAGGTTGCGAATTCTTCAAGGCCGCGGCTGTCGAGTATCTCGATGCGGCCATAACCCACCTTGATGAGGCGCAATTCCTCAAGCACACCGAGCGCCCCGTTCATCGTCTGCCGTGACACGTTGGTTGCAGCAGCGAGCGCTTCCTGGCTAACATGCTCAATCGGCGATACCGGCCCGGCACGCTCGCTATGCGTCCAGCGGCCCAGATCGATCAGTCGCTCGGCAATGCGCTGGACTGGCGGCCGCGTCACCATCTCGACGATCCAGCGATAATTCCGCCGCTCGACCAGCATTTCGGGCGCGACCAGCAAGCGGAAAGTCGCGACATCGCGTTCGAATATCCGCGCCACTTCGCACGGCGGTACCGACCATGTCGTGCAGTCGACCGCAGCGAGCGCTGACAGCGGATGGGCTTGCCGGTCGATGCTGGTCAGAAACCCGGTCCAGTCACCGGGGCGATGAATGGCGAGCAAGGTGTCATGCCCGTTGCTCGCCGACCCGATGATGTGGAGTTCTCCGGACACGAGCCCGTGCAGACCGCTGGGTTCGTCGCCCTGCCGGAACAGCGTCGCGCCGGCCTCGACATGGCGCGTGCGCCCAGCGATCATCAACGCGTCCTGCACATCGGCGGGCAAGCGCGAAAACCAGCTTCCCGTTGCGAACAGGCCTTTTTTCGCAGGCGACGTGCTCGTTTGGATATGCATGCGCTACCTCTCTCGATTTGGGGAGGAAATTGCGACGGTTATATTTTGCGCCACCGTGAATGAACGAGGCGAGGGCCGTTGACAATACCGCTTTATCGCTTAAAGGAGCGCGCCTACCCGATGTCCGGCAGTTTGCCGGAGCATCCAAGTGCCCGGATGGCGGAATTGGTAGACGCACCAGCTTCAGGTGCTGGCGCTGGCAACGGCGTGGAGGTTCGAGTCCTCTTCCGGGCACCAGAGTTTCTGCAAACACTGAAAACGCTGGGAAATCGTCCAAAAGACGGTCTCCAAACAGCGTGTGTAACACAGGACTGCTACACAATTCCCATCGCCAACCATCCATAACTATCAGCAATGGTGTTATAAAGTCTGGTGCAGACTGTAACACACGACTGTTACACAGCGACCCCATTGGACTGGTTTTACGAGGCTCGATTTTCTATTATCGCCGCCGCGTGCCACACGATATTTGCCCAATTGTTGGGCGTGCCGAACTCTGGAAATCACTGCGGACCGATAGCAAAACCCTCGCCATCAGACGGCTTCCGTCAGTTGTAGCAAAGGTCGAATCGGAGTTTGAACATCTGCGACATCAAGCTGGTCTAACTGTCGATCACACGCTGCTTAAACCGTTGCAACACGATCCAGCCACCCTGTTACCCGATAGCAGCTATCTCGCTCGCTCGTGGATGCACGAACCGCTTAAAGGGGATGACCGCGAAGCGTGTCCAACGCTCGGCGAGGTATACAAGCGTTACATGGGGGACCCGACCAATGCGTGGACGGAGACGACACGGCAAGCATATCAGACGACCCACGCGTTGGTCGTTTCGGTTCTCGGTGCCGAGTTGCCAGTTAAGGATGTCTCGCGGGTCGAAGTAAGGCAACTGATCGAGGTGCTGCGGTTTTTGCCAAAGAATGCCGTGAAGATTTTCCCGAAGCTTTCCCCACTACAAGCTTCTGACTTTGGACGTGCGGACGCGAACATCGAAAAGATCAGCACTGCAAATGCCAATTCCTACCTCGGTAATTTCTCAACTTTCCTGAATTGGTGTGTGCGCGAGGAACTTATTGTTCGTAATCCAGCGAGAGGGTTGCGTTTGCCAGATGAGATCGCGAAGCGTGATAAGCGCCACCCATTCTCGCCGCAGCAACTTAGGTTGATATTTAACGCACCGCTTTTCACAGGCTGCGACGACGGGGATCGCGGTTATGCTAAAATAGGATCGCTGCGTCCGCAAAACGCAAGATACTGGGTGCCACTTATCGGTCTTCACACAGGCATGCGGTTGTCGGAGATTTGCCAGTTAGACACGACCGATGTGCGCGTTGTGGATGGCGTTACGTGTTTTTGCGTAACTCCGTCATCTCTCGTTGGCAGCACTGACAAAAGGCTAAAAACGAGGGGGAGCGAGCGATTCATCCCTTTGCATCCCACGTTAGTGGAACTTGGTCTGGTGGTTTATGCTGAAAGGCAGCGGCGCGAAGGTAACGCTAAACTATTCGATGAAATTGACGCTGGTGCTCGCGGCGTGCGCGCTGTCGCATTTTCAAAATGGTTTACGCAGTTTCTCGGGTCGATTGGCGCTCGCCGAGACCGAACCAGCTATCATTCGTTCCGCCACAACTTTCGCGATGAACTGCGTATTGCTCGTGTCGATCATGAAGTCTCAATGGCGCTTGGAGGCTGGGTAAGCTCTGGGCAAGGACAGGATGTTACATCTCAGAAGACCGTCCTTGAAGAACTTGGTGCCATCGTCGTGTTTACCGAGGTGGGTAACGGTTCGTCATTGCAGGGTCGGGATCAACTTGAAGCTGCCATCCGTCTGCTCGACGATGGCGATACCCTCATTGCCCTTCATCCAGACAGGCTCGCGCGAGACACTGCCGACTTGCTCAACATCGCTAAACGGGTGATCGAGAAGAAAGCCGTCCTCAAAATCCATGATCCAGCCATTACCATCGATGGCTCCGATATGATGGGGGAAGTGCTGCTGACGATCTTCGGATTAGTGGGGTCTGTAGAGAAGCACTTTATCAAAGCACGCCAACGGCGCGGTATCGAGGTTGCGAAGCTCAGGAACGCCTACAAGGGACGTCCAGCATCAATCGACCCCAACAAGGTCCGAGAGCTTCGTGATGCTGGTATGAAGCCAGCAGCGATCGCACGCGAACTTCAGATCGGTCGTGCATCCGTATATCGGGCACTGGCTGCATGATCAGGAAGGCGTCAGGTAACCTGACGCGATCATCCATCCGTCAAGTTAAGGGCACGATCCTAACGAGCGTCATGGAAGTTGACGCAACGGCAATCTGTGAGGCGATAACCAAATGACCGATAAAGACGCTCACAGCATCGTTGACCCTGACGGTAGTGCACCATCCCCAAACATCGTGGACTGCTCTCCTCAGGCATCACAGGATGATCTCAGGGATGGTGAGAGACCGTTGTCCAATGTGAGTCCTCTTCCGGCACCAGAAATTTTGAATACATTGAAAATGCGGGGAATCGTCAAAAAGACGGTCTCCAAAAGCGGGTGTAACACAGGACTGCTACACAGTTCCGTCCGTACGGCATCCATAACTATCAGAAATGGTGTTGGAAAATCAGGTGGCGACTGTTATACACGACTGCTACATAACAACCCCATCGGACTGGTTCTCCGACACCCAATCTTCTGTCATCGCCGCCGCGTGCCGCACGATATCCGCGCAATTGTTGAGCGTGCCGAACTCTGGAAATCACTGCGGACGGATAGCAAAACAGTCTCCATAAGACGCTTCCGTCAGTTGTAGCATAGGTCGAATCGGAGTTTGAATATCTCATAAAGCTGGTCTGACTGTCGATCACACGCTGCTTGCACCGTTGCAACACGATCCAGCTACGCTCTTATCCGATGGCAGCAATCTCGCTCAAGCGCGGATGCACGAACGGCTTTACGACATGTTAGCCGTTAGGTCCGCCTCCAGCGAAAATACCACACTTCGTGCCCTATGCGCCGCGCCTTGGTTTCATATCGGGTTTCGGGCCAACCGCTCGGCCGCGTCTGAAAGTCTGCAGCTTTCTCGCACAGCCAATCGAACTGGTGACGATGGCGCTGCATCACCATTAGCGCGTGGCGCAGATACACAGGATGATCGGTGCCGAAGCGAAGCTCTCCGCCTGATTTCAGTTTTGCTGCGATAAGATCCACAGGACCTACATTCATCATGCGCCGTTTGGCATGACGGGCCTTGGGCCAAGGGTCGGGATGCAGCAGATAGACAAAGCTAAGCGAGCCATCCGGCACACGCCGCAAGACATCAAGCGCATCTCCCATATGCAGCCTGACATTTCGTAACGCGCCATCACGGATGTGGGTGAGTGCTTGCGCCACACCGTTTACAAAAGGTTCGCAACCGATGAACCCATGATCGGGTAACAAGTCAGCGCGATGGGCCAAGTGCTCGCCGCCGCCAAACCCAATCTCGAAATGCATGGATCGCTGGTCACCAAAAAGCATTTGGCTATTAAGGTCGCCTTCGACTGGTACCGAAATTTGGGGTAGCAGTTGTTCGACCAGTTCGGTTTGCTCCGAACGTAACTTCTTGCCCTTTGACCGTCCATACAGGCGGTTCAGCGTGGTCGGGTCTCCAGGCTTGTTTGCAGTCATCGCAGCGCGATTACTCGATATGTTGGCAAATTCAAGTCGGAGAGCCGCCGCGATATGCTAAATATCTAGCTAAGCCTCGCTTAAAGCTAATTTATCCTTTGACGATTAGGCAGGCAGCATGGTTTCCGACACCATTTTCTTCTGGCTGTTGCCGATAATGTACGCCGTGTTTGCAGGCGTGTTTATCGCGATTGCCATAGCAGAGGGAAAACAGGGGTGTGCGCGCAAAGGCGGGGCGGCATTTGCCATCGCCGTGTTGGCGGTCATCCTCGACACGCAACGGAGCCTGTTCCCGTCATGGTTCTTTACGCTGGCTGTGCCACTGCACTGGTTGGTCCTGATGTTGACCGCCGACGCATTTCTCGCCCGGCATGGCGACCACACTCCCCGTAAACCGGCCGCGATACTTTTTGCAGTTGGTCTGGCCGTCAACCTGTGGGCCACCTTCATCGTCGACCGCGTCGATATTCGTGTCCCGAACGCAAGTATCGTTTGCATCCTAATGATTTCTCTCGCGCTGCCGCGTTTTTTCAGACCGGGAATGCGCCTTCTTGATCAGCTGACGGCTGGAGCCATTGTTGCGACCTGGCTGTCCTACATTATTCGTTTCGGCATCTATTTCACGATGGACCAATCGCAAGAATATGCTCAGGGCAGCCTGTGGTCGCAATATATGATGATGTTCTATTTCACGTCGGCAATCATCACATTAGTGTTGGCGACGCTGCTGATCCTGACCATCACCGCGGATATCGTTGATCGCCATCATATGGCGACGACGATCGATCCGTTGACCGGTATTGCCAACCGGCGCGGTTATGAAAAAATGATTGAATTGCAGGGGATGGGAGCGCCAGCAATTGGTGCCGTGATGATGATCGACCTGGATCGATTCAAGGCAATCAATGATGCCCATGGTCACGCTGTCGGGGATGCAGCTTTGTCAGCGACGGCGTTGGCAATAGACAAGGCATGCCATGGTTGGGGAATGGTCGCTCGGCTCGGAGGAGAGGAGTTTGCCGTCCTCGTTTTTGACACGCACCAGTCTGCGAGCGTCGATTTTGCGCGTTTGTTGAACGCGGCAATATATTCGATCCGGCTGGATGCCCCGATGGGTAATATCTGCTTTACAGCGAGTATTGGCGTAGCTTTGTTGTCTGAAGGCGAAAGCGTCAGTTCCGCCATGCGACGGGCTGACATGGCACTTTACCAGGCAAAGAAGCAAGGACGCAACAGAGTGTTGCTTGCACCCCAAATCGTCGCAAACCCGGCTGCTCTGGCTGCAGCCTAGATCAAAGCGGCCTTTAGCTGCTCTACAAGGTCGGTCCGCTCCCACGGAAAGAAATCACCCTCCGCCTTTCTGCCGAAATGGCCATAGGCGGCGGTCTTTCGGTAGATCGGCTTATTGAGGCCAAGGTGCGTGCGGATACCGCGCGGCGTTAGGTCAACCAGCGTTGGCAGAGCAGCTTCGATTACATCGTCCCCGACAGTGCCGGTGCCATGTGTGTCCACATAGAGCGACAGCGGCTTGGACACGCCGATGGCATAAGCCAGCTGGATCGTGCAGCGCGTTGCCAGACCGGCCGCGACGATGTTCTTTGCGAGATAGCGTGTGATGTACGCGGCGGAGCGGTCGACCTTTGTTGGGTCTTTGCCAGAAAATGCGCCGCCACCATGTGGTGCGGCACCGCCGTAGGTATCC